>CAZZBA010000158.1:0-8998 GCA_964652765.1 uncultured Victivallales bacterium | reverse complement strand
TCAGCGACTCGAACGTGTCGAGCTTCGCGAAATCCGTTCCCGGATACAGGATCTCCTCACCAGCCCTCTGCGCACCCGCCACCCCGCAAAACGCCAACCACAGGATCAGCCCAACAACAACGGGGGTAACCCCCACATTAATAATCCGTTCCATCAAAAGGTCCCCTCCCTGAACCAGAAACTAAAACTCTAGTTTGAAACATAACAGACGGACAAAAAACGAGTATGCCACATTTGCGGTAATTCTATTCATGATTTACGACAAGACCGACATCACTGGTACACGGCCCGCATCCGCTCACAGTAGTATTTCACCATGCATAGGGGTCATGCATAGGGGTTGCAATTTGACATTAGACATTTACCTCTCCATTCACTAGCATCCCATAAGGTTTGCCGGAAACAATCCAGCACCTATGAATTGATATGACATACAATAGCGCATCAACATGGAACAGCAATAGCTTGTGTCTTGTATATTTGCATATAGATATTGTATATTTTAGCAACATGAAGACAAAAACTGACCTAAGCAAAGCCGGGATGCTCGCCTGTTCGTGGGGACTCAGGGAACTGCGCCCCATTGTTATCATGAACCAGGATCTGGGAACCGCACGGGTACCGATGTGACGGCGACTGCCACCGGGTAGTTCTCATAATCTGGCCGCCTGCCCTCACCGGCTTCCACTTGCCCGAAGCCTCGGAAATGAACCTTATGCAACCTTTGTACAGGCCTGGTACTCTGACCCTGTGATCCGTAGCGGTGTTGGCCTTGCCGGCCTCGTAGCCGTGCGAACCGATGGTCAGCGGATTGCGCGGGATCCACTGGTCAATGAACCCTACCCCGATGCTGAGCAGTCCTCCTCCTTGCTGCACAAAGGAGTTGAGGCCATCAGCGTCGGAGTCGTCAAGCCATGCAAGATTGGGTGCAATAATGACATCGTATTTGTTTAGCGCTGACAGCGACAACCCCTTCTCGACAATCACGTAATCAAAGGGAATTCCACGGTGCGCAAGAATCGCAGCCGCACGTCTGGCCGCGTTCTGAGACCAACCCATAACCCCGCTGGTTGTGAGTCCTCCCAGTTGCAAATAGACATGATCACGCCAGGAGTAGAGGATGCCGACCTTGGCACCCGAGACCGACCCCAGGTACCAGGATTCGCGACTTTTGATGCTGCCCAGAAAGGTCCCGGTCGCGGCATCGACCGAGGAATCGCTGCACGCCATCAGATTCCCTCCCGCCGCATAGGACTCGGCCAGCCCGCACTTGTACCTGAACAGGGGCGCCCACTGCGAGGGCGAATTCATGATGGCAAACAGCTTGTTTCCACTTGCCGCTTCCGCCATCCGATACAGATAGAGAGAGGACTCGGAGCCAAGTGACAGTTGCGAGATTTCCGAGTTCGGTAGTTTGAGACCTCCGTTGATTGCGCAATACACATAATCCGGAAAGTCCGCATTGGCGTTTTGCAGCAGCATGAATTCCGGGCTTGAGGCCCAGACGTTGGTTTCGACTGCTTTCATGAACGTATTGAGCAGATCAAGCCGCCACTGATAGTAGACCCGATCCACAGGCCTGGTGAAATCCAGTGTGCTGCCAGGCATGCTCTGGGGTGAGCCGAAAACGCTGCTGCTGCGGTTGCTCCATGAGGATGCGCAATCACTGCAGTGGCAGGAGTATCCGAGCGGACTTGCATAGGGATATAAATCAAACATCAGGCCATCGAATCCCCTGCTGGCCGTGTAATTCACAACAGCTTTCTGAAATTCCACCCATTGCGGCCTTGTGATGCAGGCCAGATAGTTACCTCCATCATAGACACCATAGGGAACCGTTGCGCCCAGACTGTTCAGCGCGTAGTACGGTTCCGAAGCAATACCGTGCTGTGTGAATATTGTGGGACTGAACTGAACAGTATCTGCATACCCGATGATCTTGATGCCGTTAGAATGGGCCGCGCCCAGTTCCGGCTGGCAGTTATCCATGACATTTGTAAGCAACGGCATCGGTATGGCCCATGACACCCCTTGATAAGCGTTGTTAACCAGGGGCCGATAATACACCGAGGCCAGATTCTCATTGTAGTTGACCATTTTCTGCACATTCCAGTACCCCCTGTTTCCGTCACCACGGACGTATCCCTCCCACTGCAAAACCGGCAAGTACAAATTGGTCTCTGAAGCATTTGCTTGAGCCGTCAGGCAAAGCAACAACGCGTAAGCCGAAAATGTGCCGAGGTTACGGATCATCGCCGCCCGCCGGCTGGCCCACCAGCCGATAGCCGCTAGGACCGCGACGTAGAAATCAAAGATCGTCATCAGTTTCATATTGCATTCCTCATTGCTTATCCTTGGATTCGCCGCGCTTGCGCTTGATCCGGGCCGGGACGCCAACGGCCACGGAGAACGCCGGCACCGGTTTCACGACCACCGACCCGGCGCCGATCACCGAGCCGTCCCCGATGTCCCCTGAGTACAGCACGCAGGTGCACATTCCCAGATAGCAGTCGCGCCCGATGGTGATCTTACGCATGTGGCCGCCTTGCTTGATGATCGGCATGGCCGGATCCTCGAACTTGTGTGAAAACGGCGTGATCGTAACGTTCTGCGCCAACAGCGTGTCCTCACCAATCTCCAGCCCTGCGTGTCCGTGCAGGCAACAGCCCGTCCCGAGATAGGCGCGGGCGCCCACCTCGATGTAGCCCTCAGCGGTCTCGGTATCCAGGTAGACCCCGTGCTTCAGGCATACGGAAGCGCCAAGAGCGATTCCTCTTTCCGAGCGGGAAACAAGCGTGCAGTTGTCATCAATGCTCACATCGTCGCCCAGCGTGATCCATTCCGGATGCACGAACTTCACCCCGACGCCGATCCGGACGTTCTTCCCCATGTGGCGCAACAGGCCGCCGTAGTATTGCCGGCGCAATTCCGCCGCCCCCGGCGTGTCCATCTGCATGAACACGGAGCGGTGATAGGCCTCCTGTTCCTCCGGCAACAGGGCTTTGAACGCATCTGTGAACAATGTCGTCATGTTGTATGATCTGCCTGTCAGCTCCGGTTTTTGCGGTAGTACGCCAATCCCTCAACCAGCGCCTGCATGTTGGCCCACGGCACGCCGGGGGCGATGGAACTGGAAACCCCGATCATGAGGCCGACCTTCGGACCCTTCTCAACCAGCCAGTCCAGCTGGCGCCGCACATCGGTCGGCGTGCCCAGCGGGAGCGTGGTCGTGACCGAAACTCCACCGATGATGAAAAGCCCGTCGCCCTCGCGGGTTTTCATCCGGCAGATCTTTTCATAGTCCATTCCGTCCTCGTACTGGAATCCCTGGAACCCGCCAAGGCCGCATTCCAGCAGGCGCGGAACCATATCCATCAGGTTGCCGTCGCAGTGCCAGATCAGCCGGATGCCGGCGTGCAGGAGCGGCTGGATGGCGCGCGCAAAGTGCGGGAACCAGATCCGGTCCAGCGTCCGGATATCCACCAGCATCCCGCGCGAGTCGGCCATATCGTGGTCCAGCCGGACCAGCCGGGGCAGTCCACCCTCTACGATGGCGCGCGCGGCCAGGCGGTTGTACACCTCGGCCATGTCGGCTTGCAGACTGAAACCCCGCTCCATTACATCTGGATAGAGCGCGTATGCCATGAAGTAGTTTTCATAACCGTAAACCCAGTACTGAAGAGCCGGAAAGCTGAAGAAACCGCCATAGGGCCCTTTAAGCATGTTCATGCCAAACAGGGTCTGAACCGCAACCTCGCCCGCAATGTGACGGCTGACCTTAGGGTCTGGATCAGACTCCATATCGCGCTTCTGTTTTGCCCATCGCGCGAACATAACAGTTTCCATGTGTTGAACAACTGCTTCGGGCGAATCGATTACAATTCCGTCAAGGACAACGCGCTCCGCGCCAGTCGTTACTCCACGCGGGGTATTGTGATCGTAGCCCTGATCCTTCATGCTAAGCGGGTTCTCGGGAATCCACTGGTCAATAAAACACACGCCCGACTTCAGGGAGAATTCCCGGTAGACCCGGACCGGATCTTTCTCATAACTGCCCGGCCTGTTCCCGGATAAATCATCCAGATGCGACCACTGCATATCATTCAGCATCCAGCATGGAATACCTTTGGTCGGCTGCATCGCGATGGTATCCAGCGCCAGCCGCGCATTCTCCTGCCACTTGTCCTCGAACTCCGCGTATCCGATCTTATTTTCCATACCGATCCCTTTCCCTAGGCGAACGATTACCTGCAACCCAAACTCCTGCTACCACGCCCTCGAATCAGGCACGTCGATCCAGCGGCCGCCTTCGGCAACCGACTGCTGGCTGACCAGCCCCGGCAAGGTCATATCCATCGCCTCGTGGATCCCAATCGGATTCTGGCATTTGCCCTGAATGGTGTTAACGAAGTCCAGAATTTCAAAATAGTCGCCGCCGCCGTGTCCCGCGCGCTGGGCCACCTCGGACGCCTCTCGCCAACGTGCCGGCAGATATTTCTCGGCCAGCTCGGGCACCTCACTGAATAGGGAGAGTTCCCGCCAGCGGCAATGCTTGTCCCGGCTGCGGAGCCACACCTTGTCCTTGTCCCAAGGGCCGCCACGGCTGGACTCGTAACAGCCATCGGTTCCCTGCAACTGGTAATTTGTACCGGCGTGGGGACGATCGGAGACCAGGTCAACCTTGATCTTGATGAGCGCACCCTTCTCCGTCTTGCAGAGCATGACGCTGCCAGCCTGGCAGTAGGGTTTCCCCTCGGTGTCCTGCTGGCGTACACCGGCTGCTTCGCAGCAGACCCGGGTAACCCGGTCGCCCGGCATCCACTGCAGGATCGGGCCAAGACTGTGCGTGCCGTAGGTGATCCCGTCGATCCCCATCTGCCAATGGCGTCGCCACGGCGTGGTAAGCGACATCTCCTTCACATCATGGATGTACTCGCCCTCGGCGTAGTAAGGGGTGCCGAACAGCCCCTGCCGCACCAGCTCTTTCACGATCTGGTTCGGCTTCATATAGATATAGTTCTCGGCCATCATGTAGACCGCCTTGCTGGACTTGCAGGCTTCCACGAGCCGCCTGCATTCCGCCACCGACACGCCGGCAGGGACCTCGGACAAGACGTGGATGTCACGATTGAGCGCCGCGATCGATTGCGGCACGTGGAAATGCATGGGGGTACCGATCAACACAGCATCCAGGCCCGCCTTCTCCAGCATCTCCTCATAGTCGAGGTAGGCCTCTTCTGCCCCCAGCGCCTCCTTGCAGTTCGCCAGCCTCTCCTCGTTATTGTCGCACACCGCATGGATGCATATCTCATCAATAACATCACACGTGCTCTTGAAATCGCCACCACGACCACACGCACCAACGATTCCGAGTTTTAACGGGCTCATCTGCACCTCCCTTTTCTTTTGCCTTCGCTATAGCGCCAGCACGACAACACCGAGCAAGCCAAGACAGATTCCTGCCAGCGTCAGGCTGTCAGGGTGTTGTTTCCACACAATCAGGTCCCATAGCGCAAATATGACAATGCATGAACCGAGGGCGATCGGAAAAGCAAGGGACAATCGCCCCTCGAGGCGCAGCTGATCCATCGCGGCAAAGAGTAGATACTGGCCGGCAATGACCAGCACGGCATAGAGAGCGGCTAGGCCCCATGCCTCCCGGTTCAAACCAATCCGCGTGAACATCGCCAGAAACAGCAGCGGAAGCGCCCCGGCGGTAAGGCTGATCGGAACACGAAGTCCCGCCGAGTCCGTCCAACCCGGCCAAGTTGACGGGATACTCGACAGCGTCTGCTGAATGCCCAGAAGAACGAACGCGATGATCGCGTCTCGCAACCAGTTCCGTGCGTCGGCCGACACGGAGCCCGGCTCTGAATGCCGGTTTCGCCTGGCAAAGGCAATCAGGCTGAACACAATCGCCACCACCCCCACCCCCCCACTCGCGCGCATGGGTTCTCCCTGAAAGAGAGAGCCGGCAAGAAAGGGAATCACCAGCGCAGACTGCCCGACGGTCCAGGCCGCGGCTCCGGCCACCATGGCCCGTTGGAGAAAGAGCATCCCCACTCCCCCGGCCACCCCTGCCAGCGACAGGAGCAGGACCAGCGAGCCCGGCCGCTCAACCTCACCGACCAGGAGCTGTCGCCAATCCGGAAGAAGAACCCAGGAACTAATACTGCTCATGAGAAACGCAGCGGTTATGAAGCTGTGAACATCGGATCTGCGCCTGACCGCAAGACCAAGCACCACGCCGATTCCGCTCCATATCAAACCTGTCAGAATTATAAGTACAAGCCCCATCTCTTGCTCCCGGCGAAATCCGTTTAGTGCCTGACCTCACCTCCAGCCGAAGCTGCAAACGAGTCCACGATCACGACATCCTTCTTCCGCGACTCCGGGGTGACATTGAGTTTAACGATCTTACCGGCGCGGAGTTCGCACTCGATGACGGTCTGGCCGGGGGCGTGGAGCTTGAAGGAAACGTCCCACGCCTTCGGCCACGCGGGTAGCACGAAGATCTTCTCGCCATCGCTTTGCAGCAGCATGGACTGCACAGCCTTCAGCAGCACACACCCATGGTCCTGGTCGGGAATCCAATCGTAGTTCGGCCCCCAAAACGCCGGGAACCTTGAACCTTTGTCGCTGTTCCGCGCACGGCTGACAACGTATTCGCGCACCTGGTCGGTAAGTCCAAGATAGGCCATGAACAGGTCATCCTGCCGCCAGCCGAACGCCCCGCGGTCAGCACGATGATTAAGGGCGTTTACACCAAGGTCCCTGTTATCTTTCTCGAACGCACACAGCCGGAACGGAAAGACCGCGTACAGTTCAGGATTCTCAGAGTTATGCTTGGCACCAATAACGGCCGCCGCCGCCAGCGCCTCACCGTCCGGCGTGCTCCGCGTGGGCAACGGCGGCAACCGGCCGGCAAACGCTTTCCAGTACGCGCGCTGGGCCGCACTCGCCGCACGCTCCGGCAGTGCCAGCAGTTTTCCGGTCACCGCATGTAGACCGGCAACCTCCGGCATCGCGTTGGTGCAATCCAAATACGTCTCCAACGCCTGCGACGGATTGAACACCAGCTGCCCCTGCGCATTGGTCTTGTAGTAGCTGTCGAAGAAGCGGATCACCGCATCCGCCGTTGGGATGATGCGTTTCTGGAGCAGCGCCTCGTCCCCGGTGTGCTCGTACGCCTCCAGCATGATCCAGATCAGCTCCAGCCCGCCCACCCATACGTACTTAAACCAGTGACCCGCCTGTAACGGATCCTTGCGCTCTTCCACCGGGGTCCAGCCATATGCCAACTGGGACACATCGCCCCAGAACGTGATCCCTTCCTCGAAATAGGCGGCATTCTCAAAGCCGAAATACCGTTTCGTCCGGTATTTGTTCAAGGGCAGAATCTCATCCACATACATGCGGAACAGGGGCTCCAGCATCTCGTAATCGCCGCTGGCGCACAGGCCGTAATACGGCAGCCGCGTGTTCTGCCACCAGTAACCCGGCCCCCACCGGCGGTAATCCGCGTCACCGGTTTTTCCCTGGGCCGCCACGGTAAAGGTCGAGCCGTTGAACTTGATCGGAAACGCGCCCCGCCCCGCGCAGGCGGTGATAAACCGCTGGAGGGCGAACATCTGGCTGAGGTAGGCGGCATCGTCCTGTTCCAGTTTTCCGGACGGCGTTCCGGTGGCCGGGACGGCGGTGGTCGCCTGGATCCAGCTCCGGTTCCAGAACTCGCGCCACCAGTGCTCATGCGCCTGCCGCCGCTCGGCAAACGGGATCAGCCCGGTCGAGGCCATCTGTTCCTCGACCGCCTGCACCCACTCTGCGGGCGTCGCCGGATGCCGCGTCAGCACGCAGATGTCGAAACGATGCCCGCCGGCGGAACCGGACTGAAGCCGCGTATCATCCAGCCGCACGGGATTGTCGCAACTGATCAGGGCACCAAAGGTCCGGTGCAGTAATGGATCCCGGCGGGGGAAATCACTCACCCCCTGAATCCGGGCGTATTCCGCCGGGCCTTCCGATTTGATGTTGTGGTGATACCAGCCGATGCGGCCATTCAACCCGGCAATCACGGTGTCCGGCTCCACCGTGATCCGTCGGTTGGTTCCCGCCGTCACGTCGGACGGCTCGATGCTGGGCAGGACATGGGAGTTTGTCCGCAACAACTCGAACGAAGCCGTGGCCGTGGTCGACGTCGGCCCGCCCTCGATATCGACATGGATCAGAGGATGATTCGCGTCCACCCACAACCGCAGACGGGTGCCGTCGCCATAGCGCGCCACCAGCGTTGCATCGGCCAGCGACAGCTCCTGCCGGAATGGCGTCATGACCGGCGCGGGATCCAGCTTCACGCGGACCCTCCCGACCTTGGCCAGCCGGGCATTGTCCTCCCAACTATCGGTCTTGCCGATATAGAACACCAGCTCGCCGGAGGGCTCGATCCAGGCGTTGAGCCCGATATCGCCATTGCCCAACGGCATCGAGCCGTGACAGTCCTTGCTCGGCGAATCCCAGACCACATTGTACTTCCCGATATCGGAAGCGTGTGCGTCACACATCGTTCCCGCCAGTAGTCCTGCCGTCTCTACCGATTGACTTGTTTTTATATTTTCCTCGTTGCTGGTCATGGCTGTTTTTCTTCCTTTTCCCTTCTTCTGGAGCCGGGGTGCCCTCCTTGGCCGCCATAGCCTTGACGGAACGGACGGTGCCGGTCGCGGTCGTCACCTCGAACCCGGGTCCAACAAAGGCGTAGGTGCTGTTCAACTCCTTGTCATGGATCGAACTCACTGCCCCATTCGCCCGGTCGATCTCGACTGCTACCAAGCGGTTCTCCAATTTCATCGTTTGGTCTCCTCGAACCTGCGCCTGGGCTAGCGAGACAAGACAACCCAGCATCAGGGCTGTCACGGTAACATATGACATTTTCATTGTTTAGCCTCTACAGGCGGCGACGAGCGCCAGCGCATAGGCTCGCATCATCTTTGTTTCCCTTCGC
>CAZZBA010000157.1:0-9010 GCA_964652765.1 uncultured Victivallales bacterium | reverse complement strand
GCCCGTTCAAGGTCGTCAAGCAGGAGCTGGTCCAGGAGTTCGAGCTGGGCTACGTCACCGACCTGCTCAAGCGCCACGAGGGCAATGTCTCGCAAGCCGCAAAGCAGGCTGGCATCGAACGAGCCTACCTCCAGCGCCTCGTCCGCAAGTACGGTCTGCGCGAACCGACGGAAGTGCCCGTCGACTGAGCGGCGGTACACTTGACCGGATACACTTAAGTCTATCTCCTTCCTCGACTCCATTGGCCGCGGCTCGCCGAGGACGGCTCGCCCTACCCGTTGGGTTGCGGTCGCACAAGGTAGGGCGAGCCGTCCTCGGCGAGCCGCGGGACACACGCTCACCCGCGCACGTCAGCGACCAACTGCATGAAGCGCTGGCCGTACTCGACATAGTTGGCATACTTGATGGCTTCCGGCGACTGAATACTCGGATCATGGTGCACGACGGCCAGATGCGGCTCCATCGAAAACCCGCCGTCATAGCCGCTGTCGAGCAGATCCTTGACGATACGCTTGACGTCCCCCTGCCCCTCTCCGGCGTAGGTATGGTTCGACTTCTTCGCTTCCGGATCCCAGACGCCATCCTTGATGTGCATATAGGCGACGTGCTCCTTGACCTTGCGGTAGAACTCCCAGGCCGATTGCTTCGGATACGGCTCGGACTTGCTGCGGTCATCGGTGAAAACGGGATTACCTGTATCGAAGACCAGCTTAAGCCCCGGCACGTTCTCGATCAGCTTCAGGGTATAGGTCCATCCCATACCGCCATAGTTCATGCAGTTCTCGTGCACGGGGGTGATACCGGCGTCGGTGAACAGCCGGTACAGCTCGCGCATGCGCCGGAAGCGTTCCGCCTCCATCTGGTCCTCGGGACCGCGATCCTTGAGCACAGCGAAACTCATGATGCGGATCATGCCGCAGCCCAGCCGCTGCATACGCGGGATGGCGCGGTGGACTTCCTCAAGCGTCCGCTCGAAGGGATCGGTAATCTGTGTGCGCCAGTTGGCGATTGCCGACCCGAAGCAGTTGATCCTGACACCGGCATCGGCCAGCTTGCCGCACACCGCGTCAAACGCCTCATCCGATATATCGTGGATATTCTTGCCGTCGATATTTCGGCTCTCGATCAACGTCCAGCCTAGTTCCTTCGTCGCCCGGATCTGTCCATCAATCCCCGTCGCCGCCTCATCCGCAAAACCCGTGTAATACATAATCCTATCTCCTTCTTGACCTTTTCCTTCTGTTGAATATCCGGCTTCATGCTTCGGACAGCCCGACCATGCTGTTTGCGGGAGGTAGATCCTTGAGCACTGGCATCCCTTAATATTCACGCTCCTGTTATCCAACCCTACAAGATCGGACAAGTCCAGGGCAACGAAATTCTTGAATCGCGCCCACTCATCCTATAGCATCGGCAGGATAGCCTCTCGCATCCAAAAACAGATGGGCCTGGTGGGGCCACCTGGTCCCGTTGCCGCCTTGTGGTCACAACACCAGAGCACGTGCAACTGAAGATTCAGCCAGTCGGCTTAGAGATCGTGTTGTGTTTCGTTACGATTCATGGTCAATATATATAACGATTTGAATGGACGCTTCAAGCGCTATAACTGGTCGGTTCTGACCAGGTTCGCTACTCAATGTGGCGTGCTTTGGGGAGAATAGCCAAATAACTTGAGGCATACGCATGATGCAGGAGTGAAACTATTGGAGAGCGTGTGTGAGTGTGTAGGTACGTGAGTGTGTGGGTGGCGTTTTGCACAGATATTCCCCACATACTCGCACACCCGCATACCCACATCCTTTTTAGAAAGCGGCGAATTTTCAGGGCCGTAGAGCGCGCTAAGGAGAGCGAGTATGACAGCAGCAAGGACAACAGAGACAAACGGTGAAACCGGTCACATGCAAATCAGTGGCGTATATCCGCACCTTTGCACCTATACTATGGAAGACGGGGAATTCTTCCAACTGACTGAATGCGGAATCGGTGCGCTTGTGCCTTGGGCCGGCAAGCTGTGGATGATCACTTATGGTGCGCATCATCCCGATGGCAGCACACACAAGCTGTACTCCATCGACGCAAACATGAACATGACCATTCACCCAGAGAGTGTCGGCGGGACGCCAGCCGGGCGCATGATTCACCGGGAATCCAACCAGCTCGTCCTTGGGCACTACCTGATCGATTCGAAGGGTCAGGTGCGCATGATCTCGCCAAAGACCATGCCGGCGCGCGTGACGGCGATTGCGCGGCACCTGACGGATCCGGCGGATAAGGTCTATGTTGTCGATATGGAAGGTATGATCTACGAGATCAATGTGCATACGCTAGCGGTCACCAAGCTGTTTCACAAGCCGGTACCGGGCTGGCATGGCAAGGGTGCCTACTCATCGCAGGGCAGACTGGTCGTTTCGAACAATGGCGAGCACAAGGTGGGCGGCGGCTATGCCGACCACCTGCTGGTTGAAGACCTGCCGGTGAGCGAGGAGAATGCCGGCGTGCTGGCCCAGTGGGATGGCACGACATGGGAGATGATCGAACGGCGTCAGTACACCGACGTAACAGGTCCCGCCGGAATATACGCCGAGCCCGACGACAACAGGCCGCTCTGGTCGATCGGCTGGGATCGCCGATCCCTGCGACTGAAAGTGCTCGACCACGGGAAGTGGTATACATTTCTCCTGCCCAAGGCGGCGCACAACAACGATCCGCGGCACGGATGGTTTACCGAATGGCCGCGGATCCGGGAGATCGGCAAGCACGGCATGATGATGGATATGCATGGCATGTTCTATCAATTCCCAAAAACCTTCTCTGCCAGCAATACGTCCGGCATGGCCCCCATCTGCAGCCACCTCCGTTACGTTCCTGATTTCTGCGACTGGAACGGGCGACTGGTGATTGCCACGGACGAAGCCTCGGTCATGGGTCACAAACACTGTGGACAGCCCCAGAGTAATCTGTGGTTTGGTGAGTTTGACGACCTGAAGCAATGGGGACCTGCGAGCGGCTATGGCGGACCTTGGGTCAAGGACCAGGTCAAGGGCGGGATGCCATCCGACCCCTTCCTCGTGGCGGGCTTTGACCGGCGGGTCCTGCATTTTTGCGCATCACCGAAGGCAATCTTCACCATTGATGTTGATCCGGAAGGCCGTAACGAATGGAAAAAGCGTTGCACGGTGGAAGTCGGGAGCTACGCCGTATTACCGCTTCCCGCAAGCCTCAAGGCCGAGTGGGTTCGTGTGACTGCCGACCGGGATTGCGAGGCCACCGCCTACTTCCATGGCACTACCGCTAAATTCCAGGAATCGAACGTGGATCTGTTCGCAGGGCTGGCCGAACTGGGTGGCAACGCCATCGGTGGCCTGCTTTATCCAGAGGAGAAAATCCGCAACCTCCGGATTATTGCCTCCAACGGAATGTCCTGCAGCGAGGTCACACGCGAAATGGCGTTCCTGGCGGCAGAATCCGATGCGGAACTTGCGCAGACGCTGGCGGTTGAGGCTGATTTCGAAGTGGATGAGGCATCGGTTATCGTGAAAAGCAAAGACAGTCAGTTCCGCTTGCCGAAAGGGGATGCCATGTATGACGCCCCGTTTGCGTTTGGCTGGCCGCGTGCGGTGCGCGAAGTTGAGTCCGAACGTAACCTGGCCAACATTCACGGAAGCTTTTACGAAATACCGCGCTCCGGTTACCAGGCCATGCCGGACTGGGAGCGCATGCGTCCCGTGGCCAGTCATCGCAAGCAGATTCATGATTTCTGTACCTGGCAGGGCCTGCTGGTATTTTCCGGTGTTGCCAGCCAGTCGAAAGCGGATGGGCATGTCTTTCAGGGAAATGGAGCCGCCATCTGGTGTGGCGGGATCGATGATCTCTGGCAGCTGGGCAAGCCCACGGGGCAAGGCGGTCCGTGGAAAGACACTGCGGTCGTCGCTGGCGAGCCCTCGGATCCCTATCTGATGACCGGATATGACCGCAGGACGCTGGCGTTGAGTGCTGACAAGGATGTGACGGTAACGGCAGAGGTTAATATCGATCACCAATCCGGCTGGCATATCTACAAGACATTCACAATCAAGGCTGGCCAGCGGGAAACATACCGTTTCCCCGAGGACTACAGCGCGCACTGGATCCGCTTCACGGTTGACTCTGATTGCACGGCCACGGCGTGGCTGGTGTATGAGTAGATTGCGCGTCTACTGGACGCGCTCGTACACCGCATAGCCGCAAGTCCCGCGCTTCGTGTACTAGGATAACCGCTGCTCGACCCCAGCGCGGCTTGACGGCGTTGGCGAATCCGGCTACCGTCAGCAGCGGATTTTTGCCGATAACCCTGCTACGCCCCGGAGACCGATCATGCCCGAGACCAACCCGCTGCTGCTGACCGACCAATTGCCAGCCTTCGACCGCATCACTCCCGCCCTGGCCGAGGAGACTATCCCCCGAATCCTGGCCACGGCGGAGAAACAGCTCGCCCGACTGGAAGCCGGAGCCACCCCCTCGTGGGATGGCTGCATGGAACCGCTCTTTGCGCTGATGGAACCGCTGGACTACGCCTGGGGCATTGTCTCGCACCTGCACAGCGCCATGAACACGCCCGACTGGCGCCGTGTGCATGAGACGCTCCAACCGAAGGTGGTCGCCTTCTCCACCCGTACGGGCCAGAGCGAACCGATTTTCCAGGCCATGCGCACCATGCGCGAGGGCGAGGCCTGGAACCGGCTCGACGAGGCACGCCGCCGCCTGATCACCAGCGCGATGTTCGGCGCGCGCACCGCCGGTGTCGGACTCCCGCCCGCGAAACGTGAACGCATGGGCACCCTGCGCGACGAACTGGCCGCCGCGTCCACGACGTTCTCCAATCACCTGCTGGACGCCACCAAGGCCTTCGCGCTGGTGCTGACATCGGCCGACGAGATCGCCGGCCTGCCCCCCTCGCTGCTAGCCGCCGCGTCCGCCGCCGCCCGCCGGGCGGGCAAGGACGCAAGCTCGCCTGAAAAAGGACCCTGGCACATCACGCTCGAAGCCCCGCTGTTCCTGCCGTTCATGCAGTACAGCGAACGCCGCGATCATCGCGAAACGCTCTATCGCGCCTTTGTCACCCGCGCCGCCAAAGGCGAATTCGACAACACGGCCCTGATCGATCGCATCCTTGCCGGCCGCCGCGAAATGGCCGCGCTGCTCGATACCGCATCCTATGCCGACCTGATCCTGCAAAGCCGCATGGCGGAAAAAGTCGCCGCCGTCGACCGGCTGACCTCACGCCTGCGTGAAGCCGCCCGCCCGGCGGCCGGGCGCGAACACACCGCGCTCGCCGACTTCGCCCGCCAGCATGGTCAGTCCGAACCGCTGAAGGCCTGGGATATTGCCTTCTGGAGCGAGCGGATGCGCAAGACGATCTTTGATTTCGACGACGAGACGCTTCGGCCCTTCTTCCAGTTCCCGGTCGTGCTCGACGCCCTGTTCGAGATCACGCAACGCCTCTTCGGCGTCACCATCCAGGCCGCCGACGGCCAGACGCCCGTCTGGCATCCGGATGTACGCTTCTTCAGGGTGCGCGATGCCGCCGATAAACCGCTGGCGGCCTTCTATCTCGATCCCTACAGCCGTCCCGAGACCAAGCGCGGCGGGGCCTGGATGGATGCCGTGCTCCCGCGCAAGCGCCGGCCGGACGGCTCGATCATCAACCCGGCCGCCTACATGGTCTGCAACCAGGCGCTGCCCGATGGCGACCGCCCCGCGCTGATGACGCTCAACGAGGTCACCACCCTCTTCCACGAGTTCGGTCACGCCCTGCAGCATCTGCTGACCACCGTCGAGCTCCCGGCCGCCTCAGGGATCCACAACGTCGAGTGGGACGCCGTGGAGCTGGCCAGCCAGTTCATGGAGAACTGGTGTTATCATGCTCCCGTGCTGCGGCGCATGTCCCGCCACGTCGAGACCAGTGAGTCGTTGCCGGACGCGCTGATCGCCAAGATCATCGATGCCCGCACCTTCCGGGCTGGCAGCGCCACCCTGCGCCAGCTCTTATTCGGCGCGGTCGATATGGAACTGCACGCACGCTACGCGGAAAGCGACCCGCGCACACCCAACGCCATCAAGGAAGCACTCGCGCCAGCCTACAGCATCCTGCCGGTCCTGCCGGAAGATCGTTTTCTCTGCGGCTTCTCGCACATCTTCGCTGGCGGCTACGCGGCGGGCTACTACAGTTACAAATGGGCCGAGGTGCTCTCCGCCGATGCCTTCGCCGCCTTCGAGGAAGCCGGGCTCGACAACCCCGCCGCGTTTGAAGCCGTGGGCCGCCATTTCCGCGATACCGTCCTCGCCCAGGGCGGCGCCCGCCACCCGATGGATGTCTTCCGTGACTTCCGCGGACGCGACCCCGCCCCCGAGGCCCTGCTGCGCCAACTGAAACTGGTTTGACATCAATGATGCTCGTGTCCACAATCCCGCATGGGATGCGGTGCAGCACACAGGTTATCCCAGACATTTTCCAGCGATGCCCGCCGATCCACACCGGCGCGCAATTCGTCCACGCGCTCACGCAGAGCCTTCTGATCTGGCCGAAGGGACAATGCGTGTTCATAGGATGAAACTGCGGCATTGGTCTCGCCTGCCCATTCATACAGGAAGGCGCGATAGGAAAGTATCTTGACGGCATCAAGGGAAGCCTGCTCCTCATCGCCATCCGCAGCAACTGGACTCCAATGACGCAGGGCCGTGTCCAGCGCACACGCGGCCTCCGCCGTTTTTCGCTGCTTCAGAAGCAGGCGGCCGCGTTCGGCATACAGACGATAATCACCGGGATGATTGCGCAGAGCCTCATCAACTATCGTATGTGCTGTATCGAGCTGCCCCAACTCATCGGCCATCCAGAAGCTGCTTACCAGCCAGGGCTCCACATTCTTGGGATCAACCTTGGTGGCAAATCGCAACCAGGGCAGAACCTCGGCCATTTCCTTGCCATGCGCGTGTTCTGTCGATTGAGGGGTGATCTGTTCCGCCCACTGCATAAAAAAATCCTTGAATGCCGTCTCGTGAACATGCCCCACCCCGCGATGAAAATAGAGATCGGCCTGCTCGTAGAATCCGAGCCCCAGCAGGGATCGGCTTTCGCCGAGCAACTGCGAGAGCGCATCGTAGTCATCACCATGGTCCTCGGGGGCGGCAAGCTCACAGGCCAGACAGAAGGCGAGAATCCAGAAGGATAACCCCGCCAGGAAACCCCATGCGTTTTGGCGCGAGACAGTCATCAGGCCGCTCCTCGCGTAAACAGCTTGCGACGGTAGGCCAGCCAGGCAAAAACAAGAAAGGCTGCGGCCAGAAAGGCTGCATAAAGTACCGCACCCAGAGCCGCCCCCCAGGGGGCCGGTCCCCAGTCGTGGACCACTCGTGTACGCATGTCAAAAAGCTCGAAGTGCGGCAGCAGATAAT
Organism: uncultured Victivallales bacterium; assembly: GCA_964652765.1. GTDB lineage: Bacteria > Verrucomicrobiota > Kiritimatiellia > UBA8416 > UBA8416 > UBA8416. The sequence goes on along the minus strand of CAZZBA010000157.1, from coordinate 1,579 downwards.
ATACCACCATCAGCGCCGCTTTGCTAACCGCGCCGCTCACGGCCGCCAGCCGAGGGACCTGGGGTACGATCAGCCACGAGGCGGCTATCAGCACCCAGGTCAATGAGCTGGCCGCATCGGCACTGCTGCGCGTGCTAACCAGCACCGCCAGCGCGCACACCACCGCCAACGCTGATACGTGGAGCAACAAAGCCTGCATCAGGGAAACCACGCCAACCGATCCGCCTTTAAGCAAAACAACAAGAATGGTCAGCGCATAAAAAACGCCCGTCGCCAGCGCACTTCCCGACCAGGCCCCCAGCCATTTACCGACCACCAGTTCACCCCGCCTGACCGGCTTGGCCAAGAGCGGATAGATCGTGCCGCTTTTTTCCTCTCCAGGCAGCTGGCGGGCTGTCAGTCGAATAGCCAGCACCAGCGAAAACAGCCATGTCATGAACAGCCCCAGATCCATTACGTAGCGGGCAGCCCCCCCCAAGCCAAAGGCATCCGATCCAAGTAACGCCCCCAGCATGGCCAGCAGCAGCACCGCCAGCACATAGACATCCTTGCTGCGCAAAAGCTCCAGCCAGACCAGCCTGGCCACCACCCGTATTCTGCTCATGACGACACTCCACCCTGCTGCACGGTCCGCACAAAAAATCGCTCCAGGCTATCGCCGGAAGCAACCAACTCATCTACTGAACCCTCTGCGACCACCCGCCCCTGCGCGAGTATGGCCACATGATCACACACACGCTCAGCCTCGGAAAGCTCGTGGGACGAGAAAAAGACGGTCTTGCCGTCGCGGCGCAATTCCTCAATCAGACGGCGAACCTCCAGCCGCCCCAACGGATCCAGCCCGTTGGTCGGCTCGTCAAAAACAACCAGATCCGGGTCGTTGATCAGTGCCTGCGCTATGCCCATGCGCTGCAGCATGCCCCGCGAAAACGTGGCAATGCGCCGATCCGCCGCCTGAGCCAACCCCACACGCTCAAGCAGTTCCCCGCTGCGTTGAGCAAGTGTCTTGCGGTTGATTCCAAACAGACTTCCGGCGGCTTTCAGCAACTCCATGGCGGTGAGATAACCGTACAACTGCGGATGCTCCGGCAGGTAGCCGATGCGCTGACGGGCCGGAGACTTGCGCGAATCCACGCCAAATATCTCGGCCCGTCCCGAGGTCGCCTGCTGATAGCCGAGCAGAATGTGCATGGCCGTGGTCTTACCCGCCCCGTTGGGTCCTAGAAACCCGGTCACCTCACCTTGGGCAACGGTGAGGTTCAGGCCCTTCAAAGCCTCGACAAGACCAGTCTTCATGCGAAAGCTTTTTGTACAATCCTGAAAAACCAGGGCTGGCCCTTTTTTGCTATCTAATTGGGTCATCGCATAAATTCCTTATGTTCGTTAATCTGGAATACCAGAATACTAGCCGAAATCTGAAATTTGTCAGGAAGTTTTTGTCCTTATTTTTCAACTTGTTTGACATTTCTGTTTCCAGTCGGATAATGCAAACTCACGCAATTGAGCAATTCTCCCAGGGCGGGAGAAAACGAAGTGGTATTTTTTTGGGAGGTGAAGCGAACGTAGGACGGGCACCCTT
>CAZZBA010000156.1:0-9020 GCA_964652765.1 uncultured Victivallales bacterium | reverse complement strand
TCTCGCACCACAACCGCCCCGAGGAAGTCGCCGAGCGGGCCAAGTACCTGATGCGTAGCATGGATGACGGCATGGGCTCGCTGGCTGTCGAGGAAGGCAAGCCCGGGGAACTGTATTACGAACTGAAAGACCCCGCCAAGGAGCGGGCTATGCTGCAGAAGGTGTATCCGGATGCCGACGCCGCGAAGTTGGACTATCTCTTCAAGATGTATGAGACCGCCGGGGAGATTCGCAAGAACCGCAATGCCATGGGCAACGCGGACACCCGGAAAAGCGTGATGCGATGGGCGATGCTGGGATTCCTCAAGGAGAACAAGGGTCTCGAGACGCTGACGCAGGCCGAGGCCGAGCTCGGGAAGCTCGACAGCGCGGCCCAGGACAAGCTGGTGACCGATGCCGAGGGGTGGTTCCAGAACAAGAGCCGCGCCCTGATGGTCGAGAATATCACCCGCAGCGCGAGCGCGCGCATCGACGACTGGATCAGACCCGGCGAAATCGACGTTGAAAAGCTCCCGAAGGAGTTCCAGGACGCATTCCGGCAAGATCCCGATAAGTTCAAGAAGAACCTGCAGGAAGCGGCCCGCATCGAGATCGTGTATGCGTTTGCCCATCTCGAGCCGGCGGTGGTGGAGCGAATCGTCAATGCTGAACCCGACGCGGCGCGGCGCGCCGAGATCGTGGCATTGCGCGACCTCGCCGAGCTGAAGCGCAGCCTGATCGGGGATCACTACACGGGGTTCTTCGGAAACGCCAAGGCCCAGGCCCAGGCGATCGGCCGCATCCTGTCGCGCACGCAGGCTGAATTCGCCGTGATCTGGCGCGATGGAGAATACACGGCGCCGGAGAAATACACGCGGATGAAGGAACTGGCGCTGGCGAAGCTGGGGTTCTACCGGCAGGGCGATATCGACCGGCTGCAAGCCGCCGCCAACAAGGCGCAGGGGTGGGACGTTAATAAAGTCGCCGGACACGTTTTTAACCTGGGGAATCTCGATTCCGTGATCACGATCATCCGCGCAGGCCAGGAATCCCAGTGGGACTGGAAAGCCGTCGGGTGGGCCGCCGGCTTCGAGGTCGTCTCCAATCTCAAGGGGGTTTCGCCGTTCCTCGCGGTCAGGGGAGCCCTGTGTTACGGCGAGTTCGAGGGCGCGGCCGTGCTCGTCGCAGGCTACTTCGTTCCCGCAGTCGGTCAGGTCTACATGGTCTACAACATCGCCAACGGCACGATCATGGTTGTCGACTTCGAGATTTCGCGGGGCATTGCCGACATGGTCTACCAAGGGTATACGCCTGCCGACACAAGCGGTTTCTGGGGCTTCATCCGCAGCCTCAACCCGGCATCCGCCATCACCGGCCTGGCCAATGCGACATCGATGAAGCAGGCCAGCACCGTCCTTTACTTCGTGCCGGGCCGGACGTTTACCGAACAGCGGGTCAACATGTTTAACCATTTCGATCCGCGCATCATGGAAAACGTGAATACGGCCGGGATGGATGAAGACACGCTGTTCAAGACGCGCCAGCGCCTGGCGCCAGCCTACTTCCGCAAAGTCGTCAACCAGTACTGCGAGCAGAAAGGCGAGTTTGCCGAGGTCTTCCTTCCGGGCGGAACCCTGTTCGTCAAGTACCTCGCGCGGCCGGAGGTGCGCGAGGGTCTCATCGGACGGTGTGTGAAGGACTACCTGGCAGGCAGCGCCGGCCATGGGGCCGAGGCTTTCCAACGGGACGAACTGCCGAAAGCTGAGAAGGATGCCGATGAGGCGGCAACGCTCATGGAACGGTGCATCGAAGGGTTGCAGAGCCTCGGCACGGCGGCGAGGTCGTACCTGCCGATCGCGTCGGGCATGCCGGATTTCCCCGAGCTCACCGATGCGGAGATCGACAGATGGAAGCCGTTTGTCGAGGTCGATCGCGCGAGCGCGCCGATCGTCAGGATCGTGAGGCCCGAGGGGATCATGTCGGCCGGAACGCTCTGGCAACTGAAAGGCGAGTGCTACGCGCCGCCAGGCCGCTTCTACCCGCCGTACGACTTCGCGTGGACCGTGCAGGGCCTGAGCGAGGCCAGGGAGTCCCAGGCGCCGCACGAGGGCCTCACGTTGTCCGAGGGGTGGACGCAAGAGCGGTCCGTGAAGGTCACGCTGATCGTGAAGGACGTCATGGGTACGGAAGTGGGCCGGACCGAGACGGTCATCGCGTTCGGCGAAACCCCCGCCGAGACGACCGGGCAGCTCGGTACTTTCAAGCTGATGCGCGTGGATGTAACGTATTACAGCGCGAAGGGAAAGCAGAGGGGACAGAACCTGGACCTGCGGGTCGAGTCCTTCTGGATCCCGATGTTCGTATCAACCGAGCGCCCGGAGGCAAAAGCCACCGTGGAGCTGATCGACCAGATCAAAGGCGAGCTGTTCCTGGCGCACAACGATTTCAACGGTTGGCGGGAACGCCTCGCGCAGGGCTTTGATCCGGTGCGCGCCGGTTGGGTGCTGACGGCGCAGGAGGGTCCGTTCCCGACGCCGTTCAAGCCTTCGGACGTGCCGAAGAAGAGTGTGACGGACAAGCCGGGGGGAGGCCCGATATGGTGAAATGGATGGTGTGGTCCATGGTCTTGCTGTCGGCAGGCCTGCTGCGGGGGGCGTCACTGTCCGGGGACGTGCCTTCAGCGAAGTCCGTGTTACTGCCGGCGGGAGAGTTGCCCGGCGGGCTTTATCGCTATCCGTGGGACATGGGGCCCAACGGCGCGATCAAGACCGAGGCCGAGTGGCATGAGCGTAACACGCCACCGCATACCGGCGTGATCGGGAGCGCCCAGGCCATCCGCGGGATGTCCGATGAGGATTGGGAGGAGATGGTCGCCCAGCTCAAGCAGGTGGCGGCTGCGGGCGTGATGCTGCCGCCGGGTGCGGTGCCCCATTTCCAGAATGTCATGGTCGAAGCCGTGCTCAAGGACAGCTCACGCGAAGGCGTGGCCGCGGCTTTGGAGCAGAGCGTGTCCGGACTGGAGGACTCCGCGGTCATGCAGTACATCCGTGTGCAGGACCCCGGCGCGCTCCAGGCACCTCTTCAGCCGGGGCAGGCACCCAAGTTGGGGAGCGTGATCAAGCTCAACGTCGGGATCGAGATCTGGTCGCCGACCGCCATGAGCAACCGGGTGGACGAACTCGATTTATCGCCTGAGGAGGTCACGCGCCTGGTGCAGCGCAGCCGGGAGGTGTTCGAGAAGATCGCGCGCCTGAGCGCCGGCAGGGCCTGCGCCTCCCTTGAAGAGGATCTGGTGTCAGCGTACCAGGCGACGACGCTTGACCAGGCGCGCGTGGATGACATCCTGGCGAAACTCAATGACTTGGCGGCAACGCGCATCGACGTGACGGGGCGGCCGCTGGGACTGGCGGACAATGGCCATCTGCTGCTCATGCGCAGCGCGCGCATGCTGAGGCAGCCGCAAGCCGCCCAGGGTCTCGCCCGCGTCCGCCGCGGCCGGGCCGTACTCACCATCGCGTTCGAGGTGGCGGATACATTCGCTGACGATATCGAGAAGACGCTGATCGAGTGTCTCGACGCGTTCGTGCCGCGCCTGGCGCCCTTTGATCTGCCGCTGCGGTGATCCCGGCCCGGGCTCTAACGGGGCAGACTCGTAAACATCATGCACTGAATCGCAGGTGCCCTGCCCGCGATGGCGACCATTTCGAGGTGGACAAGGGCAAGCCGCTTCACTACAGTTTTCGCATTGGCGTGCTGCTTCAGTGCCGATCCGAGCGGAAGTTTGACTGTGCCGCCTGATGGGTGTTTTGCTGCCGGATATTGCCGAGGCCAGGAAAGAGAGGGACACATGGTGTTTTCGAGCATAATCTTTATCGTGGGCCTGCAAGTGGTTCTGCTCATCGCGGTTTTCGGCTGGATCTCGCCATTGGTGGCCGGGCTTGCGCTGCGGCGCACACCGCCGCCGCGGCCGCGGCCGTGGCTGATCACCAGTGCCGTCTGGGGCGGTATCTCGGCGCTGATAGTCTCCGGCCTGATCGTCGCGGCCTTCCTGATCCAGCGGGAGTATGGATCAGGCTACAGCCCCGTGTCCCCCGTCATCGCAACGGAAGCCTACAGCGGCCCGACGGTAGCTCTATCGGTGCCGGATGGCATGACGGTCCGCATGACACTCGGCACTGCCGGTGAGGATGTCGAGGAAAATGCTTGGAACTTTGAGTCGAGCGGGAACACACTGGCCGTGCCCGAGGGGGCCATGCAGATATACTCGCTGACCTTTTTCATGCAGGATGCGGACGGGGTTGAATGGAGGCTGGGTTCGAGCTGGAATGAGCCCTCCCCGTTTACACCCGGCCAGGACACGCCGCCATGGATCGGGCGGCTGCGCGCGGGTATGCAGGTGACCAGTTCGCCGCTCACCGATGACCTGCGCGCCTCCCTTCAATTCGCCGACGAGGCGGGGCGGCCCTATGAACTCGAATCCCCTTGCGGCCAGGCCGATCGCGCCCAGCAACTGGCGATGTACAATGCGCAGGGTGTAGAGGTGTGGAGCGGCCGCTTCTCGTTTGGCTGAGGACGCGGTCAATCGTATTCCGGGCGAATACCAAAAGAACTCAAGGGGCTGCTGTCACTGCGGCCGGTGATGGTGCCGAATCCGTTCGATTTCGAGGCGGTTTCCTTCCCGCTGCACCGTCCGGAGTAAACGGCCTTATCTCGACAAGACGGGGCTAGAAGGGACCGAATATCAGCGTGTCCATGCTCATCTCCTTGTAGCTTGGGTCGCTGACCCAGGCTCTCTACCTAATCCGTCAACTCGTCAAATCGTTCTGCGAACTCTCCGACCGAAACAAAGGCAAGGTCGTATTCCCCTTGAAGCTCAAGCAGTAAATTCCCCCCTGTCATTGCCAGAAAGTAGGTTGTGGCACCTTCTTCGGACCCCAGGTCTTCGGGGCAGACTGCTTGATGCGAATCAACGAGCAAATCACATCTTCAGACAAAGCATCAGGGCTGCTATGAGGCCGGCGGGACTGCTCACGCAATCCGCCTATCCCTTGTTGCCGAAAACGCTCAAGCCACTTGTAGCCCGTTTTACGGCTGATCCCATAGTCCATGCAGAGACTGCTGAAATCGGTACCCCCGCCGATGGCCTCAAATACAAACTCTTCACGCAAGTTCACAATATCCACCAAAATACAACCTTGATGTTCGTTTCTGGGGCAGGTTAATGTAATCACGAACGTATCGTCGCAATCATGCGGCAAACGGCCGACGGGGAAGATGTGTTCCATATGACCGGTTTATCAAGGCAGATTGGCGTGGTTGCTCTCGGGGTGGTGCTGGCCTGCACCAGCAAGGCCGCGGGGCCGGCCGGTGTGACGGATGCCGCCCTTTGGCTGGATGCGGCGCAGCTTGACGGACTTTCCAGTGGTGTGAGCGTGAATACATGGACCGACATGCCCGCCTTCACGTACAGCCCGGTAAGCGTTCCAAGAACGAATCATGCCGCCGTCTTCAGGCTGGCTCAGTAAAGGAATCACCGTCATGCTGCAAGCGATTTCAAGTCTGGATATATCAAGGCGGCAGGATGGTCCCGTGGTTGTATTTGAATTTGGGATCGATTTTTATGGTGCCTGGCCGAAAGTGATCATCGAACGGGCCCGCGAGTTGCATTGGCGGCTTATCAACCTGAGGTATCGTGCTGGACTTTTCCCTGATAACCTTGCCATACAGGGCGCGATCCTGAGCCGGTTGCCCGATGATCCGATGGTGCGGAGACTGCTCAAGATGGGCTGCCCGGTTGTCCGTTTAGGTGCGCGGCTCGATCCCATGGATGCCGATGTGCCGACGGTGATGCATGACCTCAGGGCGGCGGGTCGTATGGCCGCCGACCACTTTGCCGAGCGCGGGTTCAAGCAGGTCGGCTATGTCGGGCGAAGCCCCTGGGGCGAGCACAGGGCTCTCTACGATGGATTCAGGGAGCGGGCGGCGGAGCTGGGGTGCACGTTACACCTGTTGCAGCACGATTGCGTGAACGTGCCGCATGAGATGCAGGCCAAATATATCCACCGCCGTGAACCTTTCCTGGCGTGGCTGCGCACGATTCCCAAGCCGCTGGGGTTGCTGGCGTTTGCGGACGGCGAAGCCGCCCTTTTCTGTAACATCTGCCAGGACGGGGGCATCGCGGTGCCCGAGGAAGTCGCGGTTCTCGGGTACGGGAACATCCCCGCCGCCTGCGAATGCTCGTTACCGACGCTCTCCTCGATTGAGCCGGACCATGCCACACTATCGGAGACGGCGGTGCTGATGCTACAGCGGTTGATGGAGGGCAAGCCGCTGGCGCACGCGACGGTGAGCATCCCTCCGGTCGGGGTGGTGGTGCGGGAGAGTACGGATATCCTGGCCGTGCCAGACCTTTCTGTAGCCGCTGCCCTGCGCTATGTCTGGAGCCATCTTGACCTGGATCTGTCGGTAGAGGATGTGGCGCACCAGGTTGGCGTCTCGCGCCGCACCCTTGAACGCGGGTTCCGGACGCACCTCGGGCGTGGCGTGGCGGTGGAACGGCACCGGAAGCGTATGGAGGTCCTGGCTCAGTTGCTGCGGGCAACCGACGAGCCCATCGTCGATCTGGCGGTCAAGGTCGGGTTTCACACATTGGTTCACCTGCACCAGAGCTTCCGCCGTGCATTCGGCATGACGCCGCGCCAGTATCGGCTAAAATGGAAGAAAATGGAAAGCTAGCTAGATACGCCATTACATGTCTGCCGCAAAGTCGCGAACATTTGGCGGAATAGTTTATGTTGCTTGGCGCAATTCAGATATATGCACCTCTTCGAGGGGGGTGCTAAAATATTGATCAGCATGTTGCAATGGCAACGCGGGGAGGTCAGAAATGAGCAGGATAGTCAGAGGCGCGAGCGTGATGACGGTTGTCGGTCTATTGGCTGGGGGGGCGCTGGCGGCCGACCTGTACTCATCTGGCCCAAAGCCCTGGGATACGTCCACGGCCAACTGGGGCACGGCTTCAGGCGGGCCCTACAACACGGCCACCTGGAACAACGCCACGCCGGACAACGCGAACTTCTTGGGTACCGCAGGCACGGTCACGCTGGTCGAGGCGATCACGGTCAGCAACATGGTCTTCACGGTCGCAAACTACAACTTGATCGGCAGCACCTTGAACTTTGTGGCCGGCGGAACGATCAGCAATAAGTTCGCCGGCGCCCAGACGATCCGCTCGGCGATCTCCGGCAGTCCGGCAGTGTTCATCTATGACGACGGTGCCGCTTCGATCACCTTCGCTCCGACCAACGGCACTGTGACGTTGGGGACATGCACCGTCCCCTATGAGGCCCAGGCCGTCGCCGGCAAGGACAAGGCTTACCTCTACCTCGACGGCACCACCACGGGCAATTCGGCGAGTAAGATCCAATATGCCACTGGAAATCAATACGGCGGCATGTTTAAGCAGGGCTCTGGCACGTGGACCGTGGGGAATGTGGATATCGGAACGGTTACGCTCACTGCCGGAAACCTGGTGGTCAACGGGACGATCCGTACTTATTACGATGGCATGAAGCTAAATGGTGGGACTTTCCACTACAATAATCAGGGCGCCGTGACCGCACACCAGGGTTTCACCCTTAGCGGTGCCAGCCTGGACAACTCCAGCGGCGCGGCGATCACGGCCTCGACATACAACCCGCCGCAAACGTGGGGCGCGAATTTCACCTTCATCGGCAGTCTGGGCGCGGCGAGCGACCTAAACCTCGGCACCGGCGCGGTGACACTTACCGGCACCCGAACCGTGACGGTCTCCAACGCACTGACGACCCTCACCGTCGGCGGCGTGGTCACCGATGGCACCAGCGTCTTTGGCCTGACCAAGGCCGGCGACGGCACGCTGTGGCTCAAGGCTGCCAACACCTACAACGGCCCGACCACGGTAACGGCCGGCACGCTGAAGCTCGGCAACGGCACCGCCAACACGGCCCTCGACAACACGGCTGTCGTGTCCGTGGCCGCCGGCGCCACCCTCAATCTCAACTTCACAGGTACGGACGACGTCTTCTATCTGTTCCTCGGCGGCAGCGGGGCAGCGGCGGGTACGTGGGGTCGGATCGGTCACCCCACGGCGGCAAACACAAGCGCCCTTCTCACCGGCGACGGCCTGATCAACAACCGCGGCGGCCTGGCACCCGCCGGCACATGGTACTGGGATGGCGGGAACGTGAATATCGGCACCGACGGTGATGGTGCTTGCGCAGGCGGCGCCGGCATCTGGAGCACGTCGATCGCAAACTGGGATCAGGGCTACACCTCCCACAAGGTCTGGAATAACACAACCGCCGACAAGGCAATCTTCCGCACAGCGGCGGGTACGGTCACCCTCGGCTCCAATATCACGCTCGGTGAGATGCTCATTGACGGGGTCGGCACCTACCAAATCGGCAGCAACGCCGAAACCTACACCCTTACCTTCGGCGGCGCTAAGAAGATCACGGTGGACGGGCAATACGCGACCTTCAAGGCGGGCATCACAGGCAAGCCTACGATCAGCTACACCGGCTTGTCGAACGACAACAACAGCCTTCTGCTCCTGGCTCCTACCGCTTCCGTCAATATGGATCTGGGCACCATCAATGCGTATAAATCGCCGATAACGCCCAAGAACTTGGCCATCAGACTGGATGGAGCCAGTACCAGCAATTCGGTAGACGCGATCTCATGGGGCGGCTCGCCTCAAGACGCTTATCTTCAGAAGTACGGAGCCGGAACCTGGACGGTGGGTAACGTGACGCTGTCATCGATTGACGTTCAAGTTGGCAAGCTGATTGTCAATGGGACGGTCAACAACAGTTTGACGGACACAGTCCGGAACAATGCCACCTTGGGGGGCACTGGCACGATCAACGACCCGGTCACCGTGTATTCCGGTGGAATCCTCGCCCCCGGTAACCCGACCGGCACCTTGACGGTGACGAACAACAATTGCACGATCAACGGCACGCTTCGCATCGAGATCGATGGCGGCCGGTCGCCCGCCT
>CAZZBA010000155.1:0-9031 GCA_964652765.1 uncultured Victivallales bacterium | reverse complement strand
GCACCGTAGATTAACCCCGTGCAATCGTATTCAAACCACGGAAAGAAGAATAGGGGTTTGACCGTCGTTTGTCAAACAAAGGTCAAACAAATTATTTAATTTAAGGTGTAAAGCATGAATATCATTGAAAAAGCCTTTATAAACGCTAGTCGGCGTTCAGTTTCCCAAGCTGAACGTCGCGAGTTCGATCCTCGTCTCCTGCTCCACTCATTCAAGGGGTTCGCCTCAACGGAATCTAAAACAGACCCCGTCGGATGCTGAAAGACATAGCTATTACTTTCTAGGCCCACAGCATTTCCGTTGTAGAGAATGAGCGACAACTGGTCGGCGCTCAGACCGCTTGATGTGGTCTCGAACTTCAGCGTTGTCGCTCTGCGTACGCCCGTCAGGGTGCTTTTTTCCCACCGGGCAAATGTAGTCAAGACTTTTGAGATCGTTTTGTTGATTTGCAACGACTTACGACTTCAGAAAGCGCCAAACTGGCGAACTCGGGTTCAACACCCGGACGGTCATTCTGAGCTTACGCGGCGACCTTTCGCGACAGCGCAACATCCATCCACACGGCGAGAACCAGAACTCCACCGCGGGCGATGAGCTTAAGCTCGGGGGCAACGGCCAGAAGCGTCATGCCATTAAGCAATGTTGCCATGATAAGCGCGCCGAACAGAACACCAAGGACGCTGCCGCGCCCGCCCTTGAGGCTGGTCCCTCCGATGACGCATGCCGCAATTGCATCCAGCTCCATAAGTTTGCCGACGGTTGTCGTGCTGTAGCCGCCATAAGCCGTCTGAAGAAATCCGGTAATAGCGACAATTGCACCCAGCAGAACGTAGGCTGTAATGATGGTTTTGGCGATGGGAACACCCGAGAGACGGGCCGCCTCTTCGTTACCGCCAATGGCGTAGAGATAACGACCGAACGGGGTGTTTCGCGTCAGCATGTTGATCGTATACGCCACGACGCCAAGAATGAGCAATGAGAGCGGGATGCCCTTGTGCATGTTCATCGTAATCGTCAGGAGCAGAAGTGCCTGCAAACCGATCAGCAGCTTCAGCGTGGCGGTTTCTGCATCAGCCACAGGGAACCCGTGCGCTATCCTGGCCCGTCGAGCCCTGAAGAAGGCGGCGGCAATGGTAATGCTTACCGCCAGCAATATGGCGTATCCGGCGGTCGGAGAGAGATAATACGTGGTCAGGAGTGAAAAGATATTCTCGCTTCCGCCCGGTGCGACCGGAATCGTCGAATTGCGGATCACAAACCAGTGGATTCCGTTAAAGATCAGCAGCCCGCCCAAGGTAATGATAAACGCGGGAACTTTCTGCCGGATGATCAACGCCCCCATTAGTCCCCACACGGCTAATGCGATCACCAAGGCGATAAGGAGCGCCAGGGGGGCAGGAACGCCTGCCATTTCGAAGCCAAGAAGATAGCTCGGCTTGATGATGAGAACGGCGGCGATGCCGCCAAGCATGCCAACGCCGCTCCCGACAGACAGATCAATCATGCCGGGCAGCAGGACCAGCAGCATCCCGAGCGCCAGCGTGGCCGTCACAGCCAGCTCTATCGAGAGGTTGGACAGGTTCTGAGGAGAAATAAACGCGGGATTCCGGACGGCAAAGAAGGTGGTCATCAGCACCAGTGCCACGCTCATCGATATATTGCGAATGGTGTTGGTATTCATATGCTCAACAGTCCCTTTCCTAATGATGCGCCATGGCTGCCGCGAGTATCTTTTCCTGGCTCGCCTCCGCCTTCTCGAATACACCGCCGATTTTGCCTGCACTCAGGATCAGCATCCGGTCACTCATGCCCATGAGTTCAGGCAGTTCACTTGAAACCATCACAACCGCGTTTCCTTCGCTGGTCAGCCGATTGATCAACTCATAGACCTCGACCTTGGCGCCGACGTCAATACCGCGAGTCGGTTCATCAAGGAATATGACTTTCGGCTCCACCATGAGGGCTTTGCCCAGAACGACTTTCTGCTGATTGCCACCCGAAAGTCTCCCGACTTCCACGTCCTGGTCGGGGGCTTTGATACCCATTGAATCAAAAAAGAAGGCGTTACGCTTAAACTCACGGTTGCCGTTCAGGAAAATCCGGGGCGCGAAGGCCTTGAGTGAAGACAAAGACAGGTTGAAGCCTATGGACTGTTCCAGAATGAGTCCGTAGCGCTTTCGGTCTTCGCTCACCAGCACCAGCCCGTTCTCAATGGCTTCCGACGGCGAGGAATGCCGGAGCACCCTTCCCGACAGCTTCACCTCACCGGATCGTCGGTCACCCTCCCCGGCGAAAAGATGCATCAGCAACTCGGTCCGCCCCGATCCCATGAGTCCCCCGATCCCCAGCACTTCGCCCTCGCGCACCGTGAAAGAGACATCCTCAAGCAGTGTCTTGCCAGACGAATGCTCCGTGACGGTAAGGTTGCTCACGTCCAGGCGTACTGCCCCCTTCGTGGTTCCGATACGCGGGAAGAAATCCTTGATTTCACGGCCGACCATGGTTCGGATCACCTCGTCCTTGCTCGTCTTCCCGGCATCGAGCGTGGCGATAGACCGTCCGTCCCGGAGAACGGTAATCCGGTCCGCGATACGAAAGACCTCATCGAGTTTGTGCGAGATGTAAACGCATGTCAGCCCCCGCTGCTTGAGTGACTCCACAATGGTCAACAGGATGTCCACTTCAGATTCCGTCAGCGCTGCCGTGGGTTCGTCCAGCAGGAGAATGCTCGAATGCTTCGAAAGCGCCTTGACAATCTCGACCAGTTGCTGCTGCCCGACCCCCAGCGACTTGATGGGTGCTGCAGGATCAATATTCAACCCATACTCAGCCATAAGGGCTCTGGTACGCGTGTAGATTTGATTCCAGTCGATACATCCGAACGGGCCCGTAATCTCCGCCCCCAGAAAGATGTTCTCGGCAACCGTCATTTCCGGCACGAGCGCAAGCTCCTGGTAAATCACGGAGATGCCGGCCTTTTCGGAGTCGGCGATGCCCTTGAACCGGGTTTCCTCCCCGTTGAGCGTCACAGATCCCTCATATGAACCATGTTCCCATATTCCGGAAAGAACCTTTATCAGCGTGGATTTCCCGGCACCGTTCTCGCCGCAAAGCGCGTGTACCTCGCCCTTCTTCAGGTCAAAGCACACGTTGTCAAGGGCGGCCACCGCTGCGAATCTCTTCGTCAGATCAACCACGTTCAGGCACGTCGCCGGGACATTATTCACCAGATTCTTCTCCGTAGAGGTCTTTCTTCGAGTGAAACCCGTCTTTGACAATGACATCCTGCATATTGGCGCGGTCCACAACGATGGTGGGCAACAGGACAGAGGGCACATCCATTCTTCCGTTGGGCACGGCACCGTTCGCGACGATGGGCTTACCGGCACCGAATTTCACCGCCAGTTCTGCAGCGGTGGTTGCCAATTCCTTGATCGGCTTGTAAACCGTCATGGATTGAGAGCCCGCCACGATGCGCTGGCAAGCCACGAGATCCGCATCCTGGCCTGTAACCAACCGTTTCCCCGCCAGCTTTGCCTCCTTCAATGCCTGGATGGCTCCACCCGCCGTGCCATCGTTGGAAGCCAGAACCGCATCAAACGTGTCACCAATCGTCGTGAGTGCCGCGTTCATGATCTTCTTGGCGTTCCCGGGATCCCAGTTCTCGGCCCAGTCTTCATGGACAACGGTGATCGCGCCACTGTCAATGAACGGCTTCAGCACGTTGTCCTGGCCCTGCTTGAAAAGTTTCGCATTGTTGTCTGTCGGCGCACCGTAGATCCGGATAATCCTGCCTTTGCCATTGAGTTTATCGACCAGATACCCGGCCTGCTGTTCTCCGACTTTAATATTGTCAAAGCTCAGATAGAGATCGAGGTCGCAATCGGTAATCAGCCGATCGTATGCAATCACAGGGATGCCCGCCTTGCTGGCTTCCTCGACCGCTTTGGCCATCGCCGTGCCATCATGCGGAACGATCACAAGCACCTTGACCTTGTTGGCAATCAGGGACTTTACCTGCTGGATCTGCCGGGTATCGTCTGAATTTGCAGACTGCACCAGCACCTTGGCGCCCAGCGCCTCTGCGCGTTTGACGAATATATCACGGTCACGCTGCCACCTGGCTTCCTTAAGCGTATCCATGGACATTCCAATGACAAGGCCCTCGTCATCCTCACTACGGCTCGTGCCGTTATGACGTGTGGACAGCGAAACCCCGATCAGAACGCTCAGGATCAGCGATGCCAACACCAACAGTATTTTCGGTGACACCTTCATATCAACATGCTCCTTCCTGATACTGTTAAATGAATGATCATGACGTGTTGATGGGGGAATGGCAAGCGGAACCGGTGTGTCGGGGCAGAGCTCCGTGGGGAAGCTGGATTGACAAACTAACTGCGCCCCCTCGGCAGTCCGTGGAGGAGGGTGGTCAGGAACATGCCGAGGAAGATCCACGCTCTTGGCGAGCGTGGCTACAAAGAGGCGGGCGACTGTGCCTTTACTCGGTCTTGAGCAGGTCGGCTTTTTTCAGACCCTCCAGCCGTATGTCAACTTGCCCGACCGGAGCGCCGTCCACATAGGCGGCATTGGCATAAACGGCCAGGATATTCGTCCCCGTCTTCAGGTGCTTCGCCTCGTCGGCGCCCAGCCCGATCTTCCGGTACTCCGGGGCATCGTTCCACCAGATGTACGTGTAGACTCTGTGGCCATTCAGGTAAATGTCGTACCCCTGCTTGGCCAGCACGCCGAGGCGGTAGAAGTCGTAATCCAACGAGTCCAGCTCGAACGTCGTGCGCATGAGCAGGAACTCACCCTCTCCCCAGGTGGAGCGGTTCTCGATTACCGGGCTCTTGCCGCGTTTGGCTTTGAAGACACCCTTGCCTATCGGTGCGTTGCCACGGCTCCACGTCCCGGCATCGAAAGCCGGTTCGGCCCATTGCTCCAACCCCGCCGGCAGGGTCACGTTGCGGAAACGCTTACCCTCGCGGGGATGCAGGTAATCTCTGGCATCCGGCTCGAATGACGTGAATTGCCAAACCCGGTCAACCGCCGCTGGTTGACCGAGGTCGCGCCAGCCCGCGTCGGGATGCTTCAGGAGCGTCAGCGCCAGGATCGTATCCAGGGGCTGCTCACCCGCGTTCAGGCGCCGGATCAGTTCCTGCCGGTATTGATTATAGAGGATATCCGTCAATTCCTCGCGCGCCTTCTCCGTCAATTGCTCGTGCAGGGGCAAGAGGGCATTGACGATCTTCTTGATATACTCGGTCTCCAACTGCGGGAACCGCATGCTGACGATCCGCGCCAAATCCACGGTGCCGCCAGGGTCGCTCGTCAAAGCGGCCACCGCCGCCGCGGTAATGTAGTATCCACCCTCCCCGGCGCGTGCGCCCGGTATGACTTCTGTTTCGTCAGCGGCCCGCTTGAAGGCGGTCACGATGAGCGTGGCGGTACCGCGATCATCCCCTTGCGATTTCATGAGGCGCTCGAGCGTGCTGCCCATGGTCTCCCGCGCCGTGGCGCGGGTCTCCCGCACGAGCATTTCCGACATCGTCGGCAAAACCTTGGCGGCGACGCCCTCCGCCCGAGCCGCCGTGCCCAGCGCCAGAAACGCCGACTGGCGCACCCACCATTCATCACTCGTCGCCCACGGGAGAATGGCAGGCACGCACTCCGCCACGGCGCTCGGTGGCGCGCAACTCAAGGCCAGCAACGCTCCCTCTACCACGAACAACGCCTCATTGGTATCTACCAGCATTCGGCGCATGGACGCGACCATGACCGGCGAGATATTCTCGGGGCGAATCGGATTCTTGCCGATCGCGAACCAGTACCGGTAGTCCGTCAGTCCATCCACCGCGGCGCGGCGGACACGGGGATCGTTGTCCTCCATGAGTTTTTCAAGTTCGGTAAACGCACCGGTATGCATCAACGCCTTGCCCGCCTGGGCGCGAATCATGAAGTTGCGATGATGGGCAATCCGCACCAGCTCAGCCCGCGCCATGCCCGTGTAGTTCGTGGTGGAGGAGTAGGCGTCGCCGAGCTGGGAGGCCAGCCGGTACACCGGTTCGTCGATGGTGGATTTCCGGTATGGCGCGCCGTGCTCGATCGAGACGAATTCCAGATCCGCCGGCCTGCCCCACAAGTGCCCGGGCAGTGTGAAATCCACGGCATGCTTGGAGCGCGGCGCACCGGTGATCTGCAACGTCTTGAGCGGCGCGGTGTAGACGATCGCCAGGGCGGCTCCCGAGCCTTCGTCATCAAAACGCTGGGCGGTCGCCACGCCCAGTGCCCCGGAGGGATGTCGGCTCAGATCGAGCCACCATTGCAGACGATTCATGCTCGCCCGGTAGGCGTCCGGCATGTCCCCCGCCAAGTAGGCGGACGTAATCGAACGCCAGATCGCGTCACCGCGTCCATTATCGCCGTGCCCGGTCACCAGCGCGGGATAGCTGTCGAGCATGGAAAGGC
Source organism: uncultured Victivallales bacterium (assembly GCA_964652765.1). GTDB lineage: Bacteria > Verrucomicrobiota > Kiritimatiellia > UBA8416 > UBA8416 > UBA8416. The sequence continues at coordinate 2,560 of CAZZBA010000155.1, read as the reverse complement.
TGAGGTAGTCGCGCGCCTGCCGGTAAATCCCGACATCCCCCTGCGCACCGCAGGCGACTTGCATCAGCGCCGCGACCATGCCGTCCTTGCCGTTCGAGCCGAGTCCGCCCTCGCCGCGATGGTCGCCGTAGGCCACGCTCCCGCGCCCGGCAAACCGGTAAAAGAACTTGAGCGCACCCAGCATCGTCGCCTCGTCCACTTGCACGCCACATTCCCTGGCGAGCAGCAATGTCGTCGCCACCTGGACCCCGGCGGCATTCATCAGCCCGCCAGACGTATATGCGGGATTGATATTCCGGCCCCAATGGCCCCAGCCGATGCCGTAGAATTGCCGGTCACGGGCGTCATCGCAGAAGTATTGAAGGACCGGCATTACCGATTTATCACCGGTGCGCAGGTAATACTCCGCGCAGGCGATGCCGTTGTAACCATTGTTCCAGGTATGATCGCCAATGCCCTTGATATTTTTCGCCATGCGGTCGAAGTACGCCTTCACGACCGGCAGGTATTGGTCGTTGCCGGTGGAAAGCAGGAACAGGCACGCCAGTGCACCGGGAATACCCGTGGTTTCACGGTCCTCCGCGCTCAGCTTGGCCGGATCCCGGCTGTCTTTCAGCGCCTGCGCGTAGTATTCGGCTGCGCGCTTGATGATCGCCTGTGACTTCCCGCAGTCCAGCGGCCACGTCGGGCTATAGGCACCCAGAACCGGAATGACCACCGTGACCGGCGGTTTCCCTTGCACGTCGAACACCAGCCGGCCATCCTTGGCCTCGGCTTCAGTCAGCGCGGTTCCAATGACGACATACGGATTCCGGCCCTGCAACGCGACGCCATTGACGCCGGTAACCACATCGCCTATGGCGAACTTGCCGGACGCCGGCGTTCCCGGCGTGGTTTCCTCGACTTGGACAATGACGCCCGGATAGATGCGCACCTTCAAGCCAGTCACGCCAACATCGCCGAAATGTTTTTCCGAATTCGGTTTTGGGTCGGAATAAAACACCAATGGTTCGGCGGGATCGTCCGCCACCGGCGATGGGGGGGCCGCGAACAAGTTGGCAGCCGGGCCGGACAGCAGAATTGTAATCGCAATGATCCTACGCATGATTAGCCTTTCCTTTGACACTCCATGTGCTACTCCCCGGCGCCCGAAACGGCCGCCTCGATGACCATGTCCCAATCGGACCAGCTACTGATCTGTATCCCTGTGTTCCTGCCCTTGATCTTTCCGGGGGGTATGATCTTCGGAGCCAGCGCCTTGCCGGGAACCGTGTTGAAACTATACCTCACCGATGGTCAATCGAAAAGAGTGATATTGCAACCGTTTACTGTACTGTATCACGACAAATCAGAACGTCTGAATTTCGAGTAACCGAATGATTTGCTTGTTATGTGACAAATAATGGGCAAAGTTATGGAAAAAGGAGGATGATATGGATTTGAAGGTGTTGACGGGGCGGGTTTCGAATCCGGCGCAGCTGGGGGGCATCGAGACGTCCGTGCTGGATAACGGTGCCGGTCGCGGTGTCAGGGTGGCCTGGGTGAATACCGGTTCGCCACTGCGGTTCAGGGTGGTGCTGGATCGGGCGATGGATATCGTGGATGCGTTCTACGGCCCGCATTCGCTGGCCTGGCTTTCCCGGTCCGGCGTGACGGTGCCGGATCCGTCGGCGAATCACGGGCTGGAGTGGCTGCGCACGTTCGGCGGCGGGTTGATGACCACCTGCGGGCTGTCGCATGTCGGCTCTCCGGAATCGGATGCCGCCGGCACGCGGGGGCTGCACGGCCTGGTCAGTAACCTGCCTGCCGAGTTGACCCTTGTGGAACAACCCGATCCCGCGCTGGGGAAAACCCGCATGGCGCTGAGTGGCGTGGTCCGCGAGTCAACCGTCTTCGGCCCGCATCTGGAACTGCGCCGCACGATCAGCAGCGAGCTTGGACTGGCGGAAATCCGGGTAGATGACCAGGTCATCAACCGTGGCAACCAGACCGTGCCGCACATGCTGCTTTATCATTGCAATCTGGGGTATCCGCTGGTGGATGAAGGGGCTGAGCTGATCTGGAACGGGGAGACTCGCTCCCGCGGCCGGGCGCAGGACGATGCCTTGTTCGGTGGCGGGCACGACTACCGGCATTGTCCGCCGCCGCTGGCGGCCCATGCGGGAACGGGCGAGGCCTGCGGGTTCATCCGCCCGGCGGCGGATGCGAGCGGCCGTTGCCGGACCGGGATCCGCAATCGTGCCCTGGGGCTGGATCTGCAGATTGAGTTCGACCCGGTGCAGTTGCCCTGCCTGACGAACTGGCAGCACTGGGGACTTGGTGAATATGTGACAGGACTGGAGCCGGGAACCCATTATCCGGTGGGACAGGGCGTCGCCCGCCAGGCGGGCGAACTGATCATGCTCGAGCCGGGCGAATCCAGATCCTACTCGCTGGTTATCCGGGCAGGCCACTGCTGGTAGCTTGGTCTTTTTGTCGCGCTACTTGTCAAAATAGATTAGGGCGAAAGATTAGGGCGAAAGATAAAGGTTGCCGTGCCCTGCGAAGCCTTTGGCGAAGC
>CAZZBA010000154.1:0-9080 GCA_964652765.1 uncultured Victivallales bacterium | reverse complement strand
TCTTCTGCCCATGACTCACGCCTTCACCTTGGAAAATATCAAAAAGCGCGATGCCTGTCAACTCGTCTGGCCTGCTATTTTCGATCACCTGCGTGATGCGGTCATGCGTCACCCCGGCATCCACGACCATGGCCATGTCTCGGCTGATCGATGGATACTGCGGAATCGACTGATAGACAGGCGTTTGGAAAACATTCCCAAGCAGCGGCTTGAGCGCCAGTTCGCCCCCGGCCACCGGATTGCCAAGGCGCCGTGCACGGCGCAGGTCACGGCGCAGCAGACCGATGAATCCAAGCCGGGTTTCCCCCAGCCAGACATCGGTGGACGAACCGGGTTCGCAGACGGCTGCGGGAGCCGGACGGAAGGAGACGCGGCCCGCGCGCAAGGCGACAGCCAACTGCTCGACAATGCCTTTAAGCGCCAGGAACGTATCCTCATCGCGGACCGCATCGCGGGCATGCAGGGAGTCGCCGCTCAACTGCCCGGCCAGGCCGAAAGCCACCTGCGTCTGCTCCTGGATGCACCCCTGCCCGTCGCGGCAGAATACCGTCCCGATCTCGAAAAGAGCCGTCGACTCGATCTGGCGGGCGTGATTGCGCGCCAGGCATTCGACGACCTGAGGCACCAGCGTGTGGCGCAGCACGCCCTGGTCCGCGCTGACCGGATTGGGCAGCACGACCCGGCGGGCATGGTCATCGGCATCAAAGGCGTCCAGCAGGGTCGCCGCCGTGAAGCTGTAGCTCACCATCTCGCGCAGCCCCAGCCCGGCAAGCGTCTCGCGGCAGAGGAACAACGCACGCGTGGCCGAGTCGTCGGCCCCCGGCACCACGGTCGCCGATGGCACCGTATCGGGGATATGCTCCAGCCCGTGCATCCTCGCCACTTCCTCGATCAGGTCCGCCTCGCATTCCAGATCGGGACGGAACGAGGGAACCACCACCGTGAAAACACCGTTCTCGAAGGCGTCGACGGTCAAGTCCAGCGATTCGAAGATCCCGCGCACACGCGCGGCCGGGACTTCCGTCCCCAGGACCCGGCGCAGCCGCCCGGTATCCAGGGAGACCGTCCGCGACGGTGCCGGCGACGGATACACATCCACCCTGCCATTGGCCACCTGCCCGGCCGCGAAGGCCTGCATCAACGCCGCGGCCCGGTCGCTCGCCCAGGCGACGCCAGCCACATCCACACGACGCTCGAACCGGTGCGAGGATTCCGTGGAAAGACCCAATGCGGTCGACGTCCGGTGGATCGACCGCGGATCGAACGCCGCGCTCTCGATCAGTACCGTGGCCGTGGTGTCGCGGATCTCGCTGCCGGCCCCGCCCATGACCCCGGCCACCGCCACGGGCGTCCGTGCATCGGCGATCACCAGCATCGATGCCGAAAGCCGACGCTCCGAGCCATCGAGTGTCGCCATGGTCTCGCCGTCGCGTGCGCGACGCACCACGATCTGCCCGTCCGAGAGCAGGGTATAGTCAAACGCATGCAGCGGCTGCCCGCATTCGAGCATGACGTAATTGGTCACGTCCACCACGTTGCAGATCGGACGCACCCCGCACATCGTCAGCCGTTGCTGCATCCAGAGCGGGCTCGGGCCGATCTTCACACCCGTCAGCACGCGTGCCGTGTAGCGCGGGCACAACGCCGGGTCCTCGATCCTGACCGTCACCAGGTCCGCGACGGGCTGAGCCCCCTCGGCGACCTCGAATGCCGGCATTTTCAGCGGCTTGCCATACAGCGCGGCAAGTTCCCGAGCGATCCCGATCACGCTCAGGCAGTCCGGACGGTTCCAGGTGATCTCGAGTTCCAATACCGTATCCGCCGCTCCGAGCACCTCGCGCAGCGGGGTGCCCGCCACGGTCTCGCGCGGCAGCAGCAGGATTCCGCCATGATCATCCGAAATACCCAGTTCATCCTCGGCACAGAGCATCCCCAGCGAGACTTCCCCGCGGATCTTGGCTTTCTTGAGCTTCGTCCCGTCCGGCAGGACCGCCCCTACCCCGGCAAACGCCGCCTTGTCGCCGACCTCGAAGTTGGACGCCCCGCAGACCACCGCCAGAACCTCCTGGCCATCAAAGACCTCGCATAGCCGCAAGCGGTCCGCATTGGGGTGCTGACGGATCGCCCGCACTTCGCCGGCGACCACGCCGGGGAAATCCCCGCCGACCGGATGGATCCCCTCCACTTCAATACCCGAGAAGGTCAGCTTGTCGGCGATCGACGCCGCCGACACACCGGCCAGGTCCACATAGTCATTCAACCAACTGATTGGTACTTTCATAAGCCTTCCATACAACTTTCTGCTTCATTCTTTCGAACGAGCTTTGGAATCTTGCACAAAACACGGGGTCGGGTCAACCACAACATCCGATTCCCAAGGCGCCCAAGCACCGCGGGATCCGCTGCCAAAGTGGCAGGAGCATCCTGTTTCCGATGGGCGAGCTGGATAGCTCCCCCCACTATTTCGAATCCATGGCGTCATACAGCGGGCCCGCGAGGCGTTCAGCCAGCGCGGTGAACGCATCAGGGGGATCGAAGGGGCCGTCGGTGCCGAACGCCTGGCGATAGTAGACGTTCGTGCCGTCGCCGAAATCACCACCCCAGGCGGCCACCCCCTTCTTCAAGCCGGCACCGGCACGCCCCTCGTCCCGTTTCTCACGACGGTACGCGCTGACGTATGCGTAGGCGGTTGCCGGTGTGAAGGGAGGCACATGCTGCCGCCCCTCACGGAACAACGCCAGGAACGGCAGCAGCAGCGCCGTCGCCGCCTCGCGATCCATCGGGGCGAAACAGGCCAGCTCGGGTTTCTCGTCCTTTCCTGGGCGGGCCCCGAAAAAGAACCGGGTCTCGGCAACGCCGGCGGCACAGGCGAACAGATGGCGAAGCCAGGAGACAAAGCGATCCTCGCCCCGTACCGTCCCCCAGCGCACATCCAGCGCCAGCGGCGCCGCCGAACCGGGACGGACGAACGGGCGACAGGCTCCTTCGATCCACCAGCCGTCAACCGGGACCGTGACCGGCAAGGGTTCCGCTGCCGCCTGCTGGCGCAGCGCGTCGCCCAGGGAAACAAGCCCGTCGATCTCCATCGCAAGCAATGCCTGCATCGCCGCCAGCCGCCGCGCAAACCAGGAGTCGCCCGCGTGCGCCAGCGGCAGCAAGCCGTCGGCCTCCAGCCGGCGCCGCAACCGCGAGGGCTCCAGCGGCGGGTCCGATAGCAACCCGGCGACAAGCGCCTGATTCACCTGGTATCCGGCGAGACTCGCCGGATCAAACTCCTCGCTATCGGGCGGCAGCGCCTCGGGCGTTATCTCCAGCTTGACCTTCAGGATGTTGCGATAGTAGTAGGCGGCCGGATTGCGGACAAAGCGCAGCAGATCGTCCAGCTCCAGGGTTTCTACAGCGGGCAACTGGTCAGCGGACGTTACAGGCATTCCAGGCGGCGGCTCACCACAGGTTCGCCCTCCATCCGGCACAGAACCGGTGGCCACAGGACTGGGGGGCGAACCTGTAGCGAGCCGCTCCAGGCCAGCCCCGCCCGCATACACCTGCGCCGCCCGCGCATCACCGGGCGAATACGAGAACAAGTCGCCGTCCGCCTGGAAGTAGGCAGGGTGAAAGGCCTGCAGCCGGTGCCGGACGCAACGCACCGGATCGGCTCCCCCGAACACCGAACGGGCATATTCACGAAGCTCATCGACCAGCACCGATGGCGGCAGGGCACGCCCGTCCCCGGCGTCGAAGCCGGTATAGCTGATCATCAGATGCTCGCGCGCCCCCAGGACCGCCTCCAGGAACGCCATGCGATCCTCGATGCGCTGCGACCGGTCGCCCATGCGGCGTTCATTCCGCAGCAAATCGTAATGCGGACGATTCTCGCGCCTTGGATACAGCCCGTCGCCCATCCCGACCAGGCACATGACCTTCCGCGGCATGCTGCTGCCCGGACGCAGGGCGCTGAATACCACCGCGTCCCGGATCAGGTCATCCCCCCCCGAGGCCGACTTCACCTGCGCCGCCAGGAACGCACGCACCACATCCGCCCCGACAGCACCCTCGAACGCCACCGCACCCGCACTCTTTCGCAGCAGCGCGACAGCCTGCCGCAGGACGTTGACCTCGCGATAGGTCTCGTCGGTACTGGAGAAGAATGTATTGATCACCTGGTCGAGCTGGTCCGCCCAGTCCGCCGCGCCGTGGGCACCCTGCATCCAGTCCGCCAGTTGCCGCAGGCGCTCGTGGAAATGCGCCAGGCGTCCCAGCAGGACCGCCCCGTCGCTACCTGCGACGTCAACAGGCAACGGGGCATCCTGTGCCGGGACAGCAGCCTCGCCATCCGCGCCGGCGGCGTATCCCAGCAGCAGGCGGTCGAGCCCGTACTGCCAGGTCGTCGCGGCGGGTGGATCGAAGTCCACCGCCAGCACCGCACGCCGGTGCGACGCATCATTCCCCCAGCGGATGCCAGCCTGCTCGACCCACGACGCCAGCCGCGCGACATCCTCCGCTTCAAAACCGAAGGCCGCACGCACATGCTCGCCATACAGCAGATCCAGAACATCGGGAGCGGTAAACCGACTGCCGGCCAGTTCCAGCAGTCGACGAAAAGCCTCCGCCGCCCGGCTTTCGCCGCCCGCCACCCGGTCGGCAACCACATACGGGATCCGCCGTTCCCCCGGTTCCCCGGTTTCCGCGAACACGGCATCGATGTAGGGCGAATAGCTCGCCATATCCGCCACCTGCACCTGGATCTCGCGCGGCGGGAGCGGCGTCTCATCGGCAAAGCACCGTAGCAGGTAATCGCGCAGCACTTCCATCTCGCGCATGGGACTGTGGCACACATGCACCTGGATCGTGCCGTCCGGATCACCGCCGCCTAGAGTTCCCGACTCTCCGCCCGTGCCATCCCCGTCGAGCAGGTCAAGTTGCACACGTCCCAGTGCCGTAGCCGGCGAAGGATCCTCGAACCGGCTCCCGGCCTCCGCCTGGCCCTGCGTGCGGTCGAGCAGCTCAACCAGGAGATCGCGACTGCCACGCCCCTGGTCATTCAGGAACGGGTTGCCAGCACTGAACAGTTCATCCGTGTCCGGACGCCCCTCCAGTAGCGAGTCACGCGGCCGGCGTTCGTCGAACCAGTCGCGGCGGCAGGGGTTGAGCGTGTAGAACCGCACGGGCATCAGGTCGCCCAGCAGGTCGAAGAAAAAGACATAGACCGGCGGCATCATCGAGACCCCGAAGACATGCACCGCCCGGAACGTGTCCTGGATGCCCGACGCGGCCAGTTGCCGCGGCATACGGCAAAAGGCGTCCAGATAGGTTTCCCGGCGGCGCGGGCCCGCCGTCAGCAGCCGCCAGAGTTCCGGCTGCCAGGCCAGTGCGGTCCCTTCGAGGGGTCCGTCGCGCCCGGCCTCCCAGTCGCGCAGCCGGTCTGGACGGTAGACCATGTATTCGTCAAGCATCGTCGCCAGCCGCCCGGCCATCTGGAACGCGCGCACCTCCACAGCAGTACCCGCACCGCCCTGGACATAGGCCTGCAGCGGGGCAAACGTACCGTTCTCCGGCAACCCCGCGCGGAGCAGCTCGAAGATCCGCCAGCGCATCGCCGGTACGGAGAACGGATGCGCCGCCGGGTCGCGCACATCGTTTCCCGGCTGATCCATGCGCCCCAGCCAATCGTTGACAAACATGTTCAGCAACGGGAATTCGACATCCGCCAGTATGCGCGGCACCGGCGCATCCTCGGCGCGGTAGAGGAAACGGTGCTGCAGCCAGTGCTGCACCAGGCGGTTGGGCACGACGATGACATCGCGGCGTGAAAATACCGACGCCGGCGCATCCACGACCGCCGACGGTCCCTGCAGATCATCGAACATCGCCTCCGCCAGCCGCTCCAGCCGGTTCCCCCATGTCACTTCCAGCATACCCGTCTCCCGTTTCCGGGGTTGACCGGGATGACCTTTCTGACCCAATTGACAATAAGGTCAACAAGGTCCATCTGGTCAACAAGGTCATCTCCCGTCTTGCAAGTCCCGCCCAGTATGCCGCCACCCCCCGGCAAAGACAAACCGAATATTCCAACCGCCAGCCGTATTACGGTTGCTCTCCGGCAGGACTGTCGCCATAATGCCGGCATCATGAGTGCTGCAAGGATACTGGTGGTGGAGGACGATCAGGCGATCGCCGATGTGCTGCTCTTCGTGCTTGAGCAGCGCGGCTACGCGGTCGAACACGCTGCCGACGGCAAGGCCGGGTTGGAATGCTTCCAGCGCGCCAAGCCGGATCTCGTGGTGCTCGACCTGAATCTGCCGCGGCTCTCCGGACACGGACTCTTCCGCGAGATGCGCAATCTCGATCCGGTCATGCCCATCATCATGGTTTCCTGCCTCTCCAGCGACATCGACCGCGTCGCCGGCCTGCAGATGGGGGCCGACGACTACGTCAGCAAACCCTTTAACAACGATGAGCTGGTCGCCCGCGTGGGGAACCTGCTGCGCCGCTGCGGCCACGGCGCGACCGCCAGCCGCACCCTCTGCCACGGGCCGTTCGCGATGGACCCCGCCGCCAAGGTATTCCTCTACTTCGGCAGCCCCGTCGAACTCACCCGCCCGGAGTTCGACCTGATGGCCGCCCTGGTCGGTAACCCGCAACGGACCTTTACCCGTAACGCGCTGATCGGGCACATCTACAACGACAGCCATCCGGTCACAGACCGCAGCGTGGACTCCTGCGTCAAGCGCATTCGGCAGAAGCTGCAGTCTGTCCACCCGGACATCGACCCGATCCGCACCGTCTACGGCATGGGCTACCAGCTCGGCACGCCCAAGGGGGCGCGGGAATGAGCATACGCTGGAAAGTCGCGCTACTGTGCATCATCCTGGCCGTCCTGCCTATCGCGTTCCTCAACTCCTACACCGTGCGGGTATTCGATCAGTTCACCCGCAAGATGCTCGAGGAGCAGATGATCGACTACGCCCACGTGATCGCCGAGGATTACCGGCGGCAGACCGGCTCGGGCGGCACCGACCCGGATTTCCCGGCGCGCCTGCAGCGCTACCAGCGCGAGTTCGGCGCGCGGCTGCAGGTCGTGGATTCCAACGGCATCCTGCTGCACGACTCCGATGCCAGCGACCAGGCCGGCATCGACGCATCGGCACGGAGCGAGGTGCAGCAGGCACTGCAAGGCCGCTATGGATCCCGCACAGCCCTCACGGAGGACCGCTCGAGGCTCTTCTACAACATCGCCCTACCCATCCGCGCGTCCGACGGCACCGTCATTGGCGCCGCCTGCGTGCAGGCCCACACCGCCGCCATCACGCGGGCAATCCTGGACATCGTGCGCGACTACCGCCTCGTCATGGCCCTTGCGCTGGGGATTGCCGTGCTGGCGGCGATCGCCCTTGCCAGCACCCTGACCAAACGCCTGCGGACCCTGACCCGTACCGTCAACCGCTTCGCGCGCGGCGAGAGCCAACTCGACATCCGCACCGCCGGCCGTGACGAGATCGGCGAGCTGGCACGGGCCTTCTCCACCGTCGCCGACGAGATCCGCCAGGCCAGCACCCGGCAGCGCGATCTGCTCGCCTCGACCACGCACCAGCTAAAAACCCCGCTGACGGCGATCAAGGGGGCCGTCCAGATCCTGAAGGGAGCCGCAGCAGCCAGCGACCCCGCCGCGCGCGAGCGGTTCCTTGCCAATATCGAGATCTCGTCCGACCGCCTGCTTTACATGGTCGAGCAGCTTGCCGTGCTCTCCCGGCTCAAGGCCGAGGAACTGCGGGGCCGCAAGACGCGCGTGGCCTACGGGGCGTTTGTGCGGGAAGTGGTCGAGCGCCTGTACCCCGCCCCGAAGGTGCCGATCACACTGGCGCTGCCCGAGGACGACATCCCCCTGGCGATCATCCCCGAACGCATCGAGCAGGTCCTGGCCAACCTGCTGGACAATGCCCTGCGCCACACGCCGGAGACAGGCGGCATCACCGTCGGCATCCGCAAGGCGCCAGCCTGCGTGGAAACCTTTGTGCAGGACAACGGATCGGGCATCGAGTCCTCGGACCTGCCCCGCGTATTCGAGCAGTTCTTCACGACCCGGACACAGGCCCGCGGGCACGGCAGCGGTCTCGGACTGGCCATCGCCCAGTCGATCATCCAGAACCATGGCGGCACCATCCACGCCAAAAGCACCTCCGGCGAAGGCAGCACCTTCACCTTCACCCTGCCGCTATAAAACACCGGTAAGGATCGACATCCGACCATCAGACCGGGCCAGAAAACAAGGGCAAGAAAGCATCTTGACTTCCAACTTTGCATGTGTAAGGTTGTATAAGGTTTTTCAAAAGGAGTTTTTAATGAGCTTGGTCTATAAGATTGGTGAGGCGGCGAAAAAACTAGGTGTGACGACCGAGACGCTGCGACGTTGGGATCGGGACGGGAAATTGAGTGCCAACAGAAACCCTGTCAATCAATACCGTGTTTATACGGAAAGACAACTGGGAATGATTGCAAGGGAAATGGGCGTCCAATATACACTCACCCAGCGTCCGCTGGATGCCGATGCCGTACTTCAAACGGAGTGGGGACAACTCTACAAGACGAAAGCCGTGCCATTGCTCCGAAGTCTGGCAACGGAATCGGTTCAGCTTATTTTTGCCGACCCACCCTATAACATCAACAAGGCAGAGTGGGATAGTTTTGAATCCCAGCAAGCCTATGTGGACTGGTGCATGGAATGGATTGATGAGGCGCAGCGGGTCTTAACGCCGACCGGCAGTCTGTATATTTGCGGTTTTTCCGAAATTCTCGCCGATATCAAATGGTCAGCCTGCCATCTTTTCAAAGGCTGCAAATGGCTTGTCTGGTATTACCGCAACAAGGCCAACCTGGGGAATGACTGGGGCCGGTCGCACGAAAGCATCCTGCATTTCCGCAAGAGCAGGAAAGTCGTCTTCAATATTGATGACGTCACTTTTACGAAAGTTGTTTTGTTCCATTGATTGGTTTCCTTGTTGTACTCGGTGTGCTTGGTGTGGTTTTTATACTTCTTGGGGGGGGGTGATTTTTTACAAATCAAGGTTTCCCGCGTAGATGGC
>CAZZBA010000153.1:0-9162 GCA_964652765.1 uncultured Victivallales bacterium | reverse complement strand
TAGTCTGCCTAATTCCAAAGGCCATGTGATCTGTTATCACGATTCTCTGGTCAGCGCGACCTTTCCGGAAATCGCGATAAACGGTGTTTCCCGAATGCCGGGAAGCACCTCGGAAACGCGGCGCCCGATGATATCCGTATTCCGCAGGCCGTATGCGACTCGAAGGCCGGATTGGAGTCCAGGAACGCGCAATCCACAGGGCGTCCGTCCTTGTCGAGCACGATCTCGTGAATAGCCATCTCTATCCCCGACTGCTCGAGCACAAGCCGGAAAACATCAGGCGAAGAGAGATCAATCTTATGCGGACTCATGGAGTTAAGTTTGGAGAAAAGATCGCTACTTGTCAACACTTCTGCATAGTGGACATTCCCCATTTTTGGTTTCGGGTTTTGCGAGGTTGGCCAATATTGACCGACTGTTCGTTGAAAAACGGGTGGTTCTGTAAATGAAATGGTGGTTCCAGCTCTGTTTGTCCCGTAAGATACGGGTACCCACTTCGCGAGCGGCGGCGGCCGAGGAAGCGTCCGCTGATGAGGGTCTTCAGCAGCCGGTAGAAACGGGTGGATGGCTCGGCGGAGGGTTCGGTAAAGGGGAGATCTAACGGCTGGACAGTGATTGGGTGGGCGAAGAGGGGGGCGGAGGGATCGGGGAAAGGGATGAGGGATGAAACCTGAGACCTGAGGGAGGTGGCGTTTTATGGGGTCGAGGGGGCTTTCGAGGTTTGGCGGCAGGATGCAGCGGGTGTTGAATGGGCGAAAGGTTTTTCGCCCGTCCTTGATGTGTTGGTGTCCGAGTGCGTGTTGCAGTTCGCGGATGGATTCGCCGTTTTCGAGGCAGTGGACGGCGTAGGTGTGCCGGAGGGTCATGGCGGTGAAAGGTTTGAGGATGCCAGCGGCGTTGCGGGCTCGGCGGATGGTGAGTTCGATCATGCGGGCGCTGAGGGGTGCCACGCCGTTGCGGCCTTGGAAGATGTGGTCGGCGGGTAGGCAGCGGCCGGTGCGGCTGATGAATGCGGCGGTGACGAATGATCCGAATATCAAGGGGATGGTGCCGCTGAGCAATGGAGTAGAAAATCGAAAGTCGAAAGTCGAAATGGGAGAGACTTACAACGCGGCGGACGGAAGGCGGGTGCAGCGCCCCGCCCTACCGGCTTTCCTGTCGATCTCAGATCCAACTTTCGACTTTCCAAATTTCGACTTTCAACTTTATAAAAGCAGTTTGACCTGCCCGCCGCGCTCCGGCATGATAGCCGCGCCCTTATTAACCAGCCGAGAGGATCGCCATCATGGACATGCAGCTCATGGAAACCGCGTTTGCCGCCGTCGCCAAGGCGATTGATATTGAAAAGGCCGGCACGGCCCTGATCCTCGGTTCCGGCTGGAGCGAGGCGGCCGATGCATTCTCCCCCTCGGACGAGATTCCCTACAGCGCGATTCCCGGCATGGGGGCCACCAGCGTCGCCGGCCACGAGGGCCGCCTGCGCGTCGCCACGCTCGGCAATCACCGCCTGCTCATCTTCCAGGGACGCCGCCACTGGTACGAGGGCCAGGGCTGGACACCCGTCGGCCTGCCCGTTTTCATCGCCGCGCGCGCCGGCGTGCGGACCCTGCTGCTGACCAATGCCGCTGGCGGCATCAACCCGTCGTTCGCACCCGGCGAGCTGATGCTGGTGACCGACCACATCAACGCCATCGGCAGCAATCCCCTCGTCGGTCCGCGCGACACCCGCTGGGGCGAGCGCTTCCCCGACCAGAGCCACCTCTACGATCCCGGCCTGCTCGATCACCTGCGCCGCTCCGCCCGCGAGACCGGCATTGCCGTGCGCGAGGGTGTCTACCTCGCCACCTCCGGCCCCTGCTACGAGACCCCGGCGGAAGTCCGCGTCTTCCGCGGCATGGGGGCCGACGCCGTGGGCATGTCCACCGTGCCTGAAGCCATCCTCGGCGGGGCCGCCGGCATGCGCGTCGGGGCCATTTCCTGCATCACCAACCCGGCGGCGGGAGTCGATTCCGCCGCCACGCTCGCCCATGCCGACGTGCTCGACGCCGGACGCCGGGCCATGCCCGCCATGACCACCCTGCTGCACCATGCGGTAACCCATGCAGACGCCTGACCCCACCCCCGCCACGCCGCCAGACGCCGCCGACCTGCGCCAGGGCGCGATCGACGTCGCCCGCCGCCTGCGCGAGGCGGGCTACACCGCCTACTGGGCGGGAGGCTGCGTGCGCGACATGCTCCTCGGCCGCGAGCCGCGCGACTACGACATCGCCACCGACGCCGTCCCGGACGCCGTCCTCGCCTGCTTTCCCGGGGGCTGCACGGTCGGCAAGAACTTCGCCGTGGTGATCGTTCCCTGGAAGGGGCTAGCCTTCGAGGTCGCCACCTTCCGGCAGGATCACGGCACCGATGACGGACGCCACCCCGCCGCGATCTCGTTCTCCACCCCGCCCGAGGATGCCGCCCGGCGCGACTTCACCGTCAATGCCATGTTCTACGACCCCGTCGACGGCAGCGTGCATGACTACGTCGGCGGGCGTGCCGATCTCGAGGCCCGGCTGATCCGCTGCGTCGGCGAGCCCGACCGCCGCTTCGGCGAGGATCACCTGCGCCTGCTGCGGGCCGTGCGCTTCGCCACCACGCTGGACTTCGCGATCGAACCGGCCACTGCCGCCGCCATCCTGCGCAACGCGCCCTCGATCGCGCGCATCAGCATCGAGCGCGTACGCGACGAATTCACCCGCACCCTGCTCGAGGCCCGCCAGCCTGGCCAGGCCCTGCGCCTGCTCGACCAGCTAGGGCTGCTCGAGGTATTCCTGCCCGAGGTCTCCGCCCTCAAGCATCAGGAACAGCCGCCCGAATTCCACCCCGAGGGCGATGTCTTCACCCACACGGCCATGATGCTCGACGCCATGCAGGAGCGCTCGACCGTCCTCGCCTACGCCGTGCTGCTTCACGACATCGCCAAACCCGCCACCGCCTTCCACGACGGGCAGCGGCTGCGCTTCCACGGCCATGCCGAGCACGGGGCCCGCATGGCGGAGCAAATCCTGCGGCGGCTGCGCCTGCCCAACCGGGTTATCGAGGAGGTCACCGCCTGCGTCGGGCGGCACATGCGGTTCATGGATGTGCGCAAAATGCGCCGATCCACCCTGCGCCAGCTTGTCGGTTCGCCCACCTTCGAGACCGAGCTGGAACTGCACCGGCTCGACTGCATCGCCTGCCACGGCCTGATGGAGAACCACGACTTCCTCTGCCAGGCCCGCGACGCCTTCGCCAGCGAACCTGTGCTGCCGGAGCCCTGGGTCAACGGCCGCGACCTTATCGCCCTGGGCGTCCCGCCTGGCCCCCGCATCGGCACCCTGCTCAAGACCGCCTACGAGCTCCAGCTCGAAGGCACCCACCCCGACCGCCAGTCCCTGCTCATGGCTATATCCGGAGGTCGGCAGTATTGAAAACCTTGTTGCTGACACCGCCGCTACTGCAGCCGAACACCCCGTACGCCGCCACCCCGCTGCTGACCGCCAGCCTCCGCGCCAGCGGCCAGGAGGCTGTACAGGCCGATCTGTCGCTGGCGCTGCTGCTCAAACTCTTTTCTCGCGACGGGCTGACCGAGCTCTGCCAGGACCTGGGCCAGTCGCCAGCCGCCGGCGAGGCCGCCGGTTTTCTTGCCGCCGCCAGCGACTACCGCGCCGTCATCGATGAGGTGATCGCGTTCCTCCAGGACCGCAACCCTTCCGCCGCCAGACGCCTGGCGCGGCGCGGCGCGTTGCCGGAAGGCCCGAACCTCGCCCGCGCCTACCGGCAGGAAGCGCAACTCAAGTGGAATTTTTGCGACCTCGACCGCGACGACCGCGCACGGCACCTGTGCAGCCTCTTCCTGGATGATATCGCGGAAGCGGCGACCTTGCTAGACCCGCAATTCGAATTCTCCCGCTACGCCGCCAAGCTGGCCACCAGCCTGCCCGACTTCAATACCCTCCGGCAGCATCTGGCCCGTTCCGGATCCCTGTTCTCGCGATCCGCCCAACCCGGCGACGACGGAAGGACAGGCTGGCTGGAAGCACTGACCGATGAACAGATCGAAACCCACCGGCCGCAACTGGTCGCCATCACCGTCCCGTTTCCCGGCTGCCTCGCCGGAGCACTGCGGATCGCCTGCCGGATCAAGAAGACAAACCCCGAAATCCGGATCGCGCTCGGCGGCGGCTACATCAATACCGAACTCCGCGAACTCACCGATCCGGCCATCTTCGACATAGTCGACTACATCACGCTCGATAGCGGCATGCTCCCCCTGCTGCGGCTGGCCGAAGGCGTCGAACCCAAGCGTTTTGTGCGCACGTTCGTCCGGGAGAACGGCATGGTGCGCTTTCATGACAGCGGCGAACCGGACCCGCCGCATGATACCCTGCCGCCACCGGTATACGACGGATTGCCGCTGGACCGCTATTTCGGGCTTTTCGAGATGCTCAATCCGGTCACACGGCTGTGGTCGGACGGTCGCTGGAACAAGCTGGTCCTGGCGCACGGCTGCTGCTGGCGCCGCTGCGCATTCTGTGACACATCTCTCGATTATATCCGCCGTTATGACCCCGCCCGCCCCGGCACCATCTGCAACTGGATGGAAGAGGTCATCACCGCCACCGGATTCAACGGATTCCATTTCGTGGACGAAGCCCTGCCCCCTGCACTCCTCGACAGTCTTTGCGACGAAATCCTGCGGCGGCGCCTCACGGTGGAATGGTGGGGTAACATCCGCTTCGAAAACCGGTTTTCTAAACCGCTGATCCGGAAAATGGCCGCAGCCGGCTGCATCGCCGTCACCGGCGGACTCGAAACCTGCTGCGACCGCACGCTGCGGCTGATGAACAAGGGGATTACCGTCGCCGGGGCCGGAAAGGTTTGCGCGGATTTTTCCCAGGCCGGGATCATGACACACGCCTATCTGATGTACGGTTTCCCGACCCAGACCCTGGCGGAGACCCTTGCCGGACTGGAAACCGTGCGCCAGTGGATGGAAGCCGGCATCCTGCACTCCGCCTACTGGCACCGCTTTGCGTTGACCGCGCACAGCGAGATCGCCAACCAGCCCGAACGCTATGCCATCCGCCTGCCGCCGGCACCGGCAGGCGCATTCGCCCGCAACGAGATCCCGTTCGACGGGTCTTTCGATCACAACCTCGACGCCATCGGCGAGGCCCTGCGCAAGGCCATGTACAATTACCAGCACGGCACCGGCTTCGACCGCCCCGCAGCCGACTGGCTGAGCAACCTGTAATGGATCTTGGGGCACGCCACTCGACATTTCATAATGGCAAGAGGTTCTGGTCGCGGTTGTTGTTACCTCGATACTCACTGATTTCGATTTCCAGGTCGCCCGCCGTACCGAGCGTATTCTGGATCTCCTGTTCCTGCCCCTTCAGGAAGCCGGGCAGATAGCGATAGTAGACCTCCAGCATCAGCGTACACAGGATCGTGTCCATGACCTTGCCGTTACCGCCGGTATGCTCGCTCTTTGACGGGGAGGTCCAGGATCCGATCTCCTGCGGATTCCCATTATGATCGACATAGCCGCTGGCTTCCTTGCCGACAACCTCCTGCGCCTTGACCAGCCCATGCGAGAACGGCTTGTTCCAGCCAGCCCACGCGGCCCCGCCCTCATGGAAGGCGGCCTGGGTGATGTAGTACCAGTAATAGACTACCGAGCCAGCCGGTGGCTGATCCCAGTTGAATGCCCATTTCCGCTGGAGCATCGGCAGGGTATTGCGGACCTCCTTGCTTTTGGCTTCACCCAGGATCTGCATACAGAGCACACCGGCCCCGGAAAGGCCGTGTGCGGTGCTCGGCCCGGTGTAGCCGAAGCCACCGTAGCCATCCGCTTCTCCATAATTCCTGCGGAAACCGAGAACCGACTTCTGCATGCAGGCGTCCAGACCGGGCGTATACGCCGATAGCCCGGCGAACTTGGCCGCCTTGAGCGCCTGCACGCACCAGGCCATGTACGAGGTGTCATCCCGGTCGCTCGGCCTGAGGCCATAGCTGAAACCGCCACTGGGGTTCTGCCCCTTGATGACTTCCATAACCGCCTTCACAGCGGCATCCTTGAGCTTCGGTACGCGCGTCATGCCGTAGGCCTCCGCAAGGGCATAGGCCGCGATCGGCTGCGTATAGTCGTGACCGTCAGCCCCCGCGAACCGACCGTCCGGTTTCTGGGCATCAACCAGGTAGCGTAACCCCGCTTCCACGGTGCTGCCGAACTCCGGCTTATCTGGTGTATCGTCATGCGCAAGATAGGCCAGCAGCGCCAGTGACGTCATGGCCGGTTTGCTCACCCCCCATGAGCCATCCTCATTCTGATTCCTGGCAAGCCAGCGCAATGCCCGAAGCACGGGCACGCTGGTGTGCTCGGCGTCTCCATCTACAAGCGCCTTTCTCTGTTTTTCCTCGCCGCGGATTGACGGCGGTAAACGGATCACCAACGGGCTATTGACCATCGGGACAGAGTCAAGCGCAACCAGTTGCCGCTCGCTGGCGATCTCCGACGCCGACGAGTCCATGGTGCTTTCCAACTCAGCCTGCGTCGCGCTCGTCACCTCTGCAATCACATCCTCAGGATCTGGTGGCTCGGGCGGCTGAACGTCAGGCTCCACGATTTCATCCAGGATCTCCTGCGGCCTTGGTTCAACCACCATCACCGGTGATAACTCGGGCGGCTCGGGGGTTATCTGCGCCAGCAGGGTAATCAACCCCAGCAGCAAGACCGGCACCACCACAGCCATCAGGGGCGACAAGAGGCGCAGCATCTGCAGCCGGGCCCATTTATGATTGCCGCTTTCCTTCGGTTCCTTCAGCCCGGCAAAGACCTGCTTCCATTTTTCACGGAACGAGAGCTCATCAAAGAGCGCCATCAGATCATGGCCGTGAAGCGCGTCAAATGCATCCTCACCGATCCCGCCATCGACTCTCTCCGGGTGTTCATTCATGGTCGCCCTCCCGTTTACACCGTTTGTAATCCAGTGGAACCTGTTCACCCTGTAAACGCATGCAACTGCCAGCCTATTAGAAAAGAGGTGCTGACAAAACCGGCCCGTGTCTCTAGGATACAGCGGCAGATGGACTCTCTCTGTACAGATTCCGGTAAACAGCGATCACTCAGGCCGGTCCAGGTCAGCGGCATCCGCGAAACCGGGCGGGAGGGCTTTGTGCTGAGCTTTCCCGGCCAGCACCCATTCCTGCCCGGGCAGGTCCTGGCCGTCACGCTTGACCGCGCCATCCAGCCCAGGCTCTTCAGCATTTGCAGCGGCAGCGGGGAACCGGACGTTTCCATCCTGTTCAACATCAAGCAGGGCGGACTGCTCAGTCCGCGCCTGGCAACCTTGAAGGCCGGGGACCGGCTGCTGGTATCCGCACCGTTCGGGACGTTCACCGGGGATGACCAACCCGCTTGGTGGATCGCGGCCGGAACGGGGATTGCCCCCTACCGCTCAATGCTGCGTTCAGGCCTGGGTGCCGGCAACATGCTGATCCATGGGGCCAGGACCGCCGGCCGTTTCTATTTCGAAGCTGAAATGAAAGCCGCCCTCGGAGACCGTTACGTGCGCTGCTGCTCACAGGGCGGCAGTGAGGACGGCGTATACCCCGGGCGCATCACCCAATGGCTGCGGGACCACCGGGAACTGCCGGCGCGACAGCGCTACTACCTTTGCGGCAGTGCCGAGATGGTGGTCGAAGTCCGGGATATCCTGCTCGCCAAAGGTATTGAGATTGATAATATCCTCGCGGAGATATACTTTTAACGCATGAGCAAAGAACCCCTGATCGGCAAGACACCAGAGGAACTCGAGGAACTTGTCACCCGACTGGGGCTGCCGGCCTTTGCGGGGCGGCAGCTCGGCGAATGGCTTTACAAGAAGCAGGCACGATCGTTCGAGGCGATGACGAATCTCTCGCAACGGTCCCGGCAACTGCTCGACGACGGATTTTCCATCGGCCTGACCGACTTCACGAATGTCCAGACGTCTGCCGACGGCACGAGGAAGTATCTGTTCCCGACCAGTCACAACCGCTTTATCGAGGCGGCCTACATCCCCGACGAGGACCGCGCCACGCTGTGTGTCTCCTCGCAGGTCGGATGCAAGATGGGCTGCCTGTTCTGCATGACCGGCAAGCAGGGGTTCCAGGCCCAGCTGACAGCCGGCGAGATCCTGAACCAGATCCTCAGCCTGCCTGAACGCGATCGCCTGACCAACATCGTGTACATGGGCATGGGCGAGCCCTTCGACAACCTGGACAACGTGATGCGCAGCCTCGACGTCCTGACGGCGGACTGGGGTCTTGCCATGAGTCCGCACCGCATCACCGTCTCGACCATCGGTCTAATCCCGGCCATCCGGCATTTCCTTGAGCATTCCGCCTGCCATCTGGCCGTCAGCATGCACAACCCGTTCCACGAGGAGCGCCAGCAGATGATGCCGATCGAGAACGTGTATCCGATCGCCGATGTCGTTGCCCTGCTCCAGTCCAGTGAGATCGACCGTCAGCGGCGGATTTCCTTCGAGTACATCCTGTTCAAGGGCATCAACGACAGTCCGCGTCATGTCCGGGAGCTGGTACGGCTGCTGGGTGGACTGCGCTGCCGCATGAATCTGATCCGCTTCCACCCCATCCCGGACACACCGCTGGAGAGTTCCCCCGAAGACACCATCCAGGAGTTCCGCGAGGCCCTGGTCGGCAAAGGTATCAGGACAACGGTACGGGCGTCACGCGGGCTGGACATTCTTGCGGCCTGCGGACTGCTTTCGACCAAGGCCCTGGTAAAGATGCAGGCACCGGACTTCTAGTCCGGTTAATGATTTTGCTTGCCTGTCGCAATCGCTTTAGGGAAGGATGTCCGCTTCAGTACTCGGATGCGCACGGGCAGGGGGAATATCGCCACGGGCGCACCGCTAACAGCAGGAGTTATTCCATGGATTTGCTACAAAAGGCGCAAGCCGTGATGGATTGCGAAATCGACGGGCTCAAAAGCGTGAAGGCCCATCTGGCACATGGTTTCGAGAAGACCGTCCAGGCGGTCCTGAAAGCGCTGGCACAGAAAAACAAGATCGTGGTCACCGGTATGGGCAAGAACCTGCATATCGCCGAAAAGATCTCGGCCACGCTGGC
>CAZZBA010000152.1:2206-9181 GCA_964652765.1 uncultured Victivallales bacterium | reverse complement strand
CCGCTGGGTTGCCATGCAGGCCATGGCGGCCCTGGGCAGGGCACCTGTGGACAAGATCGTTCCTCACGTTGATCGTCTCCTGTATTTCCTGAAACAGGACGATTGGTGGGTGCAGTCGGCGGCGCTGAAGCCGCTGGCGGTGATCGCGACGGATGCGCGTGTTTATCAGAAGGTGCTTCCGGCGGTTGGCGAAATGGTCGCCGGGAACACGGCGTTATCTGCGCTTTGGATTGCGGGTGATATTCCCAAGGCGCTTGTTTCCGCGAAACCGGAGGTGCAGAAACTCGGGCTCGACGTATTATTGAAGACATACAAGGGAATTCCTGACCCGCTTCTGGCTCCAGGGGGCGCGAATCTTGCCACTGGATCCAGGATTTTCAAGGGGACGGTGTCAGAATGGATCAACGCTTTGCCCGGTGGCAGTGATGTCGTATTGAAAATGCCAAAGATGACCTCCGCGTGGGCGTCGTCGAAGAAGGAATCCGGCATGTATGTCTACAGCGGCACATTTACCCCAAGCCAGTTGATGATGGGCAAGTGGCAGACGATTGCAAAGGCCAAATCGGCCGACGATTATCAGGCGCAGCTTGCGAAGCAGGTTGAGGACGAAGCCAAGGCAAATGCTGCAGCGGAAGCGGCGAAGCAGAAAGGGAAACAGCCGGATCCTCCGCCCAGGCAGGCCCCGCCGAAGTTCGGGATTGGCGGGCTCGTGCTGCAGGATGGGGGGAATGTCGGGGGAGCCAAGGGCCTCATCTGGTCAGGGGACATGCTGATCAACAGCGACAGTCAAGAGGCGCTGAGGATGGAAGTCAAGACGGTGCAGGGCAAGGAGTATCTCTTTGTCGAGGAGGGTGGCTTCTCGGCCCAGAGCGAGACGATCGAAGACGAGGCGCAATGGAATGCCAGCTACTATGTCATGGAGCGCCGGAAGTAGGCTGCGTAGCTATGGTTTGCCGTGGCGTGCCCGGTATTCTGACGTCGAGATGCCGGCGTATATCCGGATATTCCAGACATCAGGGCTGATCGGCAAAGGCGCATTGCGATTCCTGATCATGCTAACGCGGCTGGCGGTGGCGACGTGCGGAAGTAACCGCGGTACGTCTCCAGGGCCGTGGCGAGCGCGTCGATGTTTTCCAGTGATACCCCGTCGTCGACCTCCGCCACCAGAATGAGTCCGCCTTCGGGACTGCCGAGCATTTCCACGGCTTCCCGGACATGCGGATCCATATCAGAAGGCCGGCAGAACGGGAACATCTGGCGGTCGAGATCAAGAGCGACGCATACCTTGCCCTTGCACACCCTTGCGAGATTGTCGAGTCCGTTTGCACGAATCTGCGGGTTGATGATGTTTACGCCGCATTCGATAAGGTCCGGAATGATTTCATGGATGTGTCCGTCGGTATGCATGTAGATATAATGCCCGGCGTCGTGCATCAGCTTGTACAGTTGCTTGTAGCGTGGCTTGAGGTATTTCCGCCATTTCTCGGGGCGCATCGGAAGCGATGTCTGCATCCCGAGGTCGTCGCCGAAGTAGACAATGCGTTTTTCTTCCCTGGGCTTGTCCAGCCAGAGTTTGACCTGTCGAATGTTGTACTCAAGGACGGTGTCAATCAGGAGCTGGAGCTCGGGCGGCTCCTCGGCGAAATCAATCATGACTTCCTCGAAACCGCGCAGATCAGCGAGCCGCAGGTACATGAAGCCGTGGGGAAACCCCATGTCCGTTTCCGGTGGTTTGATGCCGCAGACGGATTCGCGTGTCGGGTAGGGGTGATGCTTTACGATTGCTTCTCGGCCGGAATGAATGTTTTCCCAGACGCAGCCCCATGCGTCCGTGTGGCTGCCCTCGACATAGGTTCCCTTGATGTCGTCATAGTCGCGCTGCGATTGATCACTGCCGAAAAGGACAGGGTGCTTGCTCGTGATGGCGGTGAGCTGTTCCCTGTACTTCTTCCAGGCGGAAGGAAGAATGCCCATGTTTATCGGAATGTATTCGGGATTCTGGAACAGCATGGCTTTGTAACGATCGTTCATGTTTCCTCCTGTATTTCCAAATAGAACCACTATCATCCTAGAGTATTTTATCCAGTATTGCTTCCAATCGCGTATTGCAGTACAAAGTCGAACATGACTAGAAAGCATTACCTGTCGCCGGACCGGAACTGGGTACATCACGACCTGACAGACATCGGTCTGCCCGAGGTTCCGCTGCTGGGCATTCATGATGAGAAATATGCGAGGAAAGGCCTTGCTCCACATGTGCATCCCGGCCTGATGGAGATCTGTTACCTCACGCGCGGCGAGCGGGTTTACCACGTCAACCGCCAGGACTACTCGTTTCGGGGCAACGAGGTGTTTGTGACCTTCCCCGACGAGCCGCACG
Source organism: uncultured Victivallales bacterium (assembly GCA_964652765.1). Lineage (GTDB taxonomy): Bacteria > Verrucomicrobiota > Kiritimatiellia > UBA8416 > UBA8416 > UBA8416. The sequence continues at coordinate 6,801 of CAZZBA010000152.1, read as the reverse complement.
GCAGCGGCGGCCATCCGCACGGCAAGGGCCTGCTATATTGGATGCAGGTTCGCCTGCCGCAACGGCCGGTGCCGTTTTTGGCCCTTTCGGCACGCGAGGCCTGGCCGCTTGTTCAGCGCATGCGTGATCTGCCTCACCGTCGCTTCCTGGGCGACCGTCGCCTCAAGACGCTTTTCGAGGAGATTATTGACACATTCCTGCGCGGGCGCTCGGACTTTGCCCGAATCGAGATCGCCACGCGCCTAGCCCAGTGGCTGATGCTTGTGGTACGATGTGCGGAGGATAAATCATCGCGCAGGGTGACGCCGGATATCCGGCGCGTCTGCGATCATGTAGACGCGAAGCTCGATCAGCCGCTCAGCGTGGACAACCTGGCAGCCATAGCTGCGCTTTCGGTGTCGCGTTTCAAGGTGAAGTTCAAGGAGCAGACAGGCATGCCCCCGGCGGAATATGTGATCCGGCGCAAGGTGGATAAGGCGCGGGAATTGCTGGGGCAGGGCAGATCGGTCACCAGCGTTGCGTTCGATCTGGGCTTTTCCTCATCGCAGTACTTCGCCACCGCGTTCAAGCGTATCACCAGCCTGCGGCCGCGGGATGTGATCGAGTCGATAAAATTGGATGTTGGCTGTTGAAATAAATTGACAGCGATGCGGCCCCCGCGCTAGTTTACGAGCCGTCCAAGGGGAGGCCTCTGGCCTGAGAGTCCGGGATTGCCCGGTGACCCTTTGAACCTGAACCGGATCATGCCGGCGGAGGGATGGATGCAGCCCGTGCGTTTTTCTTCCACTGCTGATCGTGTCTTGTTGAACGGTTGACGGGCGGGAGACGATGATGCAAGGAAAATCATGGACGGCGGCGGTACTGGCCTCGATGCTGGTTCCCGTCTTTCAGGTGCAGGCACAGCAGGCTGCGGATGGCGACGCCATCCTGATGCGCGAACTCACGGTGCGGCCCGAACCCGGCGAAAGCCGTCTGCCCGATTCCACCACCTCGGCGATCGTGCTGGACGCGGAGGCGCTTGATCAAGTCAATGCGCGTCACTTCCAGGATCTGGCCGCCCTGGCGCCGGACTTGACCTGGGCCGGAGGCACGTCGCGTCCCCGCTATTTCCAGATGCGCGGGGTGGGGGAAGTCAGCCAGTTCCCCGGCGAGGGGCCGCCGAATTTCTCGGTCGGATTCCTAGTTGATGACATGGACTTCAGCGGTCTGGGGATGCATGCGTCGCTGTTCGATGTCGAGGAGGTCGAGGTGCTGCGCGGGCCGCAGGCGGCGATCTACGGTTCGAAGGCACTGGCGGGCCTGATCAACATCCGCACAAGGGAGCCGGCCCCGTACCACGATATGCGCTTGCAGACTTCGCTGGGAACCGATGGCTATTACGGTTTCGGCGTGGCAGCCGGCGGTCCGCTGACCCTGGATCCCGACCGGCTACAGCTCCGCATAGCCGTCGAGCAGACCCGGATGGACGGTTTCCGGCAGAACCGTTTCCTTGACTGTGACGACACGGCGGCGCGCGACGAGTTCAACGGACGGCTGAAGCTGCGCTGGCAGCCGACGGATGACTGGCGTGTAGACGTGACCGGTCTGTATGCGAATCTGCTCAACGGCTATGATCACTTCACCCCGGACAACGATCCCGTCAGTACCTATAGCGACCGTCCGGGCGAGGACAACCAGGAAAGCGCCGGCGGTACGCTGCGTACCCACTGGATGGGGCCGGAACCTTTCCGGCTGCTCAATATCCTCAGTTATGTCGAGACCCGCGCGCTCTACAGCTACGATGCCGACTGGGGCAACGACGCCTTCTGGGCGGCGAGCCCGTATTCGTGGGATCCGGCGGTGGAAGGATACGCCTACGACTTCTTCGAGCGTCTCGACCGGGTGCGCCGTACACTGGCCGAGGATGTGCGGCTGATCTCCGAGCCCGGCGGCGAGATCTTCGGCGGTTCCACGGCCTGGCATGTCGGTGGCTTCTTCTCGCTGCTGCGCGAGGAAGATGACTTCAACGGTTTCCGGCTGCTGCAGAGCGAGTACGAGGCGGCCTCCGAGGCGCTGTATGGCCAGTTGACCACGCGGCTGTCCCCGCTTCTTCTGCTGTATTCGTCGCTGCGGGTTGAGCAGCGGCAGACCGATTACATCGACAACGACGGTGTGACGCTGACGAAGGACGACACGATGTGGGGCGGACGCCTCGCGCTGGAATCGCCACTGCTGGAGAGCCTGACGGTCTTCGGTGCCGTCTCGCGCGGGTTCAAGGGCAGCGGCGTGAACCAGAACCCGGCCTTGCCGCAGGACCGGCGCGACTACGATGCCGAGACACTCTGGAATGTCGAGGCCGGCGTCCGGTCGTCGCTGCTGGACGACTGCCTGGATGCGGACATGACGTTTTTCTACATGGTCCGCGACGACCTGCAGATCGCCACCTCCATGCAGTCCGATCCCGCCGATCCGACGGCATTCGTCTATTTCACTGACAATGCCGCCCAAGGGTACAACCGTGGCGTGGAACTAGGATTGACCGGGCATCTGGTGCCGGCGCTCGACGCCTTCGCCCAGTTGAGCCTGCTGGATACGCGGTATGAGGACTTCGAATCCGCGGGCGGGATCAACGACATCGACGGGCGCGAGCAACCCTTCGCCCCGCGCTACCGCTACAACACAGGGCTTCAGTACGGTTACTCCACCGGGTTCTTTGCACGGGCCGAGGTTGAAGGCAGCGACGCTTTCTACTTCGCCGCCGGGCATGACGGCCAGGCTGAGCCTTATGAGCTGCTGCACCTGAAGGCGGGATGGCGAGGCGAGTACTGGACTCTGACGTTCTGGGGCCGGAACGTGCTCGACAAGACCTATGCCGTCCAGGGTTATTCCTTCGGTCTCGAGCCGCCGGATTACGCCGAAACGCTGTACCTGACCTATGGCGATCCGGCCCAGTTCGGCGTCACGCTGGATCTGGCGTTCTAAGGGAGGGGGAGAGACTGAAGACCGAAGACTGAAGACTGTAGACCTCTTGTGCTTCAGTCTTCAGTCTACGGTCTTCAGTCTCTCTGCTGCTTGCTGCCGGTAGGCCTCGTACATGACGATGGCGGCGGCATTGGCCAGATTGATGCTGCGCGCGTGTTCGCCCGGCATCGGGATGCGGAACAGGTCGTTGACATAACGCGTATAGAAATCCTGGGGAAGACCCTGGTTCTCGTTGCCGAAGACGAGGTAATCGCCTGGTGAGAACCGGCAGTCGTAAAGGTCGCGCTGCCCCCTGGTGCTGGCGAAGAACAGGCGTTCCGGGGAGCAGGCGGCGAGGAAGGCGTCCCAGTTCTCGTGCCTTGTGACGTCGAGGTGCTCCCAGTAGTCGAGCCCCGCCCGGCGGATGGATCGGTTGTCGATGATGAAACCCAGCGGGCGGATAAGGTGCAGGGCGGCACCGAGTCCGACACAAAGGCGTCCGATCGCCCCGGTGTTGTGGGGGATCTGCGGTTCGACCAATACTATATTGAGGACGGCGTTCATGTCCGTACCCTAGTGGGGCTGGCGACAGAGTGCAAGTTTTTACGGGTTGCATTTGCGAGGGGTGATAGGGTAAATGTGTGCGTAGGTAATGCAGAAAGCAGAAATATCGAACGTCCCAACGCCCAACACCCAACATCCAAGGATCTTCTGGAGGGACGGGTTCCACCCCGTCCGCAGCGTTGTAAGCCAGGGTGGGTAAATAAGGAAAGCATCATGGAACAGACTATCAAGACACCGTTGATTGACAAGCTTGGCAAAAAGGGGATGGACTTCCTGGGGGTCCGTTATCCGATCATCAGTGGAGGCATGACCTGGATCAGCGATGCCAAGCTGGTCAAGGTGGTGCATGATAACGGCGGATTCGGCGTGCTGGCGGCCGGCAATATGCCGGGGGCGCTGCTGGAGGAGGAAATCGACCGCTGTAATGCGATCGGCGGTCCCTACGCCTTGAATCTGGTCACGATCGCCCCCAACTACAAGGCACACATGGAGGTGGCGATACGGAACCGGGTGCCGGTCGTGATCTTCGCTGGCAGCTTCCCGAAACGCCAGGCGGTGGATGCAGTCAAGGCGGCCGGATGCCGGGCTGTATCGTTCGCCTCGACGCTCTCGATCGCGGAGCAGCAGATCCGCTACGGCGCGGATGCTCTGATCCTGGAGGGCAGCGAGGCTGGCGGGCATATCGGCCATGTGTCGTTGACGATCCTGCTCCAGCAGGTGCTTTTCCACAACCCGCCGGTGCCGGTCTTTGTGGCTGGAGGCATCGCCACCGGCAAGATGATCGCGCACATGCTGCTGATGGGGGCGGCCGGCTGCCAGCTTGGCACGCGTTTCGTGATGAGCGAGGAGTGCGGCGTGCATCCCGATTTCAAGCAGCGGTTCGTGCAGGCCCGCGCACGGGAGGCCGTCTCGACGCCGGCCTATGACAGCGCGCGGCTGCCGGTGGTGGCCGTGCGGGCGCTCCACAACAAGGGCATGGAGCGCTTCGGGAAGCTGCAGATGGACCTGCTCAAGCAGCTTGATGCCGGCACGATCAAGCGCGAGGAGGCTCAGTTGAAGGTCGAGGAATACTGGATGGGTGCCTTGCGCCG
>CAZZBA010000152.1:0-2196 GCA_964652765.1 uncultured Victivallales bacterium | reverse complement strand
CGGTGGCGTGTACAGCATGCGAAGACTCTGGTCTTTCGCCAGCCGATCCTCCTGACGCCCACAACCCAGCCGCCTCAGCGCAATACCCAGGCGCGTGACAATGGCCGGTGAGAGCTTGTCCGCCGTCAGCTTCAGGCCACTGCGCGTCGGGAAGCCGAGGCCGAAGCCGTGTCGGTACGCGAGCGCCTGGCCTAGGTGCCGAGTAGGTCCTGTTGGCTGTGTGCATTCAATCCTTCGTGTCGATGTCCAATTCCCCGTGCAAATGACGGGTGGCCTCCGGGGTCTTCAGTACTTTCCAGATGCACCAAACCAGCAGGAGGGTTACTGAACCTACGGATAAAATCATGGTGATCCAGCCGCCGATGGTCATGGCATGTCCTCCCGTGATCCCGGACCACGCTGTTGGTCGAGGGTATCCCAGCGTTTGACCGAGTAATGGATAATGATCAGGAAAACGAGAGCGACCAGGCCGATCAAGCCGATGCTCATGGTGACTACCGGTTTATCGATGATCTGGGCAAAGACGTTGTCAGCCCGTTTGGCGAGCGCCTGCTCTACTACAAAGGCGATAAATATCACCAGCAGGTATATGGGGGCCACCCATTTGAGGATAAAGCCGACGCAGCGCGGTACCCTGATCTCAGCACCCCGGTCCAGTTCCGCCATGCCGCGTTCGGGCCCCAGCACCCAACCGAACAAGACCACTTGAAACAGGGCCAGCAGGAAAATGCAGAAGGTGCCTACCCAGAAGTCGAAAGTGCCAAGGGCCAGGGTGTTTTCTGAGAAATACATGATGAAGGCTGTTCCCAGCAGGGTAATCAGGCTGAGCAACGCCACCGAGGTTTTACGGGTGAGTCCCAGACCTTCTTCAAGCAGGGCGATGGCCGGTTGCAGCATGCTAAGGGAACTGGTAATGGCCGCGAGGAACAGCAGGATAAAGAAGATGAAGCCGGCGATGTGGCCCAGCGGCATGGACTCAAATACCATGGGGAGGGTCAGGAACCCGAGCGAGAAGGAAGACCCCACGGCGGCCGCCCCGAAAAACAGGAACGCGGCGGGTATGGTGATCATGCCACCCAGCGCCACTTCGCAGAATTCGTTGCCCGCCACACTGGTAAGGGATGAGAGGGCAACGTCGTCATCTTTCTTCAGGTAACTGGCGTAGGTGATGATGACGCCAAAGCCGACGCTCAGGGAGAAGAAGATTTGACCGGTGGCATCCATCCACATCTTGGGGTTCATCAAGGCGTGGAGGAATCCCTCAGCGAACGGTTTGTCCGGGGCGCTACGCGGATTCCACATGAAGCCGAGCCCTTCCGTGATACCCGGGAGCGTCAGGACGCGAATCAGCACGAGGATGGCGCACAAGACGAGGGCGGGCATGGCGTACAGGCAGAATTTTTCTATGCCCTTGCTCAAACCCCGGTAGATCAGGATAAGATTGAGTGCCACGCAGATGATCAGGAAGATCAGGCAGGTTCCCGTGAGGGCGGCGCCATCCGCGCTGGCGCCGGTAAACGAAGCGAAGAGCTGTTCGTAGGGGGCCTTATCGAGTTTGCCTCCCGCAAGGGTTGCCTGATGTCCGACCGTGGCCATGGTGCCGGAGAGATAGTGCCAGGCATAGCCCAGGCACCAGGATTCGATCAGGATGTAATACATGTAGATCCCGACAGGCACCAGGCACCCAAGGACTCCGAAATAGGGGGCGAAGGGACGTTTCCACAGCGTCCTGAAGATGCCTGCGGCGGAGTTGTGGCCACGTGCACCGCCGAAGCGGCCCATCGCCCACTCGCCCCAAGCCAATGGAAGCCCCAGCACCAGCAGAGCGATGAAGTAGGGGATCATGAAGGCGGCCCCCTCGTATTGGGCGGCCAAACCGGGGAACCGGAGGAAATTACCCAGCCCCACCGCACTTCCCATGACCGCCATGATGACGCCCAGCCGTGTGCCCCAACCCTCCTTGCCCGATTGACTCATGAAAATGGCTCCTGCTGCTCAAGTTTGCTTGCGTAAACCATAATGTTTTTCCGGAGAATGACAAGCGTAAATCCACGAGATAATAGTCATGGTTATCGGGGTCTTGTTAGGTTAAGATCATGGTGTTCATAAATACCGTGGCATAGGATTCTGTATTTACGATTAGCCTGATGCTGCGGATTGATACTCTTGATGCGGAGAGCACTATGACGATATCAC
>CAZZBA010000151.1:0-9215 GCA_964652765.1 uncultured Victivallales bacterium | reverse complement strand
TGGCGCTGGTCTCCCTGCCGTTTGCCTTTACGGAGTTCATGTTCTATCCGGATTACTGGGATCCGCCGTTTCTTTTCGATGCCGCCGCCAGATTCGGCTTCGGGTTGGAGGACTTTCTTTTCGTGGCGTCGCTGGGTGCCATGGCGATCGGGCTCTATCCTGCACTTGCAGGAAAACAACTACAGCCGTTCAAGTCGCAGACAACAACCCAGGCCGTCCTGATAGTGTCCATGCTGGCAGGGGCCGCCCTGCTGGCGGCCATGATTGGCTGGGTAGCCGGATTCCCGGCCATATATAGCGGGCTGCTCATCATGATTACCATTCCGTCCGTTTTGCTGCTGGCCGCCCGTCCGGACCTGTGGCACCACGCTTGGAAGGGCGGGGGCACGTCGCTGATCGCCTACGTCGGCATCTGGCTGGCGCTGGAACGCATCCTGCCGGGCACCTTTGCCCGCTATTGGCACACCGGCGAACTCCTGAATGTATTTGCCGGTCCCTTGCCGGTGGAGGAGCTGCTTTACGGTTTCTCGGCAGGATTTGCCGCCGCAGTGATCTATCCGTTTGCATTCGGTCTGGAATTCAGAGACTATCCGACATGCCAGCAAATAAAATAAGCGCATGGATTCAAGCCTCCCGTCTGCCGTCACAGGGCTATATCTTCTGCCCGCTGCTTCTCGGACAGGCGCTCTGGTTCAGTCAGTCCGGGATCTTCAATCTGCCATTGGCGGGACTGACCTGGCTGTTCGGTATGGTTATCCAGCTCTATATCGTCTATGCCAACGATCTGGCCGATGTCGCGGTTGACCGGTTGAATGTAACGTTCACGCCTTTCTCCGGCGGGTCACGAGTCCTGGTGGAAGGGAAATTATCCGTACCGGACCTGAAAACGGCGGTGGCGGTTACCGTGGTCCTGAATGGGTTGATCGGACTTTGTCTCCTTTTTCAGGGACGACCGTTTGCCCCTCTGTTGATCCTGGTTTCGCTGGTGCTGTTGTGGCTATACAGCTTCCCTCCGGTGCGCCTTTCCTATCGCGGCGGCGGCGAATTCCTGCAGATGGCCGGCGTCGGCTTGGTTCTGCCGCTCTTCGGGTACTACGTTCAAGCCGGATCTCTGGATGCTTTCCAATGGCGCTATGTCGCCGCGCTACTCCCGCTCCAGCTTGCATGCGCGTTTTCAACAACCCTCCCGGATGAACCGTCCGACCGGGTTGGTGGCAAGAAGACAATCGCGGTGATCCTGGGCGGGAACTGGGCGAAGGCGGTGGTTCTCGTCCTCCACATGCTTGCTCTATCGCTACTGGCCGTCGTCATCCTGCCAGAAAGCGGTTTGATTGTATTCCTGTCGGTAATCGCGGTTTCGATAGCGGCTATTTCAGGAATGATCCTCTCTCTCGCGCGTGCCGTACCGGGATCGCGTGCCATGCTGGCGTTCGTGACCTGCTCGATCCTGGCCACGCTCGGCCTGACCACCTCGATCGCCATCGAACGGTTTGTCTCAGCCTGGAGTAAATACCTATGATGAAACTATTGACATGCTGCCTGCTGGCGCTTCCTGTCTTGGCGGCAGAACCTGTCACGAACCGTCCTTCATCATGGGCACAGCCCATTACGATGGAAGGCGTGCCGAATTTATTCCAGGTCAGCACCAATCTGTATCGAAGCGCCCAGCCTACCGCCCAGGGCATGCAGAATCTCAAGCAGTACGGCATCGTGACCATCGTCAATCTTCGTTCCTTCCATTCGGACCGGGACGAGCTCGGAACGACCGGATTGGGACATGAACATCTCTACATGAAGGCTTGGCACCCGGAACGCAAGGAGGTCGAGCGGTTCCTGCAGATCGTCACGGATTCGAAACGTACCCCGGTCCTGGTCCATTGCCAGCACGGGGCCGACCGCACAGGCACGATGTGCGCCATGTACCGGATTGTGGTCCAGGGCTGGACGAAAGAGGAAGCGATCCGGGAAATGACCGACGGGGGCTTCGGCTTTCATGAAGTGTGGAAGAACCTTCCCCCATGGATCCAATCCCTCGATATTGAAACTTTCCGGCTTAACGGGCCGAAGGTGAGCTCCCAGTTGCCGGATGAGCCATGAACGTCAAGGAGGTTGCATGAAGCCGAATATTGTTTTTGTATTGACCGACCAGTGGCGGGCGCAGGCGTTTGGATATGCCGGCGATCCGAATGTCAATACTCCAAATATTGATGCGTTGGCCGCGCGCAGCATCAACTTTCGTAATGCGATCTCGGTCTGCCCGGTCTGCACCCCCCAGCGGGCATCCTTGCTGACGGGCCGCCTGCCGACTACCACCGGCATGTTCCTGAACGATCTCTACCTGCCTCCCGAGGAGCTTTGCATGGCCGAGATTTTCAAGGATGCAGGCTACCAGACCGCATATGTCGGCAAGTGGCACCTGGATGGTCACGGACGTGATTCGTATATCCCGCCGGAGCGTCGCCAGGGCTTCGATTACTGGAAAGTGCTGGAATGCACGCACGATTACATCCAGTCGTTCTATTATGCGGGCAATGATCCGACGAAACGGCTGTGGAATGGCTATGACGCCTATGCCCAGACCGAGGACGCCAATGCCTATATCCGCCAGCATGCCGGCGGCGATCAACCGTTCCTGTTGTTCATCGGCTTCGGCGGTCCGCATTTCCCGCATGACAATGCCCCCGAGGAACTGAAGGCGTTGTATCCGCCGGAGTCACTCAAACTGCGTCCCAATGTCCCGCCTGAGCAGGCGGAACGCTCCCGCAAGGAGTTGCAGGGGTATTATGCGCATTGCACGGCCATTGACCGCTGTGTCGGCAGCCTTTGCCAGACGCTGGAAACGACCGGGCTGGCCGCGGACACGATTTTCGTCTTCACCTCGGATCATGGCGATATGCACGGGTCGCAGGGCAAGCGCTCCTGGCGCAAGCAGGTGCCCTGGGACGAATCGGTCTGTGTGCCGTTCCTCTGCCGCTATCCGGCGATCCTCGAGGGTGGCAGGGTGGTGGCAACGCCCTTGAATACGCCGGATATCCTGCCAAGTCTGCTGTCTCTGGCGGGGGTTGCGATTCCTGGCACGGTCGAGGGCGAGGATATTTCTGCCTGGTTCCGGGGGGAGCGTACGGATGACGACCGGGCGGTGCTGTTCATGTCGGTCGCGCCGTTCAACGACGCTGACTACAAGGCCTATCGCGGTGTGCGGACCAGGCAATATACCTACGTGCGCGATTCAGACGGGCCATGGCTGCTATATGATAACCTGGGCGATCCCTTTCAGATGCACAACCGGATTGGCGATGCCGCTTTAGCGACCGTTCAGGCACGGCTGGACGCGGAGCTGTCGATGCAGCTTGCGCGCGCGAGGGATGACTTGCCGACAGCCGGGGAGGCGGTGGAACGCTGGGGCTATACGGTCAACGGCAATGGCGAGATTCCGTACAGAGGCGAGTTCAAGGTGCAAAGCCCGGGACCGGTCAATGGGCTGGCAAGATTCATGTGAATGCATTTATTCGTGGCGCAGGGCCTCGATGGGGTCGAGGCGCGCGGCGCGGACGGCGGGATAGATACCGAATATCATGCCGACGAGCATGCTGACACCCAGGGAGACGATGACGCTGAGCGGCGTCACCAGCGTGGGCATGCCGGCGGTGCGTGTGATGATCCAGGGAATCAGCACCCCGATGCCGACCCCGATCGCCCCTCCGGTCATCGAGAGCACGACGGTCTCGATCAGGAACTGCGCGATTATCTGGCGGCGCTTGGCACCGATCGCACGGCGGATGCCGATCTCGCGCGTCCGTTCGGTGACAGACGCAAGCATGATGTTCATGATGCCGATACCGCCGACCAGCAGGCTGATGCCCGCGATCGAGCCGAGCACGATATTGTAGTTCCGCTTGGTTGCCTCGGCCTGGCGCAGCAGAGCCAGCGGCACCTGTAGTCGATAGCTTTTCTGCTTGTTGAAGCGCGTGAGCATGGCCTCTATCGCTTGCGCGGCGGGTTCGACATCGGCGAGGCTGACTGCTTCGGCGATGATCTGGTGCAGTTCGACGGACTCCCGGATGCTGGCGCCGTCGGATCGCTGTTCATAGACATCGCCGAACCGCTCGCGCGCGGTGGTGAGGGGGATGTAGGCGTCGGTATCGCGGTCCGGTGTCTGCATGCCGCCGGCATTGCCGCTGTCGCTCTGGATGATACCGACGACCATGAACGCGTTGCCGCCGATCTTGATCACGCTGCCGAGGGTCTCCTCGGTGGCGAGCAGGCGCCGGGCCCCGTGTTCAGTCAGCACGGCGACATTCGTCCGTTTCTTCAGATCGCCATCCGAGAGTTCCCGCCCGGCCAGGAGCGGGCGCTTGACGAGTTCGAACCAGGCGGGGGTCGTCCCCACCAGGCGCAGGGGCAGTGTCTTGCTGCCGAGGCGGCCTTCCTTGCGGATGATCTTGACGGGGACAGTCCGCTTGATCGACGGGATGCATTCGGCGATCCGGAGATCGTCCGCGTATTTGAGTCCATAGATGCTGATGCGTGTGCGCTTGGTGCCGCTGGCGCTGTCATCGGAGGGTTTTGCCGTATCGATGATGATGTTGTTGCTGCCGAGCTTGCGGATCTGTGCAAGGGCCTCGCGGCTGGCACCCTCGCCGACCGCGAGCATGGCGATGACGCTACCGACGCCGAACACCACGCCGAGCATCGTCAGCAGCGAGCGCAGCTTGTGTAGCATCAGGGTTTTGACGCCAAGGTGGATATCGCGGAAAAAACGCGTGTTCTTCACTGGCGGTTCTCCCCGGCGCTGGCGATGCGCCCATCGTGCATGATGATACGGTGCCTGGCGACATTGGCGATATCGGGCTCGTGGGTGACCATGATGATGGTCTTGCCCTGCGCGTTCAGTTCGCCGAGCATGGTCATGATCTCCTTGCCGGTGGCGGAGTCAAGGTTGCCGGTCGGCTCGTCGGCCAGCAGCATGACCGGATCGTTCGCCAGCGCGCGCGCGATCGCCACGCGCTGCTGCTGCCCCCCGGAAAGCTCTGACGGGCGGTGGTGCAGGCGTTCGGCAAGACCGACCCGCCGGGCCAGTTCGCAGGCGCGTTGCCGGGCGCGGTCGGGGTGCCAGCCGAGGTAATAGAGAGGAAGCTGGATATTCTCCTCGACGGTAAGCTGGGCGATGAGGTTGAAGCTCTGGAAGATGAACCCGAGATATCTGAGGCGGATGTCGCTGAGGGCGTCATCGCCTTGCGTGCTGGTATCGTTGCCTCCCAGGATATAGCGTCCGGAGGTGGGGCGGTCCAGGCAGCCGAGGATGTTGAGCAGGGTGCTCTTGCCGCTGCCGCTCGCGCCCATGATGGCCCAGAAGCTGCCGGGCTCGAAGGTGGCGCTTACGCCGGCGAGCGCATGCACGGCCTGATCACCCATTTGATAGGTGCGGGTGATGTTCTCGAGATGCGTGGCCTGAGTGCCGGTACTCATCAGGGCTGCTCCTGGCTGGGACGCGGCCGCTGGCGGCGTTCGGCTCCGTCCTTGGGCATGCGCTTCACGCGTTTCGCCCCGCTGTCTTCCCCGGTGTCTGGATTTGGCATTCCCGGCTTGCCGTCTCCTTTGTCGTGGGCGGTGGCGATATTCTCGGCGACGGTTTCAACGGTCTCTCCGACGGTGTCCAGCGGCGGCGCCAGCAATACCGGCTCGCCCGGTTCCAGGCCGGCGAGGATATGTACCATGCGGTTATTGTCCTCGCCGATCGTGACCTCGCGCTGGACGGGACCGGCAGGGGTGTTGACAAACACGACTGGCTGGCGATTGACCCGTACCACGCATTGCACCGGCACATGGACCGCGTCCGGATAAGAGGCGATCTGGATTGTCGCCTCGCAGTTCATGCCGGTGCGCAGCACCTCGCCACCACCCTCGATCCGGATCTCGGTGTCGTAAAGCTTCAGGTCCGGATTCATGAAGGAACTCATGGCGTCCGGCAGCGGGGCGATCGAGGTGATTCGTCCGCTGAAGGTCATCCCTGGCAGTGCATCCGCCCGGAGGGTGACGGGCAGGTCACCGCGCACTTTCTTGAGGCTGGATTCATGGATCTTGATCTTGGCGATAAAACTCGAGGCCGTCGGCAGGTTGATCAGCTCCTGGCGCTCGCGGACCTCCTGGCCCTCCGCCAGCGGTTCATTGGATCCGTGCCAGCGGAATTCCCCGCTGGTGGCGTAGACCACCAGCCCGTCGCGCGGGGCGGTGATCCTAGCCTTCCCGATCTGGACGATCAGTTTTTCAAGCTGGCTCTTGTTCTGTGTGAATTCCGACTCCTTGGCGCGCAGATCAGCTTCCGCCTGGATGATGTCCGCTCTTGCCTTGCGCGTCGCCCGCTCGAACGCCATCTCTGTCTGGCGTACGTCGCTCTCGAGCTTGGTGATCTGGCGCTTGTACTCGAATTGCTGCAGCAGTTTCAGGTTGTTCTCGGCCAGTTCGACATCCAACGCCGATTTCTTGACGGAAAGCTCGTCGGCCTGGATCTCGGATTCCGAAAGATACTTCTCCTTGAAAAGCACCTGTGACCACTTCAGTTTTTCCTCGGCGCGCTGTTTCTCCTCGCGGGCGAGGGTAATGCGGGCTTCAAGTTCCTTCAATTTGTTCGGATAGTCACCAGCCTTGTATTTTTCAAGGTCCTCGCGGGCGAATTGCAGGTCCAGCTCTGCTTTTTCCACATCGCTCTGCGCCTGGTTCTTGACGACTTCCAGCGTCTCGCGGCTGCGGATGAAGGCGGCTTCCGCGTTTTCCGCCTGGATGGCCTGCTCGATGCGCCGGTCCTCAAGGTCCGTGGCGTCGAGTTCAACCAGCAACACGCCGGTCTTGACCTCCGTGCCTTCCGGGATCAGGTAAAGAATCGTGCTGCGACCCTCCAGTTCGCTTTTGAGGCTGATCTGCTCGCTGGGACTGATGGTGCCGGATTCGGTCACCGTGATGTCGAGCAGTCCACGCGCGGTCTGGAATACCGGGATTGTGCTCGTGGCCGACGGCTTGAGCCGCCGGTAGGCTGGCACGGCGATGACCGCGGAGGCCACGAGTGCCAGTAGAATGGCGGACAGCGGACGCATGGCTCCGCGTCGGGAATATACGTGCTTATGCATATTGGGATTACCTTTCGTCAGTTTGCGTCGGGTGGGGTCGGCTCGGCGGGTGGTGGCATATCGGTGAGGATGATCTCGCGGATGCGGCCGTCGGCGGAGACATCGAGAACGTCGAGGTCGCGCTGGAATTCGAGTTCGGCGATCCGCCGGCTGACCACGGCATCGGTGAGCGCGTTCTGGGCGCTGATCAGTGCTTCCTGTGCTTCCAGGACGTCGCGGATCTCGGCGCGCCCGGCCTTCAGCAGCATGTCGGTGCTGTCCACCCGGCGTTCGGCCAGTCGCACCGCCTCGCTCTGGATGCGAAGGTTCTCGCGGGCGATCCTGAGGGTACGGAAGGCGTTGCGGATATCGAGCTTGACCTGGTCCTCGATCGCCTCGGCCGCCCGCTCGCGAGCGGCGAGCGTAAGGAAGCTCTTGCGGTAGGTGATGCGCTCCGCCGTGCGGTTTAATGGCAGGTTCAACGTTAGCAGGGCGCTGGAGTCCAGGTTGTCCAGCCGGGCATCATCTTCGGTTGCGCTTGAACCGGAACGCCGGGCCCCGCTCCGGACGCTGCCGAAAAGTGTCAGTTCGGCCCGCAGGTTGTCCTCGGCCACCTTGATGCGCCGGCGGGCGTCGTCGACTTCCATCCCGGCGATCCGCAGATCAAGCCGATGCTCCAGCGCGGTGGCGATCGCCTGCTCATCGGTCATGCCGAGTGTGTCGTCGGGCGTTGGTGCCGGAACCTCCAGGTCCACCGGTGCGTTGGCGGGCGGGATCACGCTGGGGGTGGTGGATGCCGTGGTGGCGACGGAGGCCAGGATGCTATTGTTCAAGTCCCGGAGGATCTGCTGGTCGAGTTCGATGCGGGCGTCGGGGGGCAGCCCGAGCAGCATGGTGAATCGGTCCATGCTTTGTTCCAGGTTGTCCAGTGTCTCGATCCAGCGTGAACGGGAGCGCAGCTCGTTCTGGACCGATTGGTCGTACTGGAACTCGGGCAGGCGTCCGGAATCGGCCAGCCGCCGGGCCCGCCGCGTGGCGGTGATCAGGCTCTTGTAGTTCTGCTCGGCATTGCGGATCTGCTGGGCGGCCTGCAGGACACCGATGTAGTCGCTGATGATGCGGACGGCAAAGTCGCGTTTGAAGCGCTCGAAGGTGTAGACGGCATACAGCAGGTTCCTCTCCGCCTGCCGCAAGGGCTCGGCGACGATATCGCGGCCTGCGCCACGCAGCAGCGGGATGGAGATCCCGGCATCGGCCAGCAGTCCCAGTGAGGAGGCGGAGTCCTGCGTCAGCAGCTTTGCCAGATCGACAGCGATGCTGCCTGACATCTCTATGCCATTGCGGAACCGGTGTGTGACCTCGGGCGTGGCCGAGACCTCGGCGGAACGGACGGCTTCGCTGCCGCTGGCGTCCGCCTGGCTATACGTGCCGCTGAACATGGCGGCAAACGTATTGCGGAAGGCCGCCTGTTCCAGGTCAAGGTCCAGCGCCGCGCGGTAGAGCGTCTCCTTGGCCTCCTGGAATTCGCGGCTGTTGCGGGCGGCGACCTGCAGGGCGGTTTCCGGCGTCAGCATGATGATGGCAGGGGCGCTGTTGCTGGCGGTCGCGGTTTCGTCCACCGGGAGGCGGGTGGGCAGCGACTGGTCGCGGAAGAGGCGCTGGCGAAGCTGCTCTTCGGTGGTTTCGACGGGAAGCGGCTCCTCGTGGCCGAAGGCGGCGGTCTGGGCGGCGGCGAGGTTGCGGACGGCCGCCTTGTCGGCCTTTTCACGGTGCCAGGCCGCGGACCGGCAACCAGCCAGGCCTGCCAGCAGCAGGGCAGCGAATGCTGTTCGCAGCACGGTTTGGCGCAGTGAGCGAGAAAGGAGGCAAACTCGTTTTATCATTCATGGAGTCTAGTCGGGTAGCGTCAAACTCGTCAATAGACGTTTTATGAACGATGTGGAAGTTTCATGTGATGGTGATGAAAGCCTTCATGTAGGGCCGGAGGATCTCGACAGCCTTGGCGTACGGGGGCTCTGCGAAGATATGACATCTTAACCAGCGAATAAACCACAGGATTCTCTGCGTGGATCTGGAAAGGTTTGCGACCAGCGGATTTGGTTTTAGCCCTCG
>CAZZBA010000150.1:0-9328 GCA_964652765.1 uncultured Victivallales bacterium | reverse complement strand
TCAAAAATCGGTAGTGGAGCAACTCCAAGCGGGGGAAAGAATGCATACAAAGACTCTGGTACTCCGTTGATTAGGTCGATGAATGTGCATTTTGAAGGTTTCCGGAAAGAAGGTTTGGCGTTTATTGATGAGACACAAGCAGAGAAACTAAAGAATGTAATCGTCAAAGAATCTGATGTCTTACTTAACATCACCGGGGCATCCATTGGTCGTGTTACGATAGCGCCAAAAGAAATGGAGTTAGCCAGAGTAAACCAGCATGTTTGTATTATTCGAGTAACAGAAAAGATTCTCCCGAAATATTTGGAGATCTACCTCGCAAGCCCTGTGTTTCAAGAATTTGTGCGTAGCAATCAGGTTGGAGCCACCAGAGAAGCCCTAACAAAATCAATGATTGAAGAATATGCAATCCCCCTTCCGCCCCTCCCCGAACAACACCGCATCGTCGCCCGCATCGACCAGTTAATGGGGCTGTGCGACCGGCTCGACCAGCAGATCGCCGCCGCCACCGGCAAGCAAACCGAACTCCTCAACGCCGTGATGGCGCAGTCGGACGATAGGGATAGACCGACAAAATAGAGGAAGTCCTTTGATTCTTGAGGTTTTAATACGATATGCTAGTTTGCTGAATGATATGAACAGGATTTATCGAAATGACAATGCCCTCTGCTGCAATTAAAGGATTCTGGTGGCGACCAGGTGAGCCGGAAAAGCGCTGGTTCGGTGTCTTAGAACAGACCGGTAGTGAAATTCATCTGACCTGTCATTCAGACACGGGACCAATTCCTCTCGTTGGCGTAAACGCCAGTAAGGAGATGATAAAGTTACTTGGACCAAAGGACTTCGAGACACTGGTCGATCTCATATTCTCTATCAGCGGATGGCGTCGCCAAGGAATAGTTGGAAAAACCCAAAAGACGCTTGATCTTGATCTTTCTCTCCCAAGTACGGGCGAGCGGGCATTTGTTCAAGTCAAATCGAAAACCACTTCGGCGGAGCTTGTCGAATATGTGGAGAGTCTTAACGAACTCGATTCTTTCAACCGAATGTTCTTTGTCTATCATTCCGGAGAAGCAGAGACCGACGATGAGCGGGTGATCGTCATAGGACCTGATAAACTCTCGGAGATGGCTGTGGATGCGGGCCTGGTTACATGGCTCATCCGCAAAGTCTCGTGATTTCAAAAAGTTAGGGGCATCTCGATAATCGAGAAGCCCCAAATCCGCGTGTTTCTCAATCAGCGATTACTGATGATTTGCCGTTGACCGCGAAAGTGAAATTAAATTGTCACTAAAAGCTTGCCAGCGGTTGTCTGTCAAGTTATCTTTACACACGCGATTTACTAAGGGTGGGGGTAAAAATGCAATGGAATGGTGAACGGCTGAAGAAAATCTGCGAGGAACGCGGATTAACGAGGATTCAATTGGCAGAACGGCTGGAAACCAGCCGACAAACCGTGCATAGCTGGCTGGCCGGTCAAGTTCCGAAAGGACATCACCTGCTGAAGTTGTGCCGTGTTCTGGACATCGAACCGATCGGTCTGTTCGATGCGCCTCCGGCTTCCGTCTCTGTACCGGTTCACCGAGTGAAGGCGAATGTCAAGGCGACGGATAAACGCCAGCAGCTTGCACATGAGCTGGCTGTTACCTTTGCACCATTGTTCGAGGGGGCGCAACGGGCCGACGTCCTGCCGGTGATTCGCACCGACGGTTATGGTGCCGACAGTGTTCAGCAAACCGCCAGCAAACTGCGCTCTTTGGCCGAGGTGCCAGACGAGAAGCCTTGTACCTACGAATATGCCTTCCGGCTGCTGGCTAAACTGGGCTGCTTCGTGGCGTTTGTGCCGTTTCCGCCGGATGTCAAAAGCTATGCGTTTTATTCAGCAATTCATGGGAATCGCGTTGTTTTCGTCAATCAGCGGGCCAACGTGCTGGATCTTGTATTCTGCTTGCTGCATGAGGCGGTACATTCCGCGTTCGATGAGCAGCAGGAGGTCAGCAAGGAGCTTGAGGATTATTGTGATGCCGTGGCTAGTGCGGTGCAATTCCCGCAGCCATATGTGTCGTTTGTGAGAGGCTTGCTGAAAGGGCTCTCGCAATCCCAGAAGTTGCAGATTATCAAAGGGCTCGCGACAGAAAACGGACATGCGCTTTTCGGCCTGGCAAAAGCGCTTGTCCCCGATGACAAAGCCATGCATCAGGCCGCCGCCCGCATGGATAACGTGCTTCGGAAGCATTATCCGACCATCGACGCCCTTCTTTTCGCAAAGGGTGACAGCGCGGATTATATTTCCCGGTACCGGCAGTTGAGTCCGTTGTTCTGTCAGCTTATCGAGGAGCAGTCCGACAATCTTTCGGCCCGCCGTCTCGGGGAACTGATGGGGCTGGAGAGCGAGCTGGACGCCGCGCAGATCAAGCAACTGACAACAAGGGAGCGGGAGGCCTGAGTGTTTGTTCTTTGCGATACCTGCGTGTTGCTGATGCTGCTACGGATTGCACCCGATATGCTGAGGGATGCACGGTTTAATTGCGTGACGCCATCTGATGTGCGGGAGGAATTCATACGCACACAGAAGTTCAAGGAAAAATATCCTTGGCGAGACCGTTATAGGAGCCACATTAAGCCATTGCCAGCAAGTCTTGCCAGCAGCAGTGAGTTCAAGAATGCGCTTCAAACTGTTGAAGCCATTTCGTTTTCGATCAACAAGCGAACGAAGCGGCCTTTTGGACTTAGCAGGGTGGATAAGATTGTTGCAGCCTGTATTGTGGCAAATGAATATAGACTGTCCACGGGGGATCGGGATCTGCAGGATTTCCTGAAACAGGAATTTGGCGTATTGAATGTCGCACCGCTAGAAATCATCAACGACTGGTTGACGCGTGACCTGATCGAATGGGATGATGAGAAGCAAGGGGTGCTTGAAGACTGGAGACGTTGCGAAGAGCATTATCAACCCAAAAAGCAAATAGCGGTATTTGAAAGCAAAACAGGAAGAACTTACCCAGCTTATTAAGGCACCCAGATGTTCATTTCAGCCGATAGGGTGCAGGGGTCTGGCGCAGGGGCCGATAACCGAGAAATGAATATTGGCAGGTCTTAGTAAAGGATCAAAGCAGAGCCACCAGCAAACAATCCGAACTCCTCAACGCCGTGATAGGAGCCATATGATTTACTTCCCCCCATTCTTGTTCCTTCGTGTCTTCGTGCCTTCGTGTGAGAAATGAACGATGCCTGAGCTGATTCAAAAGCATGGCGGCTATGGAACAAGGGAACATTTTATGAATGATAAAGACACCGAGATAGGCTGTCCACGAAGGGGTTTGAGATGAGCAAGAAGAAAGCAGCCAAGGAGGTTTCTATCGTTCGTTCATCGGCTGCGGAGTACCTGACCTTCGTCGCCGCCAGCGGCAGCGGAGGTGTCGAGGCGGTTTATGCCGATGAGAATGTCTGGCTGAGCCAGAAGATGATGGCCACGCTCTATGATGTTGAGACCCACACAATCAACTATCACCTGAAAAAGGTGTTCTCCGACAGTGAGTTGCAGGAGGATTCAGTTATTCGAGATTTTCGAATAACTGCCGCCGACGGCAAGAACTACAAAACCAAGCACTACAACCTGTCGGCCATTATTGCCGTCGGCTATAAGGTCAACTCGGAGCGGGCCGTGCAATTCCGCAAATGGGCGACAACCATCATTGAGGAGTTCACCATCAAGGCCTACGTCATGGATGATGAGCGCCTAAAAAATGGCGGATCCATCCTGACCGAAAAGTACTTTGAGGAACAGTTGCAGCGCATCCGGGAGATCCGTCTCTCCGAGCGCAAGTTCTACCAGAAGATCACCGATATCTACTCGACGTCCATCGACTACGATATCACGGCCCAGGCGACCAAACGCTTTTTCGCTACCGTGCAAAACAAACTGCACTGGGCCATCCACGGCCAGACGGCGGCGGAAGTCATCGTCCACCGCGCCGATGCTGACAAGCATAACATGGGCCTGACCACCTGGCAGGATGCCCCGCGCGGGAAAATCCAGAAGTTCGATGTGGTGGTGGCCAAGAACTACTTGTCAGATGATGAGCTGGCGCAGTTGCAGCGGGTTGTGTCCGCCTATCTCGACATGGCGGAGATGCAGGCCATGCGCAAGATCCCCATGACCATGGCGGACTGGGAAGAGCGCCTGAGCGGATTCCTGAAGCTCTGGGACCGGGAAATCCTACAGGATGCGGGCAAGGTGACGACCGAACTTGCCAAGGCCCATGCCGAAAGCGAGTTCGAAAAGTACCGTATCGTGCAGGACCACCTATTCGAGAGCGACTTCGACCGGATGCTCAAACAGGTTGAGTCCATTCAGAACCCGGAGGGCGGCGATGGTGACGGGGATGTCACACACGAAGACACGAAAGGACGGCGATGAGTAACGGGATGATCTCACACGAAGGCACGAAGACACGAAGGGACAAGGAAGAGTTGTCTCGAATTGTTGTGGACTGTGCTTATCGAATGCATGTTGAGATTGGACCGGGATTGCTTGAATCCGTGTATGAAGCGGTGCTCGAAAAGCTGCTTTCGGAAAAAGGGCTCACGGTGAAACGACAGCAGCCCATCCCGATTGAAGTTATGGGGCTTTCTATCAACGAAGGCTTCAGGGCCGATCTAATCGTCGAGGATATTCTGCTGATTGAGCTAAAGTCAGTTGAGAAACTCGCTCCCGTTCATTCGAAGCAGGTGTTGACCTATCTCCGCTTGCTAAAGTTTCCTCTCGGGCTTCTTCTAAACTTCGGTGCCGCCACATTCAAGGAAGGCTGTAGGCGCATTCTCAACGGCGAGCAAAGCTTCGTGTCTTCGTGCCTTCGTGTGAACCAAAACCAAGAGGTCAGCGATGAGTAACGGGATAGTCTCACACGAAGGCACGAAGACACGAAGGGGTGGCGATGAATAACGGGATGATCTCACACGAAGGCAAGAAGACACGAAGGGGTGGCGATGAATAACGGGATGATCTCACACGAAGATACGCAGGGATACGAAAGGAGCAATATGCTGACCGTTGATGATTTGAGATGTGAATATCTGGCCTCCCCGCTGGGGGTGGATACTCCCGAACCGCGCTTTAGCTGGAAACTGGTGGATCCATGCCGCACGCGCGGACAGCGGCAGACGGCCTGGCAGGTGGTGGTTGAAGGCGTCGGGCGTGACGGACGGGAGCCGCTCTGGGATTCGGGCAAGGTGGCAACCGACACCTCCGTCAATGTCGCCTATGCCGGCCGGGCGCTGTGCTCCAGTCTGGATTGCCGCTGGCGCGTGCGGGTCTGGGACAAGGACGGTGAGCCGACAGGATGGAGTGAGGAGGCACGCTTTTCGGTCGGTCTGCTCAACACCGCCGACTGGCAGGGCCACTGGATCGCTTGCGCGCAAGCCGAGGCGCATCAGCACGTCTGGTTCCGGCAGACGTTCACGCTGGAGTCGATGCCGTCGACGGCGTTCGTCTTTCTCTGCTCGATCGGCTACCATGAGCTTTACGTCAACGGTCAGCGTATCGGGGATGCGGTCCTCACGCCGGGCGTCACGAACCTGGAACGGCGGGCGCTCTACATGACCTATGACGTGGCATCGGCCCTGCGCCCCGGCGAGAACGTGATCGCGGTCTGGACCGGTCCCGGCTGGGCGCGGGCGGACGGTTCCTACGGCAAAGGGGTCTGGCAGCAGCAGCCGATGTTCCGCTGCCAATTGCACCTGGACGGGGGCGCGGCAGCGCTTGCCACCGATGAAACCTGGCTCTGCCGGGTCAGCTCTAGCGAGAATATAGGATTATGGAAAGGCGGCGGACAAGGCACCTATGGCGGCGAGTTGATCGACGCCCGCCGTCATGTCGCGGATTGGAACCAGGCCGTCTGCAACCTGTCCGGCTGGCTGCCTCCCGAGCGGCGGACGCAGTCGCTCGAGTTGTCGTCCGCCTTGTTCGAACCCGACCGCAAGGTGGAGGCGCTCAAGCCGGTATCGATCCGGCAGACGGACGACGGCGGCTGGCGCGTGGACATGGGCCGCAACTACACCGGCTGGTTCGAGCTCCGCCTGCGCGGCGGCAAGGAAGGCGAACGGGTCGTGATCCAGACGGCCAATCGTGAAGAGGCCACGCGCGAATATGACCAGGAGAGCGTCTACATCTTCGACCAGACGGGGGCGGGCACGTTCTGTCACCGGTTCAACTGGATGGCCGGCCGCTGGATCACGATCCAGGGACTGCCCTATGCACCTTCCTACGCTGACATCACCGGCTATGTCGTGACCAACGACCGCCAGCGCATCGGCCAATTCGCGTGCTCCGATCCGCTGTTCAACCAGATCTACGAGACCGACCTGCGCACCTACATCTCTAATACCGTCAACGGGGTGGTCATGGACTGCCCGCACCGCGAGCGCTACGGCTATGGCGAGGTCGCCCTGGCCTGCACCTGGGGCTGCGGCATCCCGAACTACGAATCGGCGGCCTTCTACACCAAGTGCCTGCGCGACTGGTGTGATGTGCAAAGCCCCGACGGCATGGTCAACACGATCGCCCCCCAGCCCTACCTCGGGGCGGGCGGCACGCTTTGGAGCAGCGCACCCGTCACCATGAGCCGGGAGACGCTTCTGGCCTATGGGGACAAGCGGCTTCTCACGCGGGCCTATCCGGTGATGAAACGCTGGCTCGACTACCTGAACGCTGCCGTAACGGCCGATGGGGTCCTGATGCCGTATGCGAAGACATCGCGATTCCTTGGAGACTGGGCCACGCCGCACGGCAGTGAGTACGGCGACAAGCCCGAGGCGCAGCTTTTCAACAACTGCGTCTACGCCTACGACCTGGATGCATTTATCCAGGCGGCGCGGTTACTCGGTCACGATGAGGATGTGCCCGTCTACACGCAGCGGCTGGCGGCACTGCGGGAACACGCGCACCGCTATTTCTACAACGAGCAGACCGGCCTGTATGTCGACGGGTTGCAGCTTTCGATGCTGTTCCCGCTTTACACGCGCATCACGCCCGAACCGCTGCGCGGGCGGGTCTTTTCGCGCTTTGCCGCCGACCTGGCGGAAAAGGGCTACATGGACACCGGCAGTCCCGGCCTGCCGATCATGCTCAAGTATGTGATCGAGGATCTCGGCCGGCCGGAGCTGCTGTATCCCTGTCTTACCCGCACCACCTTTCCCGGCTATGGATTCTTCATCAGCCGCGGCGAGACCGCTTGGCCGGAGTACTGGGAGATCGACGGTATCGACAGCCGCATCCATACCTGCTACACCAGCATTGCCGGCTACTTCATCAAGGGCATCGGCGGTATCCAGACGGACCCAGCGGCACCCGGTATGCAGCGGTTCATCCTGAAGCCAGCCCTGCTCGACGGCCTCTCGTTTGCCAATACGACAAGCGGTTCGCTCTATGGCCCGATCACGAGCAACTGGAGCCGTGGCGGCGACGCGGTGACGTATTCACTGGAGATCCCGCCGAACACGGTGGCGACGCTGCACCTTCGCGGAGCTTGCATCGAGCGGGTGACGGAGAAAGGCGCGCCGGTGGGCGAGGCCGACGGGGTGACGGTGAAGGCAAGCGGCCCGGACGGCGTGGTGCTGGAAGTGCAGGCTGGGGCGTACAAGTTTGTGGCGGCATGAGTGCAGAGACAAAGCCGGGGGCAAAGGCAAGCCGGCCGCCAACGGCGGGGGCAAAAACGGGGTGGGTAATTTTTCGGGCGATGAAGCGAACGTAGGACGGGCACCCTTGCCCGTCCATCCGCTTGTCCCGCCGTCTTGTCCGGCGTAGCTTTAGCGAAGACGGAAGCCTTGGCGAAGGCGGAAGCAAAGGTCCTTTGGCAGCCCGGCGGCTTATGCTCGTTGGTCGGGCAAGGTGCCTCGACCTACTTTTTGACGATGAACGATCCAAGGAATCGACAATATACGGGGGAGAAAACATGATAGAACGGAAGCCAATCAAGCTGGGACTTTTCGCGATCGGGCTGGACACCTACTGGGCACAGTTCCCGGAGCTCAAGCCGAACCTGATGGGCTATCACCAGCAGATCGCGCAGCGGCTTGGCGATATGGGGGCTGAGATCGTCGATGCGGGGATGGTGGATAACGTGGCTTCCGCCCGGCTGGCGGCCTATCGATTCAAGCGCGAGGATGTCGCCGCGATCTTCCTGTTCATCTCGACCTACGCCCTCTCCTCGACCGTCCTGCCCGTGGTGCAGAAGGCGGGCGTACCGGTGATCGTCCTGAACCTCCAGCCGGTCCCGCAGCTTGACTACGCCGCATTCAATGCGCTCGGTGATCGCGGTCGCATGACAGGTGTCTGGCTGGAGCATTGCCAAGCTTGCTCGGTGCCGGAGATCGCCTGCGTGTTCAACCGCGCCGGGATCGACTACCACCTGGTCACCGGCTACCTCGGGCAGCCGGAAGCCTGGACGCAGATCCGGGAATGGGTGGACGCCGCCCGCGTGCGGGCGGGGATGGCCGCCAACCGGCTGGGTGTACTCGGGCACTATTACGGCGGGATGCTGGATGTGTACAGCGATATGACCCAGCAATCGGCCGTGTTCGGCAATCATTTCGAGATTCTGGAGATGTGCGAGCTGCACGACCTGCGCGAGGCCGTCACGCCAGGGGAAATCGCCGCCAAGATCAAGACGTTCCATGACCGTTTCGACGTGTCGCCGGAATGTGAACCGGCCGAGCTGGAACGTGCCGCCAAGACATCCGTCGCCCTCGATCGGCTCGTCGCGAAGCATGACCTCGGCTCCATGGCCTATTACTACGAAGGCACGACCGGCAATGCCTATGAGAACATCGTCACGTCCCTGATTGCCGGCAACACCCTGCTCACGGGTCGCGGCATTCCCGTCGCGGGCGAGTACGAGATCAAGAACGCGCAGGCCATGAAGATCATGGACCTGCTCGGCGCGGGGGGCTCGTTCAGCGAACTCTATCTCACCGACTTTATCGACGATGTCGTCTACCTGGGGCATGACGGCCCGGCGCACGTCGCGATT
Organism: uncultured Victivallales bacterium; assembly: GCA_964652765.1. GTDB lineage: Bacteria > Verrucomicrobiota > Kiritimatiellia > UBA8416 > UBA8416 > UBA8416. Next base: position 299 of record CAZZBA010000150.1, on the reverse strand, counting down.
GCCGAGGGCAGGGTCGGGCTCGTGCCCCTGCCTTTGTATCACGGCAAACCGGGCAAGGGACTCTCGATCCAGATGACCGTGAAGCACGGGCCCGCCACGCTGCTGTCGGTTGTCCAGCGTGGCGATGGCAGTCTCCTGTTGCTAGTGGCCGAGGGTGAATCGGTGCCGGGGCCGGTCCTGCAGATCGGCAACACGAACAGCCGTTACAAGTTCCCGATCCCCGCCGGTGAGTTCCTCGACCGCTGGAGCAAGGCGGGGCCGGCGCATCACTGCGCCATCGGTACCGGGCACTTGGCCGG
>CAZZBA010000149.1:0-9339 GCA_964652765.1 uncultured Victivallales bacterium | reverse complement strand
CTTGCGGCAGAGGCGGTCGAATTTCGCGCGCGAGGCCTCCTCCAGGGAACAGTCCAGACGCGGGAAGAAGGCACAGGAATAGGCCATGGTCTTGTCTAGGAACAGCGAGAAGAAGTCGTTGCCGAGGTCGTAATGTGCCATGATGTTGCGGCGGCTGCCGGTCTCGGAGTTCTTGCGGAAGGCGTGCGCCAGGTTCTGGAGCGGACGCAGGATGGCCCCGAAGCGCTTGTCAAGCCCGTCGTAAAGCGACGCGTTGTAGACCACTATGCGCAGCAGCGTCGGCAGATCGTCGGTCTCCCAAGACCCGCGCATGAATGCCTCCGCCCAGCCGATGGAGCCGCCCATCAGGGAATCAACGTAAAAAGACGGATCGAGGATGCGTAGCTCGGCGCAGAGGGGGCAGGCATCCGTGGCCGCGCCGAAGACATAGCGTTCCAGTCCGTCGTGAATCGTGACCTGCCCGTGTTCGACATGCGACCCCAGTCGCAGCAACAGGCTTTTCGCCTGCCGCTGCACCCAGGTCGGACGCGACGCCGGTGCGGTTGTCAAGTCAGTCTCCATGGTTTTTTTCCACCTCCTTGTGCCCGGGGTGCTCGTAGAAAGGCGTTCGTTTCAGCCAGAGCCGTAACGCCTGCCAGTGGATACCGACCAGCACTTTTGTCGTCAAGGCCGGATACCCCAGCAGCACCCGCGTCAATGCGTGCGGCGACAGTTCCTTGCGTGTCAGCGTCAGTGTCGCGTCGAAATACTTCACGCCGTCGATCCTGTCCGTCATGTGTATATTCAAGGCATCAGAAGGTGTGTTGAAGCGCCAATCGTACATCACGTTCATCGGCATGAACGGCGAGACGTGGAATGTCTTTGGAAACGCCCACTTGAAACGTCCCGCCAGCGGATGAAGGCTTTCCCGCGCATCCAGGAAATAGGCTTGCCGCTCGCCCCATGGCGTGTTGGTTATCTCGGCGATGATCGCGCGCACCTCGCTCCCCGATGCGTCGAAACAATAGTAGAAACTGACGGGGTTGTAGCAATAGCCGAAATAGCGGAAATGCGTCAGAAGGCGGATCGGACCGTCCAGCTCCAATCCCAGTTTCTCTCGCACGGCCCCGCGCACGGCATCGGCCAGCGGCACGGCCGGATCGCCGAAGTAGTAGCGCCGGTGGAACGAGGCGATGTTCGGCTGCTCGTACGACCAGAACCGGACGCCCTCGAACAGTCCGGGCAGCTCGTCCAGATCCACATACATCAGGAACAGCCGGTAGCGGAACGCATTCGAGACCGGCAGGAAACGCCGGTGACGGATATGCCCGCTGTAGATGCAACTCGCCCGCGGCGATCCGCCGCGTTCCACACTCGTTCCGACTGCTGTCATAATCCCTTGCCGAATGCACCGCACACGCGCAGTGCACTTTCAACCCCATCCTCGTGGAACCCGAAGCCCCAATAGGCCCCTGCAAAATGCGTCCGCCTGTCAAGTCCGCTGATCTCGTTGTGGCGCGCCTGCGCGTTTACCCCGCGCGTGGTATAGACCGGATGGTCATACAGATAGCGTCCAAGCTCCCCGCCCACCTCCCCTGACGGGTTCAAACTGACCAGGAATTCGTGTTTCGATGCCAAACCTTGCAGGATATTCATGTCATACGTCAGCGTGGCTCGATCATCCGCCTTCGGCGACACACAGTAGTTCCAACTGGACCACACATGGCGGTGACGCGGCAACAGGCGCGTGTCGGTATGCAGCACGACATTGTTGGGCTGGTATGGCATCGCCCCCAGCACCTCGCGCTCTGCCGGCGACGCGTCCGCCAGCATGGCCATGGCCTGGTCGCTATGACAGGCCAGAACGACCTGGTCGAACCGCTGCGCCTCGCGCCCCTCGACCACCACATCCACCCCTTCGGCATCGCGGCGAACCGCGACCACCTTTGTGCTGGTGAGTACCGTACCGCGCAGTTGACCGAGTAACGCCTTGACGTAGGTGCGCGAGCCGCCCTTGACGACGTTCCACTGCAGTAGACGGCTCAGGTCCAGGAACCCGTGGTTCAGGAAGAACTGGACGAACGTCCGCAGCGGGAAATGCTCGAACGCGGCCGGGGCCGCCGACCAGATGGCCGCACCGAAGGGAACCAGGAAGTCACGCCGGAAGGCGTCGGAGTAGCCGTTCCGGTCAAGATAGGTACCGATCTCGACACTGTCGTCCAGCTCCCGGATCAGCCGTTTGAATTCCCCCCGGAAGCGTTTGATCTCCAGCAGCATCCGCAGGAACGAGGGCCGCAGCAGATTGCACCGCTGCGCGAACACCGCGTTCCAGGTAGCGAAGCCGTATTCCAGTCCGGTGGCTTGGTTCATCACGCTGAAGCTCATCGAACTGGGCTGGGCATTGACGTTGAGCCGCTTCAACAATTTCGCGAAGTTCGGATAGTTCTCGTAGTTGAAAACGATGAAACCCGTGTCGACGGCATAGTCGCCATCCAGCGAGACATCGATGGTGTGCGTATGGCCGCCGATGTAGTCATCGGCCTCGAAGACGGTCACCTCGTGCTCCTCGCCCAGGACCAGAGCCGTCACCAGGCCGGAAACCCCACTGCCGACAATCGCGATTCTCATGCGTGTTCCTTACGGTTTCGGCAATCCTTGCAGGCATTGCATAGAGCGCAGGAGCGCCTCTTCCGGCAGCTTGTAATCCGACAGCTTGCCATCGAGGAAGGCCTCGTAGCCCTTGAGGTCCATCAGGCCGTGACCGGACCAGTTCATCACGATGACCTTCTCCTTGCCTTCCTCCTTCGCCTGCTTCGCCTCGCGGATAGTCTGGGCAATCGCGTGCGAGGTCTCGGGAGCGGGGATGAACCCTTCTGTGCGGGCCCATAGCATCGCCGACTCGTAGCACTCAAGCTGCTTGATCGCATTGGCCTCGATCAGACCGAGCCGCAGGGCATGACTGACCATCGGTGCCATGCCGTGATACCGCAGCCCGCCGGCGTGGATGGCTTCGGGCACGAACGTATGCCCCAGGCTGTGCATCGGCAGCAGCGGCGTCATCATCGCCACATCGCCCGAGTCATAGACGTAGGGTGCGCGGGTCAGCGTCGGGCAGGCCGCCGGCTCGGTACCGATCACTCGAAGCTCACGCCCGGCCGCCTTGTCCGCCAGGAACGGGAAGGCGATACCCGCGAAGTTAGAACCGCCACCGGCACAGCCGATGATGATGTCGGGATATTCGCCTATCTTCTCGAACTGTTTCTTGGCCTCAAGCCCGATAATCGTCTGGTGCAGCATCACGTGGTTGAGCACGCTGCCCAGGGCGTAGCGCGTATCGTCGCGCTGCACGGCCTGCTCCAGTGCCTCGCTGATGGCGATGCCCAGGCTGCCGGGCGTATCCGGGTCGGCCTCCAGGATGCGGCGGCCCACCTCGGTCTCGGTGCTCGGGCTCGCCACGCAGTTCCCGCCCCAGACCCGCATCATGATCTTGCGGAACGGTTTCTGGTCGAAACTGATGCGCACCATGAACACCTTGCACTCCAGCCCCATCAACTGGGTGGCAAACGAGAGCGCGCAACCCCACTGCCCGGCACCGGTCTCGGTCGTCAGCCGCTTGATGCCGAAGACCTTGTTGTAGTACGCCTGCGCCACTGCCGTGTTCGGCTTGTGGCTGCCGGCGGGCGAGACGCCTTCGTTCTTGTAGTAGATACGGGCGGGGGTCCCGAGCGCCGCCTCAAGGCCTCGGGCGCGGTAAAGGGGCGTCGGGCGCCACAGCTTGTAGATCGCCAGAACCTCCTCGGGAATGTCCACCCAGCGGTCGGTACACATCTCCTGCTCGATCAGGTTCATCGGGAACACCGGGGCCAGCGCATCCGGACCGATCGGGTTGCCATTCATATCCACCGGCGGCGGCATGGGCCTCGAAAAGTCCGCATTCAGATTATACCACTGCCTCGGCAGCTCGTCCTCGTTCAACCCCACCTTGATAAACTCGCTCATCACATCCCCTTCATTCGTTCCAATTCCAAACACCGACCCCAGAACAGATAAATTCAAAAAACTACCGCACCCCGCCCCATTCGTCAACACCGTAGCGGCGGCGGGAGACTGAAGACCGAAGACAATTTCTACAGCAGCCAGCCGAGGGCAAGTGTTGCCGACACGGCGGTATTCTCGACACCGGCCGCATCCGGATTGAAGAATGTCTCGCCAAACTCGTCGATGATGAACATATCACCGCGTGCTTCCGGAATGGCGTGCCCGTCCACCGCAACGGTCATGAAAAACGAATGGCTGAAGAGATATGCCAGCTCGCCACCAAAGCCGATGTAATCGATATTCTCGAAGGTCTCGACAAAGTGCAGGTCGCGCAGGATGTGATGGTCCCTGTCCTCGGCCTGCACCAACGGGCTGTAGAGTCCATAGAGCGAGCCCCAGGCACGCCCGAACGCGACCCGCATGCCGATGCCCGCATACGGCACATCAAAGATCTGCTCGTAGTCTATTCCATTGACGCCGTCGAAACTTCCAACGCTGTCGCGCCAGCCATTCTCGGAATAAATGTAGGTCCGCCCGTACTCGCTCCAGTCCCAGAACAGTTGCTTGTACCCCAGGATCCCGTAGCACGCGAGGCTCCCGTTTCGATAAAAAGTGTAGGTGCCATTGACGTCTAGGACATACGCCGAATTGATCTCCACATCGCCATCGGAGAAATGCGTCCAGTCCTCCCCTTCCACAAACCAGTCGTAGTCCTCCATGGAGCCGTTGCCCTTGGTGATCCCGACCCATAAGGCAGCATTCAACTGCAATGAATTCCCGATTGCCGCAGAGACCGAGCCACCGGCCAGCGCCAGGTCGGAAATATCCCAGATCAGCTCGCTGAGCTTGTGGCTACCCTCGAAGACCAGTTCGCGAGCCTCGCCAGACTGAATCATCACACCGCCCCGCCATGCCAACGTATAATTATTACCCTCGGCCAGCCTCAATTCCGGGCCGACCTGCGCCTGCATCCCGCAGGCACCTGTGCATACAACCATCGCCGACACCACCACCATTGCCACCTGTTTCATCTGATAACCTCCCCTATAACTTCAACCATGCAACATCATTTTCAACTACGGAATACGCAGAACACACAGAAACCATCATCATACTAGAACACTGCAATTGTGTTCTCTGCGTTCCTTGTGGTGAGTATTCTCCAAAACAGTTACCACCCTCGTTTTCGCCCGATGGCCCAGGGTGCTTTCGATTTTCAGTTTTCTGCTTTCGATTGCTTCTGACGTACCCAGGCCTTCGCATTCACCACGAGGGCCGTCGCCGTGCCGATGTTGAGCTTGTATTTGATATTGGCCCGATGCGTCTCGACCGTCTTGATACTGATTCCGAGTTTACCAGCAATCTGGTTACGGTCAAGCCCTTCGCCGATCGCCTCGAAAACCCCAAGTTCACGCGTGCTTAGACGTCCGGGAATGGAAGCCATCTCCACCAGGCCTTCCACACTGCCGATGTCATCAAGCGATGCCCGGATGGCGTCGCTGACATAAAGCTCTCCACGCATGACGGCATGGATGGCATCAAGGATCGTGCGCGACGCTTCCTGCTTCATGACGTAGCCCCGAGCACCCGCCCGCACGGCCCGCTCCGCATAGAGCGTCTCATCATGCATCGAGAGGACCAGCACGCAGGCTGCCGGGTCGCGCTCGCAAAGCATCTTGGTCAGCTCGATACCGTTGATCCCCTCGAGAAAGACATCTACCAGGACCAGGTCCGGATGCTGCGCGTCTACCACCACCAGCGCTTCATCGGCGCTGCCAGCCTCGCCGCACACCTGTAGCGCCGGATCCTGCTCGATCATCTGCTTCAAGCCGTCCCGCACGATCGGATGATCATCGACCAGCACGATCCGCCGAATCACCTTCGCTGTCTCCGTTCCGTTCTCAACCATTTGCATCGTTCCTCTCCGCGCCCCTGCTAAAGCGGCGCACCATTCTCCAACTCGACCTCCGGATCAAACCGGCACTCGATCCGTGTGCCGCCGCCGTCCTTCGACACCACCGACAAGCTTCCGCCTGCCAGCGCCGCACGGTAGCGCATGATCTTGAGCCCCATGCCCGCATGCTCACGCTTTTCCGGAATCCCGCTGCCGTTGTCATCGACCGTCAAGATGCCAACTCCATCCTGGACATCAAGCGAGATCTGCACACGCGTCACCCCGCGGGCATGCTTGACCGCGTTGCCCAGCGCCTCCTGCACGATCCGGTAAAGATTCGTCGCCATTGCATTATCCGCGATACGGCATGACTCCTCGTCCACGCACTCGAACATACAATCGATCCCATGCAACTGCGCGGTCTCGCGCGCCAGCCGCGTAACGGCCACCACCAGCCCCTTGTCCATCACATCCACCGGCAGCAATCCCCGGACGATCCGCTTCATATCGGCGATCAGGGCCTCAGCCTGGTCGCCGATCCGCCCGGCCGCCTCGGCATCCGGGGACTCCTTCGACTGCAGCCGCGTCGCCAGCGCCCGGCTCAGGAAGGCGATGCCGACCATCTGCTGGCCAATCGAATCGTGCAGGTCGCGACCGATGCGCGCCCGTTCATTGCCGCTGATATGGAGCATATCATTGGCCATCGATGTCCGCTCGGCGATCTCCCTCTGCAACGCGGCATTCGCCTCGGCAAGCTGCTCGGTACGCTCCTCGACGCGCTGTTCGAGCTCATCGCGCGCCCGCTGCAATGCCCGCGTCTTGATCGAGACTTCGACCTTCAGGGTGGCATTCCACATCAGCACGATACCCAGCACCACCGCGACCAGCAGCAGGACAACACCCGCTGTGTACCAGAAATTCCGGCTCTGGTAGAACGGTTGCACGTCGAACACGATCCAGCGGTCATAGATCCGGCGACGCTCATCCCTTGTAATCTGCGACAGCGCCTTGTTCAGGATCGAATTAAGGATAGGCCGGTCGCTGCGCGATGCGAACCGGAACTCGTAAAGCGAACCCAGCGTGGCTGCAAGGCGCAGATTGGTCAATCCCTCCTGCTCGATGTGGTACGATGCTGAAGCAAGATCGGTGACCATCAGGTCGATTTCCCCCAGAGCCGCCTTGATCAGGCCGAAACGGTCGCTCTCCACCGGCACCAGGTTGTAGGTGTCGCCGCCATGCTCCTGCATGAAGGCCTCGATGCCGTAACCGCGCCCGACGCCCATCTTCAGCCGCGGCATGATCTCAGGCGAGAAGCTGTCCTTGATCGCCGCCCTCATCACCACGATCACGGGGATCCGCATGTACGGTTCCGTGAAAAGCCACGCTTCAGACCGCCGGTCGGACTTCACAAGCACGGGGTGTATGTCGATCTCGCCCCGCGACTCTGCCTCAAGAGTCTGCGCCCACGATTGCGTATACAGGCGCAGGAACCGGACGCCCAGCTTGCGCTCGACCATTCCGAGGAAGTCATCGATCAAGCCCTTGTAGATCTGCTGGTCCTCCACGGATTGATCGGGTTTCCAGCGCGGATCCGTCGCCACCACCAGACGCTGGTCGTTGGCGTCCAGCCAGTAGCGCTCCTCCGGTGTCAGGAAATCCCGGCGGCGACTCGAAAGCCCGCGCCAGACGCTGTACACCGTCGCCAGCAGCACCAGCCCGACAAACGTCTGAATCAATATCCGTCTTATCATCTCATGTGCCACTTTCTGGCGCGGGCTAGAACACAAGCCCCGACCTCCGCCCTAGTTCAACCAGCACCTGATCCTCGACCCGGACATTACCGAAGCCGCGACCGATCCGGATGGCCGGGTTCATCGTGCCGTGGAAATCGGACCCTCCCGTCAAGACCAGATCGCGCTCCATGGCCAGCGTGGTGTACAACTGCCGCAAGGGCAAAGGGTGTTCCGGATAAAACACCTCGATCCCCGCCAGGCCGGCCTCCACCAGCAAGTCGAGCATCGTACGCAGCGGATCGGTTGCCAGCTTCAGTGTGAAGGGATGCGCCAGCACGGCAGCGCCACCGGCCGACACGATCGCCGCCACCGCCTCGACCGGCCCGAGCCGGTAACGGTCATGATAGGCTGGTTTGCCCTTGCCCAGCCACTGGTCGAACGCCTCGCGGAAATCCTGGACATACCCCCGAGCCACCAGCGCCTGCGCGATATGCGGACGCCCGGCAACCCCCTCCCCCGCCACCGCCGCCAGTTCCCCGGCGTCCACGGGCATCCCCAGCCCCGCCAGCGTATCCAGTATCCGCGTATTGCGATCCCGCCGCCCCTCGCGTATGCGCACCAGATCCGCCATGAACTCCGCGTCCGGCATACCCGTGAAATACCCCAGCACATGCATCGTCCCCGGCCCGAAGTCGGCACTGATCTCGACACCGGCAATCCCGCGCAGCCCCAGCCCCCCGCAGGCGGCAATGAACCGCGCTGTGCCCTCCATGGTGTCGTGATCGGTCAGCGCGACCGCGGTCAGCCCGCTCTCCGCGGCCAGTGCCGCCAGCGCCTCGGGCGAGAGGCTGCCGTCGGAAAGGTCCGAATGCGTGTGCAGATCAATCATGAGCCCCCTATTCCCAGTAGCTCGCCTGGGAGCCGGGCGTCTCGTGCACCGTCACCCGCGAGATCCGGTAGCGCGGCGTATTGACCGATGCCGCCAGCCGCTGGTGCAGGTAACGGGCGATCCGCTCGCTGGTCGGGTTCTCGACCGAGAAATGCGCATGCGTATTCAGATCGCTGTGGTCCAGCTCCGCCACCACCTCGCGCACCGAGGCCTTCAGCACCTTGAAATCCACCAGCAGTCCCAGCTCGTCGAGCTCGTCGCCACGGACATAGACCTCCACGTCCCAGTTGTGCCCGTGGCGCACCACGCAGGAACCGGGATACGCAACCAGGTGATGCGCGGCGGAAAACTGTGTCTTGATACTGATCTCGAACATACCGTCCCCCTTTGCTAGACAACCTGGTAGCAACTTTCCACATCGGACGAGACGCGGTCGGCGAAATAGGCGGCGATCGCCGTGTCGTACGCCGCCGTATGCGCGAAGGCCTTCTTCATGAGCGCCAGGCGCTGCGACAGAGGCAGCGCGCCCCCGTTGGCCCGCAGGACGTCGATGATGTCCGCGTAGTCCGCAGGATCGGTTACGGACGCTGTCCGCAGGTAGTTCTTGGCCGCCGCCCGGATCATGCAGGGGCCGCCGATATCGATATTCGTGCGTGCATCCTCCGGAGTCACTCCCGCCTTGGCGACGGTTTGCGCGAACGGGTAGAGGTTCACCACTACCATGTCGATCGGTACAGCGCCCGCGCGCGCCAGGTCCTTGACATGCGCCGCGTTGTAGGTCTCGCTCAGGAGCCCGAGATAGATCT
>CAZZBA010000148.1:0-9343 GCA_964652765.1 uncultured Victivallales bacterium | reverse complement strand
GAACCACCAGAATGTCACCATCCCGTTTGCAAATCCATGCAACGGCCGGGGTCACCGACCCCGGCTACAAGGCTTTTCCGCTCACACTTCCCGCCGCCACGGCATCCCGCTGCCGCAGCACCTCGAAAAGCGCGATCGCCCCCGCCACGGCGGCATTCAGCGACTCGACTTGCCCGCGCATCGGCAGTTTGACCAGGTAATCGCAGTGCTCGCGCACCAGCCGCCGCATCCCCTTGCCCTCGCTGCCCACGACCAGTCCCAGCGGACCGGTCAGGTCGGTCGCGGTGATATCGCGCGACTCGCCCCCGCCCTCCAGCCCGGCAAACCAGACGCCGCGATCCTTCAGCAGCTTCATGCAGCGCACCAGGTTCGGCACCTGCGCCACCGGCAGATGCTCGGCCGCGCCAGCCGACGCCCGCACCACGGCCGCCGTGATGCCGACCGCCCGGTGTTCGGGAATCACCACGCCGGTGACACCCGCCGCCTCGGCACTGCGCAGCAGCGATCCGACATTCTGCGGATCCTCCAGATGATCGAGGAACAGGAACAAAGGGGTTTTCTGCTGTTCGGCATCGCTCAGCATCTTCTTGTAGGAAACATATCGGAACGCCGACACCTCGGCCGCGACGCCCTGATGGTTGACGTCGCCGGTCATCGCGTCTAGACGCTGCGCGTCCAGCGTCTGGAGGCGGATGTTCTTCTCCCCGGCAATACGCACGATCTCATCGATTTCCGGCGTTTCGCGGACGCTGCTCAGCAAGTAGAGCGCATCCACCCGGCGCCGCCCCGCCCGCAACAGCTCGCGCACCGGCTGGCGCCCGTAGAGCAGCTCGCGGCCCGTGCCGTGCCCTCCAGCAGCGGCACTAGGTCCCCGCCCTCCGTGCCCTCCGCGCCGCGGTGACTGCCCGTCCACCCCATCCTCCGTACCCGTTGCCAGTGGCCTGAACCTACCCATTGCATGACTCCTGGAATCGTGACTGAACTGCCGCTTGATCGGTGTGTTACGGTTACACAGACGAACCGCGTTTTGCAATGATAAAGTACGGAATTTCAACGACAAGCTTGACGCAAGACGCCGGCAAGACTACGGTTCAAACCGTTTCAACCCCACTGCAAAAGGCTTTTTACCACCATGACCCGCACCACTCGCCTATACCGTCTGTTATTCGGAGCCGTCCTGCTGCTGGCACGCCCGGCCCTGGCCGAACAGCCAGCAGCAGCGCAACGCATCGTCTCGCTCAGCCCGGCACTGACCAAGCAACTCTACCTGCTGGAGCTCGCCCAGGCCGTCGTCGGCATCACCAGCTACTGCCCCCAGCCCGGCAACGCGCCCGCCATCGAACGGATCGGATCCGTTGTCGACCCGTCCCTGGAACGCATCCTGCAGCTGAAGCCGGACCTGGTGATCAGCACCCCGCTGGCCAGCCGCAAGCGCATGGCCAGCCTGGAAGCGCTCGGCATCAAGGTCGTCGAATTCCCCCCCTCCCTTTCATTCGCCCATATCGGCGAGCAGTTCCTGCAGCTTGGCGAGCTGGCTGGCAAAAGCGAGCTGGCGCAGCGCATCATGCGCGAAGCCCGCGAGCAGTCGCAGGCGCTGGCCGCCGCCACCGCGGACCGTCAGCCGAAACCGCGGGTCTTTATCCAGATCGGGGTCAAACCACTCGCCACCGCCGGTCCCGACAGCTTTCTCAATGACCTGATCGTGATGGCTGGCGGCGTCAACGTCGTCGAGGACAGCACCTTCCGCGTCTACAGCCGGGAAGCGGTACTGGCCGCCAATCCCGACTGCATCCTGATCGTGACGATGGGGATGGGCGGCGAGGATGAAATCGTCCAGTGGAAGCGGTATTCTACGCTGACTGCCGCCGCCGAAAACCGGATATTCATGATTGATGCGGAACTCGTCTGCAGCCCGACCCCGCTCGATTTCGTCAGAGCCCTCCGGGAGGTCAGCACGATGCTCTATCCCGCCACCGCCACCACCGCCATCGAACAGCCTTAACGAAAGACACGCAATGCAAGAACGGAACAACCGCCGCCTGCTTGCCATCCCGGTGTTGATCGGGCTGCTGGCGATTGCCGTGGTCATCGCCCTCTCCCTGGGGGCGGAAACGCTCGCGCCGCGGCGGATGCTTCAGGTACTGCTGCATGGACGCGGCAGCATCGACTACACGATCCTGACCCAGTTGCGCCTGCCGAGGGTATTGCTGGGCATCGCCGTCGGCGGGGCACTGAGTCTCGCGGGCGTCATGCTCCAGGGCGTCTTCCGCAACCCGCTGGTCGAGCCCTACACCCTGGGCATCTCCGGCGGGGCGGCGCTGGGCGTCTGCCTGAACGTGCTCTTCCGCCTTTCCTCCCGCCTCGGGATCTGGACCCTGCCGCTGGCCGGGTTCCTCGGGGCGCTCAGCGCCGTGGCCGTCGTCTCGCTGCTGATGCTCCGCCGCCGTTTCTCCAGCGTGCGCGACCTGCTGCTGCTCGGCGTGATGATCAGCTTCGTGAGTTCGTCGCTGGTGATGCTCATCATGGCGGTCTCGCGGGCGGAGGATCTACAGGGGATCGTGTTCTGGCTGATGGGCTCGCTGGACGAGCCGAATCCCCTGCTGATCGGACTCGCGTCCGTCGTCTCGCTGCTCGCTCTGGCGGGGTCCTGGCTGTTCAGCCTGGACCTCAACGCGATGGCGCTGGGCGAGGAGGAGGCGATGCACCTTGGCATCCGCGTGGAGCGTACCCGCCGGATCCTGTTCCTGCTGGCCTCGCTGGCCACAGGACTGAGCGTCTCCGTGGCCGGGATCATCGGCTTCGTGGGGCTGGTCGTGCCGCACTTCATGCGGCGGCACGTCGGCAGCGACCACCGCCTGCTGCTGCCCGCCGCCTGGCTCTGCGGGGCGGCGTTCCTGGTGCTGTGCGACACCATTGCCCGTACCGTGCTCAGCCCGCTCGAGCTGCCCGTCGGGGTGATCACCGGCATCCTCGGCGGCAGCCTGTTCGTCTATGCCCTGTGCGCGGGCGGCAACCTGACAGGAGGCCGCCGATGAGGCTTGCTATCGATAACCTGACCGCCGGCTACGCCTCGGGCTTCTGCATCCGCGACATCAGCCTGGACGTCGAGCCGGGTGAGATCCTCGGCATCATCGGGCCGAACGGTGCCGGCAAGACAACCCTGCTGCGCGCCCTGACCCGCGTGATCCCCCCGCTCCACGGCCGCATCCTGCTCGAGGGGCGTGACGTCCGCCACCTGCCCGCCGGGGAGATGGCCCGCCGTGTCGCCGTCGTCTCGCAGACCGTCCCCGCCGTGGATCTCGACGTCGGTGCCTTTGTCCTGCTCGGACGGCTGCCGCATTACCGGCGCTTCCAGTTCGCCGCGACGCAGGCCGACCTCGAGACCGCCGACTGGGCCATGGCGATCACCGGCACCGCCGCCCTGCGCGACCGGATCATGGGCGAACTCAGTGGCGGCGAGCGCCAGCTTGTGCTGATTGCACGCGCGCTGGCGCAGCAGCCCCGCCTGCTGATGCTCGACGAGCCCATCGCCCATCTCGACATCGGCCACCAGGTCGATGTGCTCGACCTGTTGCGCCGCCTCAACCGCGACATGGGACTGACCATCGTCATGGTCCTGCACGACCTGAACCTCGCCGCGGAATACTGCCACAAGCTCGCACTGGTCAGCCACGGCAGCCTGCACAGCCACGGCACGCCCGAAGCGGTCATCGATTACCGCACCATCGAGGCCGTGTACAACACCGTCGTCGTCGTCGAGACCAACCCCACCACGCACAAGCCCTACGTCCTGCCAGTCCCCGAGGCCCACCGGGCAACGGCAAAGCCTTTCAACGCCCAACACCCAACATCCAACGTCCAACATCCAAGGTAAGAATCCCCACTTGGGCGTTGGTTGTTGGATGTTGGGCGTTCGGTTCCTCCTTGACTTTCGCACCGGTTCCATTATGGTTCAGGCACATTGCGCCGGGCGGCTAGCTCAGTTGGTTAGAGCACCTGGTTTACACCCAGGTGGTCGGGGGTTCGAGTCCCTCGCCGCCCACCATGCTTTTTAAGGGGTTTTCTACGGAAAAGCCCTTTTCGCCGCACACCACATGCAGCACCACTTCTCCGAGTAAATAAGTCAAGATTAGAGCCGCTTTAGAGCATATTAAATAATACTGTAGCCATACGAATTCTATTCGTGCTATATGTGTTGCATGAAAACATTATCTGTGGATCAACGGTACGGTTAGGGCCGTTGTTCGGCCTCCTGCCGGATAGTCTCTATCTCCCCCAAGATTCTCTCCTCCGAGCGAAGGCGTGCAGACACCCCTCTCTGCGCCGAGTTCACAACAAAAAACAAGCGGGTTGCCAAGAACCCGAGGCCGATACCGACGAGTGTGGCGAAAAGGCCCGCCTGGGAAAACACGATGAATGTCGGTGCTCCTGTGATCAAAGCGCAGCCGATCATGGAAAGAACAACGACCTTTCGCCGGTGACTCTTGAGCGGCGCGAGTTCCTGCCTGAGAGCGGTGAGTTGCTCCGCTTTCTGTTTGATAGCGGCAGTAATCGTCTTTGTGGCTTCGGTGGTATGCGCCTGGGCTTCCTCCCGCTCTCGTGCAACTCTGGCTGCCTCGGCAGCCGAGGCAGCTTCGTCTTCCTTCGTGACTTCTCTAGCCCAGTTCCTGCCCATCAGATTCGCGATTCCCCAAGCACTGAACACGAGAACGGCTTCGACCGCTGTATGCGGACCAACAAATCCCGTGGGCACATAGCCTGCAGCACCCATCATGAGACCCCCAGCGAGCGCCAGTGGCACGGGCGCAATGAGCACAAGCCCGATCATTCTTGCCCTGCCACCAATGACCACGCCCTTTCCCGATGAGAACCTCCCGGTGCTAAGGACAACGATCCCCCAGATGAACATGATGATTTCGAGCATGATTTCCTCCTTCTGTCGGCTTTGCCTGAAGCGTGCAGAGCCAGCGCGCCTCTTGCGCGTCGCTCGCTCTGCCGCTGGATCGACTGCCGGCACTATCTCTTGAACGCTGCCTCCGGAATGGTGAATGACTCCTGATGCCCCTGGCCAGTTAGCGCAAACCGGGTCTTGGGTGTCCACTGCTGGTACTGACCGGAATCAAAGTAGAGCGTTGAGTTCGTCGATGTTGTCTGCGCAGAGAAGAGAGTTCCGTATTCTGCACCTGCTTGCAGCACCCTAAAGCCACTCAATACATCACGGGACGCCTCCGACTGGAAGGTGAGCGTGACGATCAGGTACCGTGGAGCACCGATGCCAAACTGCGTTGTCACACGTCCCTCACCGCTTGGTGCGGTGAGGGTGAGCGAGACGCCTTGGATTCGCCACGGGCCTTTTCGCTCATCTTGCTTGGCACAGGAACAAGCCAACAAGCTGAGCAAGGATACACCCACCAACACGCGATTCATAAGTCTCTGCCTTTCCTTGTTGTGTTGCAGAACGTCAGCGCTGAGGATCGGCGAGCTTGCGTGCCGTATCCTCCGGCGCTTGGTTGAGGTTCCTCACTATCTTGTAATCGACTACGGTCTCATCCATCGGGGGCAGGTGCTGCATTGCCCCATCTAAAGTCTTAACCCAGGGGGCAGGAGCACCCGCTTTGTACGTCACATGAAGCACCCAGTCTCCATCACGATAATCGACAATGCCGCCAAGCAGGTTGTTGCCGTACGGGGAGTATTGTTTCGTACGTGAGAGCAGTCTAGCAACCTGATCCTCCACCTTCTGACGTTCCATTCCGACGTTCAACTCGACTTGGTGCAAGAGAGATAGAGCGTTCTTCTGCTTCTCAAACATTTCCCTGATCTTGGATTCGTTCTCCGCCGGCTCAAGCCGGATGAGCGACATGGAGTTGGTCTGTTGAGACAGAAAGAACACGTAGAGGGAGTTCGTTTTTGCTTCCCACTCGATTCCAGATCCCGTGTAGTTTCCGTAGTATACTCTCATTTTTTCGGGGAACACCGGGATGAACTCCTTGTAGGTAACATCAAGTCGGTTCGTCTGCTCTGGTCCCCAGAGAGTGCGCAAGGGAACTATCGATACCACCAAAAGTCGACTGCCGGGCTCATTTGTGGAAACACAGGAAAGGAGTGTTCCAACAACGGCAACCTTTGTCTTCGGCACCACGGCGTCTGTACTATCCCACCCCGGAGCTTCAGATGCCTGAGCCAGGAATGACGCAAACACGATCAGCAAAGCTAAACATTTGCATTTCATCTTTACTTTCCTCCTCAACGTTCAGTCACCGGTCGAATCAAAATGTACCACCCTTAACGGTGTTCATAGACCAAGATTCGCTTCAAGACTACTCCCACAACCCTCACCCTGTAAATATACAGTTTTCCCCTATAACGGCTCCCCAGGGTCAGCTCCCCAGGGTCAGACCTGTACAATGTACTTTGAAAGCGAGCGGGTCAATTGATTGAAACGCACTGCCAGCTCCTTGTCGGCGGACATCTTCAATGCCAGCCTCTTTCTC
The DNA here is from genome assembly GCA_964652765.1 of uncultured Victivallales bacterium. Classification (GTDB taxonomy): domain Bacteria; phylum Verrucomicrobiota; class Kiritimatiellia; order UBA8416; family UBA8416; genus UBA8416. The sequence continues at coordinate 2,849 of CAZZBA010000148.1, read as the reverse complement.
CGTCGCCGGTGTAGCCATAATACTTCCCCACCTCTCGCTGGGTCAGGCGATACATCGCTCCTGCATATCGGATTCTCCATGGCCTTGGCATGCGTAATACCCTGCCCCCCCTCCCCCTCTTGCTGTCAATGTCTATTGTACAGGTCTGACCCTGTGATCGCCTTGGGATCTCGCGACAACGCATAGTCCCAGTTCTTTTTGTAGTAGTCGAATATTCCTCCGGTCCGAACCATATCCTCCTTGGCGTAATGGTGGATGTCGTAGGCTCCAAAAGTGTTTTGAAGCTGGTCGACGGCATTCCTGTGCCAATCATCCCCATTCGATTGATCCGAACCCATAAAAGTGAACTTCCCCGCAAGCCCTATTGCCTGAAATGCGGCAGAAACATTCTCCACTCCCTTTTTCCAGCGGTTCCAATCTTTGACTTCCAGGTTCGGCTCGTTAACCAGGATGAAATACTTGATGCATGTGTATTTCTTTGTGTTCAGGAGATGGTCCATATAGGTCGATATGACTTCGGCGTACTTGGGATCACTCACCTTTTCTATGTCGGGCGTTTTTGTCCAGACAGGTTCAATACCCCAATCGGTAAGCACTACGGTTGTTCCAAGCTTCTGGCAGACGTCCAGGTTACGATAGAGCAATTTCATCTGGGGATCATCCCAGTCATACCGGCCATTCCCCTTGTAGCACCATTTGGTCAGCATCATGATTCGAGCGATGGGCAGCCGCATCCATTCGACCCGTTTGCGAATGACTGCGAAATCTTCATCGGTAACGCCTGAGTCGTTGTAGCTATGGGAATCCCACTCAACGCCGAACCCCATGAATTTCTGACAGATGACGGTCGATGGATCCAACTCGACAGCAACAAGTCCTTCTTCCCCACGCGTCTGCATTTCCACCATCATCAAACCTCCGGCGCAAAGTACTGCGCAAAGCCCCCATTGTCTCATCGTTCTTCCTCCGTGTTTTTCTGCACATCTCGGGCGGCGAAGCCGTACCGGGCATTTGCTTGATACTCATTTCTGTGGCGACACTGGTCGGCCCTTCAGAAATCGTTCGGTCAGTTTCTGATGCCAGCGAACATCCTGCCAATTTTTGAAATGTGGCTGGCAGTAGTTGTGAGGAGTCCACCCCCACATCTCGAACTCAAGGGCATCGTCGACTGACCACGAAGCCCAGTCCAACAGCCAGCCCCAGTCCAGATTCGGAGAATCAAAATAGTACCAGGAAGACCATGACTCTGTCGTTGTCAAGGGCATCCCGCGTTCGGCAGCCCAAGCGGCGAAAGCCGAGAGTTTGTGTCTTTGGCGGGCGCGCAGCATGGGCGCTATGGCGAGATGGGTTTTCTCACAGCGGTCGCTGAAATCTCTGTGCCAGGAATCATCGGTGAAAAGTACCGGCATGTGTTTGGCAAAACGGGTGCGGGTGGACCAGCGCGTATCGGCGTCGGCGTAAAAATGCACATCCAGGCAATCGAATTCAAGAGGCACCTCCAACCACCTCGGGTCGCCATGGATGGAGGCTGTAAACCGAACTTCCGGGAACTCGCTCGCCAACATGGCGACGGCCCTATTCAAGTCTTTTGCAAGGAATGCCTTTTGCTTATCCGAAAACCTCTGGAGGCTCCAGCCATCGCCTGTTTCCTTGCTGAAGGAATCCATGAATCCAGGGAGGAAGTAGGGGACCTCGTTCGCGATGTCCACATAGACCAACCCTTTAAAGCCGAATCTTCTTTTGTATTGTTCCAGAGTTTTTATCCACATCTCTGCGGCCTCAATGTGCGATCTGGGAACGCGTGTCGGAACCGGCCCCTGCTGGGCGCCGCAAAACCACCAGGCGCTCAGCGTATAGTGGAGGTTCCGCGAGAGCATCTTCTCCATGAATTCGATAATCCATGAACCCACCGGCCCGGTCACTTCCGTATTCCAGTTCCACGGCATGAAAGGCTGTCGAGGGTCCGGCCAATGTAATTCGCGTTCCGGCGCCGCGAGGTCAATCCACTGGAGCATCGGATCAAGTCGCAGCGTGTTGTATCCCCGCTCGATAACTTCATCCAGGATGCGGTCGTAGTTCTGAAAGGAACCTCCGGGACCGTGCCGCAAGGCATAGCACTGATCCCACATGACCATGGTCATGCGACTGGGAGTCAAGGATTCTCTTATGTCCCACTGGCTCATGGTTTTGGGCCTTGTTGGGGAAGATGCACCGCCACTGAATTGCATTGGGAAGTCCATGTGTATCCTTTGTTTGTTGTTGTTTGGCGCTGCAAATCAACGGCGCGGTCTATCGCGTACGTTGGATTTGCCTTGTTCGGCTTGCCGTATCCAGACGAGCATTTCGCCCGGGGAGCGATTAGCCCACATGAAGTACGGTATGGCCGTGACGTCGCAATGAACATGCCGCGATTCCTGCCGTCCATACAGTCTGCCCTTCCAGCCTTCCGGCTCTCGCCGCCAGGCCTTGGCGTGAATCCGTGGAACACCTGCCAAGAGGCCAGAATCGCCCCGTGTGATTTTGAATGCCCGGTCAGGGCGCAGCACAACGTCGTTGAGGTTGCTACCGTTGTCCGCCTCTTCGAAACAGTACACAACCGGCCCCCTTTGCAGGGCCACGCGCCCGCCATTTTGCCTCACTGCAGGATGCGCGGCGATGCGCTCGACCGGCATTGGTAGAACGAGATCAACACGATAACCGGGATGCCATTTCCGCCTGATGCGGGCGTAGCCTCTTGTGGTGACAGGGGCGAGTGCTACCGCTTTGTCGTTGACGCACAGTGTCGCTTCGCGACACCATCCCGGGATACGCAGGGCCAGTGTCCACACGCTTGCCCGCTCCGGGGTGAG
>CAZZBA010000147.1:842-9395 GCA_964652765.1 uncultured Victivallales bacterium | reverse complement strand
GCTGCACCAGGTCGAATGGGGCGAGTTGGATTGCCTAGTCATTGACTTCCCTCCTGGAACCGGGGACATCCAGTTGACGCTCTCGCAATCGGTGCAGATCGACGGGGCCGTCATCGTCACCACCCCGCACGAGCTGTCACTGGCCGACGTGCGCAAGGGCATCATGATGTTCGATACGGTCAACGTCCCCGTGATCGGTGTCATCGAGAACATGGCGTACTTCGAGTGCGACGGATGCGGCAAGCGGCACGCCATCTTCGGTCCCTCCGGTGGCAACACGCTGCTTGACCGCTTCGGGCTGGAGACACTGGCGACCCTGCCGATCAACACGGTCATGAGCAGCGGCCTGGAAACGTTTGCCGCCACGGCGGAAGCGGCCGGGGCCACCGATGCCGTCATGCGCGCGCTCGGCAAGCAGTTGATTTCCAAGCCGGCCAAGCCGGAGATCGAGACCACCGCCAGCCACATCATCCTGCAGTGGTCAGGCGAGGATCCGATCCGCATCCCGAACCGTGACTTGCGGATGGCTTGCAGTTGCGCCCTGTGCGTGGACGAGATGAGCCGACGTCCCACCTTGGATCCGGACTCGGTCCCGGATGACATCCACGCCGAGGAGGTGCGGACCATCGGAAATTACGCGCTCGGGATCACCTGGTCGGACGGCCATTCGACCGGTTTCTTCCCGTACCGGCGGCTACGCGAGATGGGCCGCTGAAAGAGGAAGCTCAGAACCAGATGAACAGGAAAACGAACGCCACCAGCAGGCAGATGACACCGGCCGCGGTCCAGGCAAGCTGCATCGGGGTCTTCTCCTCGATGCCATTGCGCACACGCTTGCGGCTGCCAGCCAGCTCATAACTGAAAAGCAGGCAGAACAGCCCCCAGCCCGCCAGGGACGACAGGGAAACCGGCGGCACGGCCAGGTGTCGGCATAACAGGAAAAAGCCGCCCGTCCCGAAAGCAAGGGCCAGAAGTTTTGCAAGCTTGAACATGTTCATGCCTCCTTGTTTTATCGTAAAGGAACCTCAGCCTAACACTACGCTAACAACCTTTCAATACATCTATTGTTGACGAATGTTGTCAGATATTGGATGGTGCATGTCATGGATGTTGGATACGGACACACCACCAAGGAGGTGTTTATGGCTGGCGAGCGGATTCTGGTGATCGAGGATGACGAGGATATCCAGGAGCTGATCCGGTTCAATCTGGAAAAAGAGGCCTATAAGGTCAGTTGCAGGGGAACCGCCGAGGATGGCCTGAAAGCCATTGGCGTCCGGTTGCCCGACCTGATCCTGCTCGACCTGATGCTGCCAGGCATGGACGGCCTCACGGCCTGCCGCCGGATCCGGTTGGAGGAGAACACCCGCCATGTGCCAGTGATCATGGTCAGCGCCAAAGGCAGCGAGGCGGATGTCGTGACCGGGCTCGAGCTGGGAGCTGACGACTACATCACCAAGCCGTTCAGCCCGCGCGTGCTGCTTGCAAGGGTGCGGGCGACCCTGCGACGCACAGGGGAGACTGTCGACGATAGCAGCGAGGTCATGCGGCGCGGCGAGATCGAGATCGACAACCTGCATCACGAGGTACGCCTCGCCGGCAAACCGGTGGAACTGACGCTGACCGAGTTCCGCGTACTCGAAGCTCTCGCCCGCCGTCCGGGGGTCGTGTTCACGCGCTACCAGATCGTCGACGCCGTCAAGGGCGAGGACTATCCGGTGACCGACCGTTCCGTGGATGTCCAGATCGTCGGACTCCGCAAGAAGCTGAAGAAGTACGGCAAGCACATCGAGACGGTACGCGGCGTCGGCTACCGCTTCTCCGTCCAGGCAAAGACGGGAGTCGCATGAGAAGAAGACGTTTGCTACGACAGATCTACCCCACGTACCTGCTGATCATGCTGGTCTCGCTGTTTATCGTATCCTGGTACGCGCTGCGGCGCACGGAAGCCTTGCACCGTTCACAACTGGAACGCGACCTGCTCTCGCAGGCACTGCTGCTGGAACGGACCTTGCGTAACGGCGAGGGCAGCCTGCTCTCCCCCGAACGGATCGCCCAGCTCTGCCGCGAATTCGACCAGATCCTGCCGGTCCGGGTCACCGTGCTGCTGGCAAATGGCCGTGTGATCGGCGACTCGGATGAGAATCCTGCGGTGATGGAGAATCACCGCAACCGTCCCGAAGTGGAAGCGGCAGCGCAGGGCACCCCGAAAGCGTTAGAGCGCTATAGCTCGACCGTCCGTCAGCGGTTGCTTTACATGGCGGTACCGGTGAACGTCAATGGGCAGATCGAAATGTTCGTGCGTGTCGCCATGCCCCTGGCCGATATCGACCACGCGATGAGTTCCATTATCTACCGTATTTCCGTTGCCAGCCTTTTCGTCGCGCTTCTGGCGGGTGTCTTTGCCTACTGGGTCGCCCGGCACGTGACACACCCCTTGAAGCAGATGCGCGAGGGCGCACTGCGTTTCGCCCAGGGCGATCTCTCCTACAAGCTGCCGGTCACCGGATCGGAGGAAATGGCCGCGCTGTCAGCCGCCATGAACCAGATGGCCGCCCAGATGGACGACCGGATCAAGCAGCTCTTTTCCGAACGCAACACCCGGCTGGCTGTTTTCGACTCCATGACCGAGGGGTTGCTGGCCGTCAACAAGTCCCGCGTCGTGGTTGAACTGAACCGGGCCGCAGGGACCTTGCTCGCCATCGATATCGAGAAGGCCAAGGGGCAGCCGCTGGAAACACGGGTGCGCAACACCGAACTGCACCGCCTGCTGACCGCCGCCATGGACAGCGACAACCCCGTCGAGGGGGAAATCCAGTTGAACGGCGAAACCTCGCGCATATTGACTGTCCGGGGATCCGCTCTGCGCAACCCTGCTGGCGACCGCATTGGAGCCCTGGCGGTCATGCAGGACATCACGCGTGTACGGCAGCTCGAGCAGATGCGGCAGGATTTCGTCGCCAACGTGTCGCACGAGCTGAAGACCCCGATCACATCCATCAAGGGTTTTGTCGAAACCCTGCTTGACGGGGCGGACGCCGACCCGAAGGCCCGGTCGCGCTTTCTCGGCATCATCGCCAAGCAGGCCGAACACCTCAACGCGATCGTGGCTGACCTGCTGCTGCTGTCCTCGGTCGAGCACCAGACCCGGCAGCATCAGATCACGCTGGAAACGCTGCCGCTGCTGCCGGTGCTCGAATCCGCCGTCGAGGTCTGCAACGTGCAGGCGTCCGCTAAGCAGATCCCGGTCACGGTTTCCTGCCCAGACGACCTCACGGCACAGATCAGCCCTCACCTGCTGGAACAGGCGGTGACGAACCTCGTGGAAAACGCCATCAAGTACAGCGAACCCGGTGCATCGGTCAGCGTCACGGCGGCGATGGAAGGACCGAATGTGATCATTGACGTCCAGGATAACGGGCGCGGTATCGAGCAGCGCCATCTCGAGCGGCTGTTCGAGCGATTCTACCGCGTGGACAAGGGACGCAGCCGCCAGCTCGGCGGCACGGGACTCGGGCTGTCCATCGTCAAGCATATCGCGCTGGCGCACGCAGGACGCATCACGGTCAAGAGTGCACTGGGTGAAGGCAGTACCTTCCGGCTGCATCTGCTGCGGTAACGGTAAATCGGACATTCCTAATTGACCCGCCATGCGACAGCGGCTAGATTAGTTGCGTATCGATCAGGTCAACAGCAAAAGCCATGCCAACACAATCACTTTCATTGAATCAAAGCCAGCGCATGCAGATGGTGCTCGCGCCACAGTTGCGCCAGTCGCTCGAGATGCTGCAGGTCCCGATCATGGAATTGCGGACAATGATCCAGAAGGAACTGGAATTGAACCCGACGCTGGAGGAACTCGCGCCGGAAGGTCCTGAGCTGGAGGTGGAGCATAGTGCGGACGTGGAGGTCGATACCGGCGAGATGACCTTCGACAAGGAATTCGAGGTGCTCGCCAAACTCGACGACGAATGGCGCGATTATTTCTTCCAGGATATCGACAACCGCCCCGGCACGACCGAGGACCAGGAAAAGCATCAGTTCCTGATGGACTCGCTGCCACAGCACGAATCGCTCCAGGAACACCTGATGCAGCAGCTGGTGATGTCTGACCTCTCGCCCATTGACCAGCAGATCGGCGAAATGATTATCGGCAGCATCAATGATGATGGCTATCTGACCACCTCGGTCGCCGACATGGTGGCGACCACCCCCTTCCCCACCGCGCATATCGAGCACGTGCTGCTGACAATACAGGACTTCCATCCGATCGGGGTCGGTGCCTCCGACCTCCGCGATTGCCTGCTGCTCCAGCTCGAGCGGATCGGCAAGGCGGACTCGATCGCGGGCGATATCGTGCGCGACCATATCGAACTGCTGGCCGCCCACAAGACCGACAAGATCGCCAAACTGCTGCACGTGACGCCCGACGAGGTCAAGGCCGCGACGGCGTTCATCGCCACGCTCGACCCGACACCCGGACGCGCGTTCTCCGAAAACGCCTCCAACTATGTCATTCCAGAAGTGGTCGTCCGCAAGGTCGAGGGCGAGTATGTGGTGATCCTCAACGATGACCGCCTGCCGCACCTGCGCATCAGCAAGCATTACCGCGAGTTGATGGAGGCCGAGGATACCACGCGCGAGGTCAAGACCTACATCCGCGACAAGCTCCGCTCCAGCACGTTCCTGCTCAAGAGCATCGACCAGCGGCAGCGCACCATCTACAAGATCGCCTCCGAGATCGTGCGTCAACAGACCGATTTCCTGGAACACGGCGTCTCGCACTTGCGCCCACTGACCATGGCGGCAGTGGCGGATGCGGTCGGGGTACACGAGACCACCGTCAGCCGCGCGGTCAACCAGAAATACATGCGCACCCCGGTCGGCACGTTCGAGATGAAGTACTTCTTCAATCCGGGTCTCAGGACCAGCGGTGGCGACGACATCTCGAACAAAACCGTCAAGGACATCATCAGCTCGATCATCGCCGACGAGGACAGCAGCAACCCGCTTTCCGATATCGCCATCATGTCCATCCTCAAGGAACGTGGTATCACGGTCGCGCGACGCACCGTGGCCAAGTACCGCGACATGACGGGCATACCGCCCTCGCACCTGCGCAAACGGGATTGAAGCCACCGTGAACCTGACCAACGCCATCAAGCATCTCGCCGCCCAGCTCGATCGGCAGACAGATGAATCGCGCCTGCCGCCTCTGCCGGCGTCCGCCGAGGCCTTTGCCATCGCGGCCCTGGCGGCCCCGCGCCAGCGCACCGTGCTATGGGTCACGCACGACCCCGACACCATCGAGCAGGCCTGCCGGAACCTCCATGCGCTGGCACCCGCCCTGGAACCGTTCATCCTGGCCTACCCCCCTGCCCCCGGGCGCGGGCCATCCGCGGATACCGGCGGCGACGACCCCGATATCGCAGGCCAGCGCCTGCATACGCTGTACCGCCTGGCCGAATTGCCGGCAGCGACCCCGGCCGTCATCGTCACCTGCACCACGGCCCTCCTGCAGCCGACCTCCAGCCCCGGCAGCCTCGCCTCCAGCACTCAGCTTGTCGCCGTCGATGAGCAGCTCGATTCCAGCGCGTTCCTGCAGAGGCTGTCGGACACCGGCTACGCGTTCGAGTCCGAAGTCGTGGACAAGGGCCAGGCCTCGCGCCGTGGCGGTATCATCGACCTGTGGCCGCCGGACAGCCCCTGGCCGCTGCGTATCGAGCTTTTCGGCGATACCGTCGAGTCGCTGCGGCTCTTCGATCCCATCACCCAGCGGGCCGTCGAGAAGACCGCCACATTCCGGATCACGCCCGCCCGCGAAACCGCCGCCAGCGGCGAGACTCCTGCGACCGCCGCCCTGACGGATCATGTCCGCGGGCCGTTGACTGTCGCCTGGAGCGATGCCACCGCGATCGAGATGCAGGCACAGCATCTCGCGATCGACTACCCCGATGCCGGACTGCTGACCACCGGGGCGATTCGCGAACGCCTGCAGCAACGGGGCGACATACGGCATCTCGACATCGGCGCGGACAACGCTGAGCCGGCAGTGGCGTTCGAGCCGCTGCCGTGCGCCGTGGCACTGCCCGCCACGGCCGGGGCCGCACAGCTTGACGAGGCCCGACAACGACTGCTCGACGATCTCGATGCCCGTGCCCGCCGACATCACCACATCACGGTTTTCTTCGACACGCAGGGGTCGCTCGACCATTTCAAGCTGCACTTGGCGCGCGAGCACAGCATCAGCGCGATGGACTTGCGCATCGGCCAGCTTTCCGAAGGCTTCTGCGCCGAGGACCTTCGACTGACCGTGGTCGCCGAATCCGACCTCTACGGTCGGCGGCGTACCCTGCGCCGCCATGAGGCCCCCGACGGGAAACGCGGCCGCGCCGGACGCTACGCCGGGTCGCGCATCACCGATTTCACTGACATGGAGGAGGATGACCTCGTCGTGCATGTCGATCACGGCGTCGGCCGCTATCTCGGCGTGCGGGAAATCACCTTCAACAACCAGCTCCAGGAAGTCCTCGCCATCGAATACGCCGAGGAGGCCATGCTGTATGTGCCCGTCACCCATGCGCATTTGCTCAGCCGCTACGTCGGCATGGCCGGGCGCACCGCCGTCCTGCACCGCCTGGGCGGCACCCGCTGGGCTCGCGAAAAGGGGGCCGCCCAGAAGGCAGTGCACGACCTGGCAGCGGAACTGCTCGAGATCCAGGCGCGCCGCAACCTGCTGCAGGGCCATGCATTCCCGCCGGATACCCCGATGCAGCACGAGTTCGAGAATGCCTTCCCCTTCCAGGAGACCGTCGACCAGGAAACCGTCATCCGCGATGTGCGCGCCGATATGGAATCCATCCGTCCGATGGACCGCCTGATCTGCGGCGACGCCGGCTACGGCAAGACCGAAGTGGCCATGCGTGCCGCCTTCAAGGCCGTGCAGGACCACCACCAGGTCGCCGTGCTGGTGCCGACCACGGTCCTGGCCCAGCAGCATTACCAGACGTTTTCCGAACGCATGGCGGGCTTCAATGTCCGCATCGCCGTGATCAGTCGCTTCCAGACACCCGCGCGGCGGCGCGAGATCCTGCAGTCGCTGGCCGTTGGCGAGGTGGATATGATCATCGGTACGCATGCCCTCGTGCAGCCGGGCGTCAGCTTCGCCTGCCTGGGGCTGGTGATCATCGACGAGGAGCAGCGTTTCGGCGTGGCCCACAAGGAGCGGCTCAAGAAGGTCCGGCAGCAGGTGGATGTGCTGACACTGAGCGCGACCCCGATCCCGCGCACGCTGTACATGAGCATGACCGGCGCGCGCGACATGAGCCTGATCCGCACTCCGCCGCGCGAGCGCGTCGCCATCGAGACGATCATGGCCAATGCCACCGACGAGGTCATCCGCGCCGCCATCCGCCGTGAGCTGGCCCGGGGCGGGCAGGTGTATTTCCTGCATAACCGGGTGATGTCCATCCAGCGCCTGCGCGACCGCCTTTCCGCCCTCGTGCCCGAGGCGGTGATCGAGATCGCCCACGGGCAGATGAAGGCATCGGCGCTGTCCGGCGTGATGCGCCGCTTTGCCGCTGGCGAGGTGGATGTACTGCTCTGCACCACCATCATCGAGAGCGGGCTCGACATCCCCCACGCCAATACCATCCTGATCGACCGAGCCGACCGGTTCGGGATTGCCGACCTCTACCAGCTTCGCGGGCGCGTCGGGCGGTCCGATCGCAAGGCCTACGCCTACCTGCTACTGCCCGCCCACGGCATGGTGGACAGCGACGCGCGCGAGCGCATCCAGGCCGTGCGCCGCCATGCCGGACTGGGAGCCGGCTTCAACCTGGCGGTACGCGACATGGAGATCCGCGGGGCGGGCAACATCCTGGGATCGGCCCAGAGCGGACACATCTCGGCAGTCGGCTTCGGCCTTTACTGCCGACTGCTCGAACGCGCGATCGCCCGTCTGAAGGGCGAGACCGTGGCCCCGCTCTTCTCGACCGAACTGCGGCTCGATTTCATCCGTCCCGCGCAGGAGAAGGACAGGGGCGCGTCCGCCATGCTGCCGCACGCCTACATACCGGACGAACGGCTGCGCGTGGCGGTCTACCGACGCCTCGCCGAGGCGACCGAGCCCGAGGCCATCGTCGATCTGCATGCCGAGATCGCCGACCGCTTCGGTCCGCCACCCCCTTCGGTCAAGCGCCTCTTCGCGATTGCCGAGCTACGCGTGCTGGCCGCCGCCAAGGGCATCTCCATCCTGGAGGTCCGCGACGGGCGCATCATGATCCGGCACGGCAAGGAGTATCTCACCGACAGCGGCACATTCCCGCGCCTGCAGTCCACCGACCCCGACCGCGCCATCGCCGAACTCCGCCGGCATGTACAGCAGAATTGACGCATGACGTTGCCTATACTCCGCACGGCTCACCGAGGACGGTTCGCCCTACCCGCACAACAAGCAACAGGTAGGGCGAACCGTCCTCGGTGAGCCGCTGACCGCTCAAGCAACAGGTAGGGCGAACCGTCCTCGGTGAGCCGCTGACCGCTCAAGCAACA
>CAZZBA010000147.1:0-742 GCA_964652765.1 uncultured Victivallales bacterium | reverse complement strand
GGTAGGGCGAACCGTCCTCGGTGAGCCGCTGACAATGGAATCGACAAAGAGTAAGAAAGTTGAATAAAGGGAGAAGGTCACCTGGCCTTACGTAGGTACGTCCAGTTGCTTGTCCTACCGAAGCAGGCGCAGCGCGAAGGCGGATGCCAACTGGACGCGATCCAGCAGTTTGACCTCGTGCAGACATAGGGACCTACAACAAAACGCAGATGCGCCCCTGCCGCGATTCCAGCATTGAATACGACCGGCGAACCGTGTAATTTTGCCCATATGGATACTGAAAAAGCACTGGCCGTTTTCGAGGAATTCAAAATCCGCCGCACCTACGACGAGAAGACCGAAACCTGGTATTTCTCCGTCGTGGACATCGTGGCGGCGCTGATCCAGCAGCCGGATTACCAAGCCGCGAGAAATTACTGGAAGGTACTGAAGAACCGGCTCAAGAAAGAGGGAAGTCAGTCGGTTACAAAATGTAACCGACTGAAACTGGAAGCGGCAGACGGGAAGGCGTATTTAACCGATGTGGCTGATCCAGAAACACTTCTGCGCATCATTCAATCGGTTCCCAGTTCCAAGGCCGAGCCGATCAAGCTCTGGCTCGCCAAGGTCGGCTATGAGCGGATTCAGGATATGAGCGATCCGGCCCGATCGCTTGACCGCGCCCGCGAATACTGGCAACAGCACGGCCGCAGCGAGAAGTGGATCCAGCAGCGGATGATGGGGCAGGAAACCCGCAACAAGC
>CAZZBA010000146.1:8398-9508 GCA_964652765.1 uncultured Victivallales bacterium | reverse complement strand
ATACACACCACCAGCCACAATGGCCACCGTTAACCTACTCCAGACAGCCCCGCGCTGCAATCCCGATCTTGTATCAGCCGACGCGGAGCCCGGTTCCCGCGTCGCCGTCCACCGTCACCAGCCGCAGCGTCTCGCCGTCATTGGCCGCCAGCAGCATGCCGCGCGACTCCACACCGCGGATGGTTGCCGGCTTCAGGTTCGCCACCACGACGATCAGCTTGCCGATCAGCGCCTCAGGGGCATAATGCTTGGCGATACCGGCCACGATCTGGCGTTTGCCGCCCACCGTCTCGACCTGCAGCCGCAGCAGCTTGTCTGCCCCCTCGACCCGTTCGGCCTCCAGCACCCTGGCGGTGCGCAGGTCCAGTTTCGTAAAATCCTCGAACCCGATCTCAGCGACGCCCACGGTCTTCTCCACCTTGGGTTTTTCCGCCTTCGCGGGTTTCGGCGCGGCGGGGGGAGGGGCCGCCTCCGGCGCGGCTTCTTCCTTGGGCGGCATGATCCGCGGGAACAGGCTGCACATCCCGCCGGTCTTCTCGCCGCTCTTCAGCTCGCCCCAGTGCGACAGGTTGGCAAACACCGGTTCGCCGGCCGCGCAACCCAGCGCGGCGCGCAGTTCCCGCATGCGCCCCGGCATCGTCGGATAGAGCATGCCGCTGACGATGCGCAGCGTCTCCGCCGCGCAGTACAGCACGGTGCCCAGTTCCGCGCGCGTCTCCTCGCCCGGCTGCTTGGCCAGCGTCCAGGGCTGCCGCTTCTCGACGTAGCGGTTCGCCTCGCGGATCGCCCCCGCCAGTGCCGTCAGCCCCTGGTCGAGGCGCATCCGTTCCACCGCCGCCATCATCTCGCGGGCGGCCGCCAGCGTCACTTCCTGGAGCTGCACCTCGTCCGCCCCCAGCGCCCCGCAGGGCGGGATGCAGCCATCGAACGCCGAGCCGATGATGCGCATCACGCGGCTGAGCAGGTTGCCCAGGTCGTTGGCCAGGTCGGAATTGTAGCGCCGCACGAACGCTTGCTCGGTAAAGCTGGCGTCCTGCCCGAGCGACATCTCCGCCATCAGGAAATAGCGGAAAGGGTCCACCCCGTAGCGCTCGGCCATCTCCATCGGGT
>CAZZBA010000146.1:421-8388 GCA_964652765.1 uncultured Victivallales bacterium | reverse complement strand
CGTTACCGGCGCTCTTGCTCATCTTGTCGCGCCCGACCAGCCACCAGCCGTGCGCGAAGACCGTGCGCGGCATCTCCAGGCCCATCGCCTTGAGCATCGTCGGCCAGTAGACCGTGTGGGTCGTCAGGATATCCTTGCCGATCAGTTGCAGCGAGGCCGGCCACCAGCGGCGGAAGCGCTCCTCGTCGGTCCCGTAGCCGATGGCGGAGATATAGTTCACCAGCGCATCGAACCAGACATACGTCACGAAAGCGTGGTCGAACGGCAGCTCGATCCCCCAGGCCAGGCGGCTTTTCGGGCGCGAGATGCAGAGGTCGTTGAGCGGATTGCGCAGGAACCCGAGGGTCTCGTTGCGCCGGAAGTCGGGCTGGATGAATTCCGGATTCGTGTTGATATAGTCCACCAGCCAGTCCTGGTACTTGCTCATGCGGAAAAAGTAGTTTGTTTCCGTGATGCGGTCCACCGTGCGACCGCAGCCCGGCTCGGGGCACTTGCCGTCGACCAGGTCCTTCTCCGTGAAGAACCGCTCGCAGGTCACGCAGTACCAGCCATCGTAATCCGCGCGGTAGATCTCGTCGCGGTCATACAGGTCCTGCAGGATCCGCTGCACCGTCTCGACATGTCGCGGTTCGGTGGTGCGGATAAAGTCGTCGTTTGTGATTTCCAGGTGCTTCCAGAGATCCTGGAAACGCACGACCGTCTCGTCCACATGTGCCTTCGGCGGCACGCCGCGCTTGTCGGCGGCCTGCTGCACCTTCTGTCCATGCTCGTCGGTACCGGTCAGGAAATGGACCGGCAGGCCTGCCAGCCGGTGGTAGCGGGCCAGCACATCGGCCAGGATCGTGGTGTAGGCATGGCCGATATGCGGCTTGTCGTTCACATAGTAGATCGGCGTGGTCACATAGAATTTATCAGCACTCATAGCATCTCCCTTGAACAGCCCATGATGGGGATTTCCGCCCCCCAGTTCAAGCCTAGAGTAGAGAATTGCCAAGTCCGGGTGTATTTGATAAACCCAGCCATCGAATACGTGTATCGGCTAACAAATAATGAGGGGCGTGGGTGATGTGGCGCGAGTGGCAGTCGAATAAACTGAGCACGGTCCTTGCCGATCGGATTCGCGGGTGGTGGAAATCACTCGATAAACCCGATCCGTGGCCAGCGGAGCTGGACGCAGCCGTCCGGGCTCACGACGCCATCCCCGTGTGCCATCGCTGCACGACCCCGTGCGAGCTTCCGGTGTGGTTCTGCCCGGTGTGTGGTGCCTCCATCGGCCCCTACAACAACATCCTGCCCTTTGTGTGGATCTTCTCCTTCGGCGAGGTCCTGCGTTCCGGAATCCAGCCGACGGCGCGCTTCACCCTCCTCACCGTGCCGGGGTACATCCTCGTGACCCTGCATTTTGCATTCTACCTGGCTCCCTTCTACTTCATACGCCTGATAATTAACTATTTTAAGATCAAGCGTTTAGAGAACAGTGAAAGCGGGCGATTGTCGCTAGCGCCAGAGTCTGATTCACGAAGTTAGCTGAGGATCATGAACGAGAAACAACATAATTTCCTCCGTCTCGGAATCAATCCGTGGGGGCTGCTCACGGCTGCCGGGGTTGTTGCATGCGTGGGCACGGTCTTCGGGTTCCTCGGTCGTTTCTCCTGGTTTCTGGACCTGTTCTCGCACTTCCGTGTGCAGTACGCGATCGGACTCGGCGTTCTTGGTTTGCTGCTGCTGGGTGGACGCCGCCGCCGAACGGCAGCCGTATTTCTGGTTTTTGCCTGCGTGAATCTGGCACTGGTGCTACCTCTGTATTTTGGAGGATCAAGCGGGAAGCCCGATACCGCGCCCGTATTACGGGCAATGCTGATTAACGTGAACACACGTCTTGGCGATCCCGACCGGGTGAGGGAGGTCATCTCCGCGGCCGACCCCGATATCCTGGTACTGGAGGAAATCAGTTCCCGCTGGATGCCGGAATTGGCGTGGCTCACGAACTCTTACCCGCATTCAATTACGCAACCCAGGGAGGATAATTTCGGGATCGGGCTTTTCAGCAAGCTGCCGCTTGCTGAAGGCGAAGTGGTCATTATCGGGGATGCTGGCG
Organism: uncultured Victivallales bacterium; assembly: GCA_964652765.1. GTDB lineage: Bacteria > Verrucomicrobiota > Kiritimatiellia > UBA8416 > UBA8416 > UBA8416. Next base: position 6,290 of record CAZZBA010000146.1, on the reverse strand, counting down.
TGCCCTCGATTCTCGCAACTGTCATCGCCGCACACACCAACCTGCGCGTGATCGCGACGCACCCCCTTCCTCCCGGCGGACGAGACTACTCCAGGTGGCGGAACGAGCAGTTGAACCGGCTCCCGGACTATGCCCGGACGCATCTTCCCGTTCTTCTTCTCGGCGATCTCAATGTAACCCCCTGGAACTACCATTTTCGCAGGCTTCTCGTGCAAACGGCGCTCCGCGACAGTGCAAAAGGGTTTGGTGTACAGCCAACCTGGCCTAACTACACCCTGCTCCTGCGCATACCAATCGACCATTGCCTGCATTCGGAGCAGATCATGATAGTTGATCGGCAAGTAGGCGAGGACGTATCCTCGGACCACTATCCATTGATCGTGGATTTTGTGATCAAGACTGAACAACCCATGAATTGACGTAAAACAACTTGCACAAGCCGTACTCTCTACCTTTCGATGTTTTATTGGCGTTGAATAAATTGCCTTTTCCGACGTAGGAGGGTGGGGACAGGGCGGCCGTCGAGAATGGATCATTCGCCGCTGAAGAGCCGAGGCCGCTTGACAAGCTGATCGCGGTAATGCATAGTGGCAGTATACATAAACGAGGTGATATGATGCAGGCAACCATTGTCGATCTACGATACCATATGAACGATGTCCTCAAGGCTCTCGACCGGAACGAGGATGTGAATATCCTCTATCGGGGCAAAACCAAGGGCGTACTGGTGGCGACGGCTAACCGGACCTGCACAAAGGTTGAAGAACACCCTTTCTTCGGTATGCGAGGATCCGGTCAATCTGTTGAGGCGGAGATGGATCGTCTGCGAGGGGGGCGCTGTCGTGATATTTGATACGGACATCTTCATCTGGATCGAGAGGGGCAACCGCAAGGCAGCCGATCTTGTTGAGCAGGAAGATGAACGCTTCATTTCCGTGCAGACCTATCTGGAGTTGCTGCAATGCGCGGCGAACAAGACGCAGCACGATTGCACCAAACAGTTCCTCAGGGATTTTGGCTTCAGGACGCTCCCCCTTACCGAGACGATTGGCCATCGGGCGACCGTGTACATTGAGGAGTACTCCCTCTCCCACGGTCTCAGGGCTGGCGATGCACTCATTGCGGCAACCGCCACCGAGAACAACATGACGCTTTGCTCAAGCAACGCAAAGCACTTCAGACACATCAAGGAATTAAAACTCAAGGTGTTTCGCCTCTAGTTGGAATATGGCCAGGCTGATTGGCGCGATCACGCCGGGAAATGCGACCGGGATGCTGACATTGGGAGTATCAAGCTATGAAACGAATTGCAGCTATCGCCTTGATCCTGGCCACAACGGCCGCGCAGTCGCTGGCGGACGGCAAGATGTTCTGGCGGGAGAACATTCCGCCTACGATCCCCTACCAGCGCGCTCTCATTCTTTTCGGCGAAGGGACGGAAACGCTCATCCTGCAAAGCAAGTACGAGATACCCGTGGGCAGCGAGAAATCCATTCTGGGTTGGGTTGTGCCGGTTCCCGCTGTGCCGGAAATTGCCAGTATGCCTGCGGATACGGCCCAGCACGTGTTCATGTATCTGAGCATGAACTCCCAACCGAAGGTCACCAGGAGATCGCATACGGTCTTAACCGTTCTGTTCTTTGGGATCGCAGGCCTGTCGTTGCTGACGCTCTTGCTCTGCTTGCTTTCCTTCGTTCTGCCACTTCCCCGATGGGTCAATGAGAACAGGAGCAGGCTTGCTTGCTACTCCCTGTGTGGACTGTTCTTCTGTTTCCTCATGCTAATTATCATTCCGAGTTTTATGAAAGCACGTGGATCGCTCGGCGTTGATGTGATTGCCGAGCAGCGGGCCGGCATCTACGATGTCAGCGTCGTCCGTTCCGATAACGCGAAGGGCTTGATTGACTGGCTAGAGAAGCAGGATTTCAAGTTCGGCGACCAGGACACGGCAGTCTTCGATTCATACGTTTCCAAAGGATGGTGTTTCGTTGTGGCAATCATCAACCCCGACGCGGGTGAAAAGGAGCACAGGATTGTCTCGGAGGGGCTTGCGGCTCCCCTCATCCTTCGCTTCCCGCACGCGACGCCAATCTATCCGGTCGCCTTGACGGGCTCCGGCGGTTTCGAGACGGAAATCCTTATCTATCTGGCCTCATCGACCAAGATGACTGCCGGAGACCGCCTGACGCTACGCTTCGCCGGCGAGACCTACCTGCGTAGTCTTGAATTGCTTTCGGCGGATGTCGAGCCCGAAGGGTTCTTAGATCTGGGGAAGATGAACTACCCCTATCTCTGTAAATTCAAGGATAAGCTGACGCCAGACGAGATGACCGATGACATCGTCTTCAGCGAGGCAGAGGATGATAAACCGTATCGAGAGAACATCATCAAATGGTGAAACGAGAGGACCCCGGAAGCTGAGAAGAAAGCGGAAGGTGAAGATCTGTGTTTGATTATCAAGGCTTAGGTTGCTAACCTTCCATCAGCAGGTGAGAAATGACAACAGCACAAGCAATCGTTCAACATATCGAGGTCTTGCCGGAAGACGCACTTCGGGAGGTTCTTGATTTTGTGGAATTCCTCATGATGAAGGGCCGGGCTACCGCAACGAGTAAACCCTATGAGGAATGGTCACGCTTTTCTCTCGCTTCCGCTATGCGCGGAATGGAGACCGAAGATAGTCCCTATACGGTTCGCAGGATTGAAAGTCGATAGCGTTATTCGCGCAACGCGACTGGCAGTCGTCACTTCCGATATTCTGCAGGGATCCATTGGAAGGCTATCGTCGCACCGGCTTGCCAGCATTCAGAAACGTGTTGCGCGTTGGATTGAGAATGGTTGAAGGCGATTCAGTGACAGCACAAGGAAAGGGGAAGGATGAGAAGAGCATTTGGAATCGTCTTGGCTGCGGGGGTGATCGCTGCCCAGATGGCTGTCGGTATCGAGTACAAGAAGACCGTGATCTCCGGGGCCGGGGGCACCACCAGATCCACGTTCCATTCCTTCTCCTCCAGCACGACCCTTGGCGGATCGAACACGACCACCGTCGCATCCGGAACACCACCCGGAAGCTTCCAGTTCGGGGATTTCGACTGGGGTGACGGGGTTGGCAAGAAAACCCTTGAGCAGCGTATCCGGGATGCCGAACAGAAACTGTACAAGCTTTACTTCATGCGCGACGTTTGCCGCACGCTCGAGGATGAGATCACCATCGCGTTCCAGAAGAAGGATATTCGCGACGTCATGAAGCAGGTATCCGAAGTCAAGGGTGCGGACATCCCCTTTGAAGTACCAGACGGCACCTTCATCGTGGAGGAATCCGATGTTGCCGGGATGCCGACGGACGAGTTTCTCGGCAGCGTGGCCAGCGCTTGCGGCCTGGTCCTGCAATACGCCCCCGGCAAGCTTGTGTTCGTCAACACCCAGAAACCATGAGTTTCCTCATCCTGCGGTAATTGAAGGTTGATCCATATGGAATCGCAGCAGAATCCTTACGCCCGGAGACTGGAGCAACTCGAAACAATGCGGTTAGGCACTCCGCCATATCCTAAATGGGTTGGTGTCGTGCTGGGCCTACTGCTACACGGTACGGCGCATTTCCTGTCCGGCGAGCGTGCCGCCGGGCTGAAGTGGTACTTCGGGCTGTTCGGCTGCAGTCTTGCCGCGATGGCATTTCTCGCCATACCGGGCACGATTCCCTTTTCCCTTGGCTCGGCCCTCCTTCTGGCCAGTGCGGTGCTCTGGTTCGTCATGCTCAAGCAGTCATACCGCCCGGTCCGGTGGATCGGCTTTCTCGGATGGCTTGCCGTCCTTTTCCTGGCTATTATTCTCAACAACAGCCTGGGCCTCCTTGTCCGTCAGCTCGTTCACCCATTCAAGGTTCCGACTGGCTCCATGCAGCCGACCATCTATGGAATCCATGGGGACGTTGTCCCTGCCGATTTAACGGACAAGCCCGGAGGTAAGCCCGCCACCCGGGGTCCCGTGCAAAATGAAACAGACCTTTCGTTACCTCGGTCACGGAGGCGGCAAGGGGGCGGTGCCTGGCAGTAGCCGGTGGTTTCGGGAAAACCTGCTGTACTCATATGAACGGATGTTGTAAGACTATCACGCCTCGGCTTTCAGCGGGGGCGTCGGTTAGGATTATGCGCGATCTCCAGGGAAGTGATTATGTTTGTCGGTAATAACGATGTGCTGCGCCGTTTACGCTATATCTTTGATTTCAGTGATTCGAAAATGATCCGGATTTTCGGTCATGTCGAGTGTGCGGTCACCCGCGCCGAGATCAGCGACTGGCTGAAGAAGGATGATGATCCCGCTTTTGTGCAATGCAGCGATCAGATGCTGGCCTCGTTCCTGAATGGGGTGATCATTGAATTTCGCGGGAAACAGGAGGGGGCGCTGCCAGTGCCGGAGACCCGCCTGAATAACAATATCATCCTGCGCAAGTTGAAAATCGCCCTGGATCTACAGGCGGAGGGCCTGCTGGAAATACTCGAACTGGATGGCGTGACCATCAGCAAGCATGAGCTCAGCGCTTTTTTCCGGAAACCCGGCACCGCCCACTACCGCGTCTGCCAGGATCAACTCCTGCGCCGGTTTCTCACCGGTCTACAGCAGAAGTACCGGACACCCAGGGAAACGCATTCGGATTCCGGGAATCGTTAGCCGATCAGTCTGCCGTGATCGCAGGGCTCATGCCTCGCGTTTGTCCAGCAGGTGCCGCAGCTTCATGGCGACGAGGCAGACATCGTCGTCAAAGCGCTTGCGCCCGCAAAAAGCCTGCACATCGCACACCAGCGCCTCCAGCATCCCGGTGGCATCGCTCCCCGCATGCCGGCAAAGGCTTTCGCCCAGGCGGGCGTTGTCAAAGCTCTCGGTATCCGCATTCTCCGCCTCGACGATCCCGTCGGTGTAGAAGGCAATCGCATCGCCGGGGGCGATGCGGGCCGTCTGCTGGTGATACTCCGAGGAGGGGAAAAGCCCCAGTGCCGGATCGACTACGCCGGACTCGTGGTGCAACGCCATCGCCTTCCCCTCCTTGAGCAGGACGGGATGAGGATGACCGGCACCGGCATAGACGATCTCGCCGGTGGTGATATCCAGCACCATGTAGAAGGCCGTGGCGAACATGGCCTGGCCGGGGTGGCTGACGATCCGCGTGAGGTCCGAGTTCATGTGCGAGAGGAAGGCGGCCGGATCATAGCGGAAGGGACCGAGTTCCTCGATCAGCCCGCGGATCGTGGCGACGATCAGCGCGGAGCGCACGCCATGCCCCATGACATCGGAAATAAAGATACCGACCCGGCTCATGGACACGGCAAAGATCTCGAAGAAATCGCCACCGACAGCGCCGCTGGGAATATAGACATGGCCGAACTCCAGGGCCGACTCGGACGATTTCACACCGGGCGGGAATGTCGGGTAATCGCGCTGGATGAACGCCAACTGGAACTCGTTGGCCAGGTTCAGATCCTCGGCAAGCTGGGCATTGTGCTCCATCAGCTCATGATGGATGCGCTTCTGGTCGCTGATATCCAGCAGCGACCAGACCATGCCGATCACATCGCCATCCGCATCGATATTCGGTGCGACCGAGGCCTGCGCGAACATCGTGGTCCCGTCCGCGCAGAGCATCTCCAGTTCGCCGCTCCAGGCCTGCCCCTGCGCCGTCGTCTTGCGGATGGTGCTGCCCAGCCGTGGATCGCAGAGGAACGAGGTGATCTGAGGCGACGGTTTCTGGTCTTCCTCGATACCCAGCAGGGCGCACATCACCGGATTGCTGTATTCCAGCGTGGCTTCCTCGTCGGTCACGTCGATGCCGTTGCCGGAGTTCTGGATGGCGGCATGGCCGGTGCGCAGGCGCTCT
>CAZZBA010000146.1:0-411 GCA_964652765.1 uncultured Victivallales bacterium | reverse complement strand
ACATCGCGGATGAAGAAGCTGATGTAGTCGCGCTCGGAGATGCGCAGCATGTTCACGGAGACTTCCGCCGGGAAGACGCTCTTGTCGGCGCGGGTGCAATAGGCCTGGATCAGGATGAAGCGGTCGTCCTTGAGGCTGTCGCGGATGGTGGACATCAGGGAGTCGTCGGAGCCGGAGAGCAGGTCGGTGATCTGGAGGTTGGGGAACTGGCTGGCCTCGTACTGGAAGAACTGCTCGGCGCGCCGGTTGCCGCGGATGACACGACCGTCCAGGTTGGTGATGATGGCGGCATCGTAGACGCTCTGGAGCAGCTCGCGGAAGTCGGCACTGCCCACGATCTCGCATTGCTCGGCAACGGTCGCGTCGGCAGGTGCTGGCGATACTTGCTCGGAATGGCTGGTCGACGCCTCG
>CAZZBA010000145.1:0-9514 GCA_964652765.1 uncultured Victivallales bacterium | reverse complement strand
ACGACGAAATTCCGGATGGCGCGCGCATCCCCCCGGTAGAGGTCGATGGAGTAGCTCATGGACTGGAAGGTGTAGAAGCTGATTCCCAGGGGCAGGGTGACCCGGAAGGCGAGGTCAAGATCCAGCCCGGGAAGTCCGAGCGCACCAACCACGGCGTCATAGCTCTCGGTGGCGAAGTTGAAGTATTTGAAAAATCCCAGCAGGGCGAGGTTCGAACAGATGGACAGCACCACGGCGGCTTTCTGTCGTGACGTCCGCGGCCCGCCCTTTTCCAGCGTGCGAGGGGGGACGGAACCGCCCTTTCCCGGTTGCCCGGCGATGACGAGACCGCACAGGTAATCGATGAGGGTGGAAATGAGCATGAGGACCACAAACAGGGGATTGGCCCAACCGTAGAAAAGGTAGCTTGTCAGGGTCAGCATGGAGTGCTTTCCCCGGTTCGGTACGGCAAAGTAGAGAAGCAGCGCCAGTGGCAGGAAGTAGAAGAGAAAGATGTGCGAGCTGAAAACCATGCCTACTCCTGGTGTACCTCCAGCGCCCAATAGGGAGCACGGGTACGATCCTCCGCGCCTGAGGCTCTGGTGATCCGGTCAAGTTCCGGATGCGCGTCAAAGTCTTCCACTATCAGCCGTTGACGGGTGCCACGCGCCCATCCGGCCGCGGGCGTGTGCTGGCCGTCCCTCATCCCCCAATGAACCACCACTATCTGACGATCTGTGAACTCTCCCGAAATCACCTGGTCGACCCGGTAGCGGATGTAGGTAATGGCTTCGCGGTATGGAGCGATCTGGGCCGCGCTGGGAACGCGCGACGTTTCCTCGATGGTGGCGATCAGCTCGACCCGGGAGCTTTGAGGCAGATCCGTCCGGTCCGGGAGCCCATACGTGCCCGCGACTTTCGCGGCGAGGGCGGCGGCGCGTGTTTCCCCGAACTGCTCCCGCAGTGCCGCGCAAATCCCTACCATGCGCACCAACAGGGCCTGGTTCCTTGTTCGGAAGGATGGTGTGTCGAACGTGGCCCTGTCGTCCTGCACCGGACGGATCCGATCCACCAGCAGCCAGAGTTCATCAAGAAGGGGCTTGGCCTCCAGTTCGCGGGCGAACCTGGGCGAGCGCAGAGTCTCGCCGGCCTGGATGCCTTCGGGTTGGTTTGGAAACAGGGCGAACACCTTCTTGTAGGTGGCCTCGGCGGCCGTTGCATTGTCGTTTGTGGAGGCTTCCGCCAGCAGGCGCCTGGCGTCCTCGAGGGTAGTGAGGTCTGACGGCGCGTCGGCCAGGCCGGTTCCCGGGATCCCGGAGCGCACCCACAAGTGGGGTGCCTGCCAGTCTCCCTCGAGGTGCTTCAACACGACCATCTGTTGTGTCGAAATCCGAATGACGACCAGCTTATAGCCATCCGAATACTTCGCCACGGCGGCGCACAAATCCGGATGATTGGACCACCTCGGGCTCTGCCACTCCTCGCTGCCCTCCGGATGGCGAATCCTCCACAGTTCCTCGCCATACCGGGTCTTGATTCCGAAATGCGTATGGGGCAGGTAGAGAAACATCAGGGCGTACCGGTTGTCGGGGCTCAGGGAACCGTTGCAGGACTGCCCGGCGTGGGGCCGGTATACCACGGAATTCCGGAGGTCTATGATCGCTGTATCCCGGTACGTTTCCCCGATATGGGTCCCATCGCGCGACAGCTGCGTGCTGCAGGGAATGTCGAAGAGGATGCGTGTTTGCAGTGTACGCAGGTTGGACAGCAGCGTATTTCCGTAACGCCCGCGCTCAAGTCCGTTCTTGGATCTGCGATCCGTGAACGAAATCGCGAGATCCCCCGACACGGGGTCCATCCACCAGTTCGGTTCGTAGACCTTGGGTTGGTTCTTCAGGATCTGGCGGATGCGTGTACCATCCGCCTCTATCAGGGAACAGGTTCCGCCATGGGAAAAGAGGATGAGCTGTCCATCAGGTGACCAGCAGGGCCGGCTCAATCCTTCGAAAGGCCGCGCTTCCTTGTAAGGACCCGTCTCGCGAACCGTGAGGGTTTCCAAGTCGACTGTTGCGATGTAACTGTCGTTATGAAGGCCGACGATTTTCGCACCGTGGTAGTCACCGCCCAGCAGTTCCTGAAGCTGCTGCTCGTACTCCTGGGCGGGTGCCGGACTTGCGAATGCCAGCATCAGCGCGACTATTGCATATGTGCGCATAGGATTGCCTGTCTTCTTGCCACGCCCCAGGGTCCAAGGGCATACGGCGAGGGAATTGATAAGAGATCGTTTTCCCTTCACTTCCCGGTCGGCATCGACTCGCACGGTCCGAAATCATGCCGGAACCGGCTTGACGCAAAGATTTCACTGCGAAAGTTTGGCAGAAGCGGGAATCCAAGTCAAGTCCACCAACATCATTTTTGTGGCTGACAGGGTATTGAGGATGCGCTCGATTACGTTGCGGTTGCCGGTGGTTCAACAATCGAAATATTCTTACGGGGATGTTGATATTCTTGTGTGAGACGGCTATCCTACCTCCCTTTGCCTGTGGAGTGGCATCGTTTTAACCTAGGAGATACATGATGAGTCGTCGAGTGAGTGTGATGTCGGCAGTTCTTGTTACCCTGTTGGCTTGTCAAGGCCTGCCCGTAGCAGGTGGGGTGGTTCCGTTGGAATTGACGCGGCCGGATGACCAGCCGGGCAACCCCAAGAAACCAGTGAAGGTCTATATCCTGGCCGGGCAGTCGAACATGGTGGGGATGGGCGACATATCCGGCGCCAGCCCCGAGTATCCCAGCGTATTCCTGTCGGCGGATCCCGCCATCCTGCCGGGGTTGATGCCGGTCGGCTCGGGCCGGCAGAAATCGGCATGCCAGTGGATCTGGAAAGGGGTGTCCGCGCTGGCTGCCCATGGGGTTTACCAGTCGGCTGGCGCCTCTGCGGAAAAGGGTGCCGTGGTTGCTCTCCACCAGGGTGTCTATGACCCGGGCGCTGACTATTCCAAACTGACACCAGCCAAGACCGCCACAGTGGCTCTCGGTACCGTCGCGGCGACGCTGCCGGTCCTGGATGGTCCCTGCACCCCTGTCGCAACGGCCTTCATCGATGTGCCTGCTACAGGCAACTATACCGTGCATGCCGGATTCGGTGACAGCACGTATGCGGTCGCTGTGGTGGATGGCAAGGAAGTATACCGCAGGGACCCCGGCACGAAACCCGTCATTACGAAAGTCAGCCTTGAGGCGGGAAAACGCTATCCGGTCAGGATCACCTACTTCAAGGGCGGCTCGGCGGCCTTCTGGATGGAACAGGTTGATCTGGTAGGCAAAGGTGATCTCGTGACCTTGACGAAGAAAGACGGCAAGTTCCAGTACCTGATAGACGCGGAAGGCAATTGGATCGCCCGTCACGATGTGTCCTACACGGACCCGCGCCTGTTTCCGACTCGGCCGAGTTCGCTGCTTTCAGCCACATCCAATAACGGCAAGTCCATCGGACCGGAAGTGGGCTTTGGCTTCGTCATGGGCGCGTTCCATGACGAGCAGGTGCTGTTGATCAAGACCGCGAATGGCAACCGCTCGCTGAACTGGGATTTCCGTCCGCCGTCCAGTGCCCGGTCCGAGCCGCCAAGCGAGTGGGAAGGGTTGGAGTACCGCCTGATGGTCGAAGGCGTCCGTCAAACTCTGGCCGATATCGACAAGATCGTGCCCGGCTACGCGGGCCAGGGGTATGAGATTGCCGGATTCGGCTGGTTCCAGGGGCACAAGGACAGCGGTTCCACCAAGGAAGCGTATGAGCAGAATCTGGTCAACCTGATCCAGGATCTGCGCAAGGAGTTCAACGCGCCGAAGATGCGGGCGGTGGTGGCCACGGTTGGTTTTCACGGATACCGTCTGGACAAGGGGCCATGGAAGGGTGTCTGGGAGGCCCAGATGGCTGTTGGCGATCCAACGCAGCATCCGGAATTTGCTGGTAACGTGGCGTCGGTGGATACGCGGGATTTCTGGCGTGAAGTGGCGGAATCGCCGCGTGGACAGGATTACCACTACAACCGCAATCCCGAGACCTATCTGCTGACCGGCGAGGCGATGGGCCGGGCTATGGTGCGGCTACTGGGCGGCGAGGCGGCGGCGATTCCGAAGTCGGACCGTGAGGCCCGGACCGCTGCCGAGATGACCGCCGAGGCAGCAAAGCCTGTGCCTACCGCGGAGCAGGAAGCGGCTTCGCTGGCGGCCGTCAAGCCGATTTTGCTGGACGGGATGCTGGAGCGATTCGTGAACAATCCGAAAACGCAGTCGGCATTGCTGGAAATCATCAAGGGTCTGGCAAAACCGGCCAAATTGCCCGATTATCTGGATGACATGCTGGATGATTTCGTGGCGTATTTCCAGGTGGCCGGGATTGATGCGTACGATTGGAAGCCGTTTGCCGGCAACCTCAAGGATGCAACGTGGGATTATTTCGGTTTCGACCTGTCGAACAGCCCGTACAAGCAGAGTGCGGCAGTCGTTTCCGCCGGTGAGGTGGGTGAGGACCAGAATGCCGAGGAACAACCCGCTGCCCAGCCGAAGGGTGGGAAAAATGCGCCCGCTCCTCTCGAGATAACCCTGCCGTCCGGCATGGAGAACTGGTTCATGCCGGAATTCGACACGAAAAAGGCTGGATGGAAGAGTGGTCCGGCTCCCTTTAGCGTGAAGTATGATGAAATGGTGCCGACGAATTTAGCCTGGATTGCCAAGTATCCGCTCTATCCACTGAAGCGTCCGCTTCCCAAAACGGTCGTCGAGAACGACGTCCTGTTGATGCGCGCAACCTTTGACATCTCGGCGCTCAAGGATGGTTACCGCTACCGGATCAGGGTTAACGGCAGTGTCCATCAGAATTCCGGTGAGGGCTATGCGATTTATGTCAACGGGAAATTGATGGCAGAGCAGAAGAATGGTGTGACGGGCTGGCGTAAACAAGGGTTGCGCGGCAGCCATGTATGGACCGATTTCCGTGACGAGTTCAAGGGCGGCAAGGTGACGATCGCCGTGGCTAATTTCCCGATGAGCAATTGGACGCCGGGTGATAGTATCCCGATAATGGCGCCGTTGAGCGTCTGGGTGGAGGAAATGAAACTGCCCTCCCTGGGAGACTAAGCCCGGTATGTTGACGAAGCTAGATCGGCCTGGAAGCAGGTCTGCTGTGTGCCTTGCCTGCCTGGGATTGGTGGCTCTGTCCGCCAGTGTCCAGGCCGGGGGGACGGACGCAGGGGCGTTGCCTGGCAGGACGGATACGGGAATTATGTTCGTGCAAACCGGAACCGATCCGTCTTTCAAGTCGCTGCTCGATGATGGCACGATACCGGTTGGGTCCAATTCCACGCAAGGCGTGAAGGGCTCGACGATCAATGTCGACAATGCGCTGGTGGAACGGGGGACGAACAGTACCAACCCCATTCCGAAAGACATCCGTATCCATACCCTGTGCAACAGCGCCATTCCGCGCAGTGAATTCGCGAAGTGGACGCGCTGGTATCAGGAGGACGGGAATACACAGGTGTTTCGTCTTTTTGAAGGGGAGCACAATGTGCGTAATGCGCGACCGGATGCCGCCCGGATTGAAGCCTTCAGCAATCTGACGTGGAAACGGGGCGATTGGCACGAATGGGAGGGTACCTACACGATCGTGAAACCCCATGGCTGCGCCATCTTCCAGGCCAAGAACAATGTCAACGATTGGGGTGTCATGATTAATCTGTCGGACAGCGGCAACATCACTCTCAATCACCGCCGGCACCAGGAAGACGTGGTGATTGCCACGAATATGACCGGAAAGAGCTTTGATCTGAAGGTGCGGGACAATGGGCATGACTATGAAGTGTACCTCAACGGCGGTAAAGTGGGCGCGGGTTATTACGACCGGCCAGAGGGCCATTCCGCTTTCAGGTGGGGGATGTACGACAAAACCCTGAAACATGACGCGATGATCTTTGTCACCGGGGCCAAGTTCAGGTAACTGATGGATTCGCCCCGTTTGGCAGGATGATCGTAAACACTGAGCCCTGCGGCTATGCAGCCATCACAATGCAGGCTTGAGCCCTTCCCAGCGGACTGTCCAGCGACCATTGACAGGGAATCCGGGGGCATGGCGGTCAGGACCACCGTCCCAACCCGCCGCCATCATGGCCACCGCGTAAAGCAGTCCGCCATTGCCCGGCAGATATGGACAGGGGCCGCCGGTGTTGATGCCTTGGAGATTGTACTGATTGCGGGGACTGTCCTTGAGCAGGGCCTCCACCGCGATATCAGGTTGCCCTGTACGCGCGGCGGCCATGGCGATCCAGGGGAAGTCCCACCCCCAGCAACGGTTCCAATCCCATGTAGCCCACACTTTCGCGACGGTGTCCCTGGCAATCTCTGCATCCACGCCGGCGGTGGGTGGCAGCATGCCAAGTACGCCAACGGGATCCGGATGCTCCCATGCCCGTTTCGTGTAGGTGTCGGACCATTCGGCGGAGTGGACAAACAAACCATCGACGACGGGCAATGGAGCAAGATGGTCACGAACCTCATCCCAGTGCGGTTCCCGTTCCAACCCCAGGCGCTGGCGCCATTCCTGCGCCTTGTCCAGTCCCCATCGCCAGTATGCGAGATCAAAGACCGTGTCGCGCGTGATACCAATCTCGCTGGGAGGCATGGCAGGGTCCAGATGATAGGTTCCTGTCGCATCCTTCACAGGATAGTCCGCCATATGTTCGGCGGTGCCATGGATGATGCCAGCCCATTTCTGAAGCGTCGCCAATGTCGGATGCAGCCGGTAATCCAACTCGGCGAAGAATATTGGATGCGGCTGTTTCCAAAGCAGGACCTGGTTTCCGTACCAGGGGGCCGTGCGCGCCTCCGGGCCAACTGACTTCTGCCACTTCAAGCCCTTGTAGCCAAGCTGGGCGGCAAGGGCTTTCGCAGCCGGTGCAAATCGTTGGTAGCAGTCAATGGCTTCGGCCCCCAGTTGCCAGCGGTCCCAGAGGGCATAGTGTGCAAGATGCCACCAGACCATCTCCATGTGGAACTGTCCGCGCCATGGATCGATTCCAAGCAAGCCCGTTTCCGAGGAGCACCAGCGGCCGGCGGTGTGGACGGCCATCTGGTACTGCGAGAGAACAATACGGCGTTCCAACTCCATCCATCGGGGATCCTCGCTCTCGGAAAGATCAATTGCCCCCCCGTTCGTCCAGAACGTTTCCCATTTCTGCGCACAAGCCTTTGCCGTCTCCGCTACGGATGGAAGCCCAGCCGGGGGTAGGGGACGTTCTGAAAAAGCGCATACAAAAGCCAGGATACCCCCCTCCTTGGCAGAAAGCGTGACGACGTCACCGGGCTGGATTACGCAACCCGGTGCTGTTTCGAGGGAGACATGGTAGGTTACTGCATCAATAACACGGACGCCATCCAATCGATGATCGCCCATGGCCTGATACCTCGTGGAGTGCCCATCCCGGTGGCTGAAGTCGCCAACCCAGGCATCATTCTTCAGCGCGGGATAGGGAAAGTCGAGCGCCACCTTCAGTGATCCGTCCGCCACCAGTGGTGATTCGATCCGGATCGCCACCAAATCAAGCTCGGGGTGCACACAGGTGTCCACCGTGACAATCGTACCGTTGATCTGGTATTGAGTGTGATGCTGTCCCGTCCACAGGGTAAGCGTGCGCTGCAAATGGCTTATGGATGCCGCTTCGACCGGAGCGCCGCCGGAACGAATCAGGCGAAAGCGCCCCAGATTGAAGATGTGCGGGTTGTCGAACATCCACTTGCGGATTGCGTCCATTTCCGGCGGGAACTTGTCGGGACCGGTATTGCGCCCTTGCTGGAATGTCCCCGTGGCCGGAACCCGGTCGGGCGTCCACCCGTCAGGGAGCGGGAAATGATGCCAGCCCCAATGCGACATGCAATTGCCGCCAAAGGTCTGTAGCCCGGTTCCGTCAACCCCGAAACAGGATTCACCATTGCCAAGTGCCAATATGCTGAGCGGATCCCGGCATTGGATGTCGTGCCTCGCTACCAGTGCCTGTCTATCGATGTTCATGCGTACCCCCATGACCGGAAACTTATCCTATCCCGGCCTCGGTCTCAAGGCAGGAATTACGAAGGCCATCGTTGAAATTATTGTTTATTAGTTTCAGGAATCGTTTTAAAGTGCGGCACACTTGGTTAGGAAAGGAACATGCATGATGAAAGATTTACGAATTGGTGTGCTGGGGGCTGGCGGGCGGGGCGGCTTGGCGCGGCAGGCGCACAAGCCGGGAGAGGGAAGTGTGGTTGTGGCCTGCTGCGACCTTGTTGACAAGATCCTGGACAGGATGAAGGACTGGTACGGCGGCGGTGTCTTTATTACAAAATCGGCCGCTGAGCTTCTTGACCAGGAGCTTGACGCGGTCATGATATGCACGCCTGATTTCCTGCACGAGGAGCACGCTGTGGCGGCATTGGCGAAAGGGATACCGGTATACCTTGAGAAGCCGATGGCCATAACCATTGAAGGGTGTGACCGGCTTCTGAGGACAGCCAGGGAAACCGGCACGAAGTTGTTTGTCGGACACAACATGCGCTACATGAACATATTCCTGAAGATGAAAGAACTGATTGCTAGTGGGAGCATAGGCGAGGTGCGCGGGGTCTGGTGTCGCCACTTCATCTCCTATGGCGGTGATGCCTATTTCCGGGACTGGCATTCCGAGCGTGAAAAAACCACCGGGTTGCTTCTTCAGAAAGGTGCGCATGATATTGATGTCATGCACTGGCTGACAGGCTGCAACAGCAGGAGGGTTTCGGCTTTCGGGAACCTATCGGTATACAACCACTGCGCGAGGCGCGATGAAAGCGAGCCTGGCAGACCCGGTTTCCGGAAGGAGCCTTGGCCTCCGTTGAAGCAGTCCGGTTTCAGCCCGAAGATGGACATTGAAGACCAGACCACGGTCATCATGGAGATGGAAAACGGGGTCCTTGGCAGCTACCTGCAGTGCCACTATACCCCTGACAGTTGCCGCAATTATACGGTAATCGGCACTGAAGGCCGTCTGGAGAACATGGGCGACAGCCCGGATAGCCCGATCTTTCTCTGGAACCGGCGCACAGATGCCTACAGGATGATCGGGGATCAGGTCCACTACGGCGATTCGATTGCCACCGGCGGGCATGGTGGCGCAGATCCGATGATTGTCGCCGAATTCCTTCAATATGTCCGGGGGGCGATAGACTCTACAACGGCGACGCCTGCGGCCGCGCGGATGTCGGTGGCAACCGGTGTCAAAGCGACGGAATCGCTGCGCAACGGCGGTCAGCCATACGATGTGCCTCCCCTTCCCAGCGATCTTCTCTGAGCCGAGTGCCCGCACATACCGTCGTGATCAGCGCGCGGGGGGCACGCCCTATCGCCAGGTGGATACCCTCTTCAGCAACTCACCTGCTTCGTCACGGCTTCTTGCGCTCATTTGCAGCCAGACTCCCTCCGGATGCAGTGCCTGCATGAATGTCTCCAGTTCATCCGCCTGAAGAAATA
>CAZZBA010000144.1:6227-9516 GCA_964652765.1 uncultured Victivallales bacterium | reverse complement strand
CGGATCTTCTGGATGCGGGAGATCACGTCGTCGCCGTGCGCGATCTGCCCGTTCATGCGCGAGGCGACTGCGCATTCACGGCCGCTTTCGAGATCGAACAGGGTGCCGACCATCGTGGTGGTGCCGACATCGAAGGCCACGCCGTAGACACCCGATGTCTGCGAGCGGCAATCCAGCGCCAGCAGTCGGCGGCCCGCCACGATTGCCCGCCCGCGCCACTGGTGCGCCCGCAGGCAGCCGGGCAGCTCCCGCATGACGTCCACCGGGATCTGGATGTCGGCACCGATGACGGCCAGCAGGCGCTCCGTGTCCGAACGGGGATCCGCATGGGTCGGGGCTTCCAGCGTAAATGGAATGACCCGCACGAAGGGATTGACCGCGGCCTTCTCGCCGCTGTCGGTGGTGAGAATCTGCTGCCCCGCCTCGAACATCGAGGTCTCCGGCACCTCCACCGTCATGGCTTCCTGAACGCGCTCATGGCAGGCCAGGACACTTCTGCCGCCGATCAGCACCCGGCACTTGCCGCAGGTGCCCTTGCCCCCGCAGGGCGTTTGCAGGATGATGCCTGCACGTCCGGCGGCCTCCAGCAGCAGCGTCCCTGGCAGCACGAAAACCGACCGTCCGGTGGGTTGGAACGTCACTTTGACTTCTTGCTTGTGCATGATCCTACCCTCGCTCCATTGGACAGCCACCGCCCGCGCATGATCCCGACGGGCAGCGCCCCATGCTGCAGGACTCGGACTTTGCCGCCGACACCGCCGCGCTGAAACTGGAGAATTGCTTGGTCACTTTTTTTGATCCGCACGCCGGGCAGGCAGGCGGGGGAACCGCCGCGCTGCGGACCAGCTTCTCGAACCCGTTCCCGCATTTCCCGCATTGATACTCATAGATCGGCATGATTGAACTCCTAGATCAAGGTTTTGACAAGGCGGTCGGCATCGTCCTCGGTCTCGACCTGGTCGACGCCGCGATGCAGCTCCCAGTTCTCCACCAGCGAGACCGATGCACCCGGTGCGAGATCCACCAACCCGCCCAGCGTCTCGATCTCAAGCATGTCCTCGTTCGAGAACGTCTCGAAGTTGACGCCGCCATCCGGATACGTGGCCTTCTCGTCGAACCCGAATCGGTTGACGAACAGGAATTCGCCCAGCAGGTAGCCCACCCAGCCCTCGCGTTGTGCGAGGCCGAGCTTGTTGGGGCCCTTGGTGCGGTCCTGCCGGAAGAAGATGTAGCGCTGCCCCAGCGTCCAGCGGGGGTCGGTAAAATCCGTGTAGCCCCAGATGCTCCATTCCTGGTTGTGCAGCACGCGGTCGGTATGCGCGACGAAGGCCGGACGGGGAATCACCGCCATGCCGTCGGGGGCCATGACCGAAAGCGCCCAGGGGGCCAGCCGGATCGGCTTGACACCTTTGTTGGTCAGCGTGTGCTGGACATTGACGCGGTTGCGGTCGGTTGCCAGCGTGATCTCCATTGTCTTGGCGCAGCCGGAAAGCGGCCCGGTCGGCTGCAGGGTCCGCACGCCGCCGGGAATCGCCTCCACGCGGATCGGCGAATTGTCCAGCTCGTAGGTCGTGGGTTTGACTTCCGGGGCGATCCAGAAACGGTGTCCGCCACGGATCATCCACTCCGCCTCGCCTCGGCCGCCCTTCTGGTCCGCGTACTCGGCGAACAGGTTACGCTCGCCGATGTAGCCCAGCCGCGCGATGCGCGGTCCGACCGCCGTCGTCACCACCAATTCAAT
This sequence comes from uncultured Victivallales bacterium, assembly GCA_964652765.1. Taxonomy (GTDB): domain Bacteria; phylum Verrucomicrobiota; class Kiritimatiellia; order UBA8416; family UBA8416; genus UBA8416. The sequence continues at coordinate 7,775 of CAZZBA010000144.1, read as the reverse complement.
TTTGCCGTTCGACAGCCGAACGCAATTTTCCCATCCATTGAATGATATCGTTTCCATTATTCTCCCTTCACAACCTGTTTCTCCAGCACCGCGTAGCGTTCCAGCATGGCGGTATAGATCGCGTGTGCACCGGCATCCGGCGTGGCGACCTGCTTGAACGGGGCGGCGGTCTTGAGGATCTCGCCGTAAGGCACGAAGCCGCCAGCCTTCAGGCAGCGCCAGCCGTGCAGCGCGCGATACGCCGCCCCCAGCGAGGCCGAATCGGCTTTCTCGGCGACAAAGACCGGTGCACCGAGCACGTTGCACATCACGCGGATCAGGCTCGTGTCCACCGATGCCCCGCCGGTGGCCAGGATGCGCTGCGGCTTGAACCCGACATTGCGCCCGTGCAGGCGCATCGAGAGGAACTGCCCCTCGTAGACCGCACGGCAATCCTGCGCCGGTTCGAACCGGTCCACCCGTTTGCCTGCGGCATCGAAACGCCAAATGCCGGTCTTGAGGATCGGCGGTGTGATTTCCGGATCGCGGATATAGAAACCGATGCAGCCCCCGTTGCCGACAGGCGAGGCCTCCAGATGCTGCGCATATGCCTTCCACGAGCCGTTTGCCGACTGGTCGCGGATGAATTCGCGGGTCAGCGAGCCGTTCTTGTAGCACAGCATGGCCATGTAGGCGTCCGGCGCCACCGGGTTGGCAAAAATATGCCCCTCGCTGGCCGAGGGTTTGGCGTCGGCCAGGAAGCCGAAGACCGTGTCGCTGGTGCCGAGGCTGATGGCGACATCGCCCGGATCCTGCAGACGCAGGCCTGCCAGGCTGTTCGGATTGTCGCCGGAGAAGGCGATGACCTGCACATCCGCCGCAAACCCATAGCGCTGGCTGAACCATTTGTGAAGGGTGCCGGCCTTCTCGTGCGAGGCGACGATGGGACCCAGCTTTGCCGCCAGTCCGGGCGCGGTGCAGTCCAGCGCCGCTGGCGACCAGGTCTTGCGGCGGATGTCCATCAGGTTCATGCCCGAACCGTCGCTGGCGTCGATCGGCGCAAATCCGCCGATCAGCAACGATGGGATGAACGAGCTGACCAGGGCGATGCGGGACGTGGCGGCATAGGCCGCCGGCTGGTTCTCATGGATCTTGGCGATCTGGTTGCCGGTAAAACGCTCATAGGCCCGCGAGCCGGTCAGGTCGGCCACTGCCTGCGCCCCGCCCAGCGCCTTTTCCCTTGCGGCGCATTGCGCACCGGTGCTCGAGTCCATCCAGACCGGCGAATCCGCGATCGAGAAGATATCCGCCAGTTGCGCCTCCAGCGACTGGTCCGCCAGCAGGTTCCGCAGCTTGCTTTCGGCTTTTGCATTCAGCCAGACGCTGCCATGCTGCTGGCCGGAGCCCGAGATCGCCCGCACCTGTGCCAGCGGTGCCTTGCCCGCGCGCATCTGCTCCAGCAGCAGATCCAGCGCCGCCACCCACATCAGGGCAGGGGAGGTCACCGTCAAGCCGTCTGCGGCAACCTTTACGCCGCCCTTGGTACCGAAGCGCGGCAGGTCACGGTCG
>CAZZBA010000144.1:0-6217 GCA_964652765.1 uncultured Victivallales bacterium | reverse complement strand
GAAATTGATCGCCCGCTCGTAGACCGTGTTCAAGGCCTCGTCGATGATCGTGCACTTCAACCCCTGAGTGCTGGAATCCAGCCCGAGAAACAACTTCTTATCATCCGCCATTGGTAATACCCCTTTTAAAATCAGACTGCAGACTACAGACTACAGACTGCAGACCGAACTACCGCACTCACTCACACACGCCCATCCTCACACACGCACTTGCCCGATCGCTCTGGAAAACGTGTTTGCGTATTTAGGCGGATTCCGCCGCGATTCGCAACCCGAAAACACCAAAATCTTTTGGTACCCAGCCGGTCTTGTAGATTTTTCATTCGTTCAAGTGCGAATCAAGCCCCTGGGTTGCGGCACAGATATAATAATCTATGAATGATATTGACACGCTATAAAACAATCGTATTTACTACAAACATGAAAAACGAAAAGCCAGATTCAAGTGCGCTTGGACGCCGGATCCGGGCACTCCGGCGGCAGCATAACCTGACACAGGCCGAGCTGGCCGGGAAAATCGGCATCCAAACCGGTCCGCTGAACACGCTGGAAAGGGGGCATCACCTGCCATCGGTACCCGTGCTCTGGAACCTGGCGCAGGTGCTGCATACCGACGTCAACCACTTGCTTGACGACACGGTCCGTAGCTACGTGGTACGCGAGGAGGCTGCACCCTATGGCAGTGACGAGTGCCGCTCCGAACAGCCCTTTGCCGCCCCGGCTCACGACTACACCGCCGTGCAGGCGCGTATCATCCGTTTCGAGCCGGAAACCGCTCGCCTGAGCGACAAGACCATTCGCCTGATCGACAGCGTGATCAATTGTTTTCTTGCGCTTGAGGACATTGTCGAGGTGCAGAAACAGGCCGCGATCCCGCTGACGCTCAAGCTACCCGCGACACAGGTTGGCTTTCAGCGTTTCACGGCGCAAGTGCGCGGGTTGCTGGGGATCAGCGATGCCGTGATTTTCGACTATCTTGAACTGTTTGAGAATGCCGGACTGAGGGTGGTGTTCCTGCCGTTACCGGCAAAGATCGAGAGCGTCTCCTGCTATGACCGCCAGTGCGCCAATGCCTTTTTCCTGATTGCCGAGGGGATCACGGTCGAGCGGCAACTGTTCCGGCTCTGCTATGAACTGGGGCGGATTTATCTCTACAACGGGGGGCTGGCCGCGCAGGCCAAGATCGGTGGGTTGGACGGCGAGCATGCCGCGCGGCGGTTCGCGGCCTTCTTCCTGATGCCGGAAGAGGCCGTCAGCGCCAGTGTCCGGCAGGTGGGCGTGACGCCGGGGCAGTGGACCTGGGAGCTGCTGCTGCGTCTCAAGCATCGCTTCGGCGTCTCGGCGGAGGCCTTCCTCTACCGGCTTGGCGAACTCGACCTGATCACGTCCGCAGGACTGAAAGAACTCCAGGCTCGCATCAAGACGCACTATGCCGCCACCGGCAACACGGAACCCGACGCCTCGCGCCGCGTCCTTACCCCCAACGGCCGCCTCGGCGACCTACTGCTCGTCGCCGCCCAGAAACCCGCCGCCGCCGAGGAGCTCAAGCAGATCCGGACGGATCTGGAGAAAGCCGGAGTAAAAACGTAATGATGCAAGTGCTTGTAATGCAAAGTGCCGCTAGCTTTCAAAAAACTCACGGCGTCACAACGAGACGCGATGGAGTGTCGCCGGGCGATACGGAGTAAGTCGGATTTGCAAGGAAGGTACCCCATGAACATCTCAAACGAGCGTAAGCTGGCAGCACAGGCAAAAGCGCTTGGCGAGAGCGCGGATGCGGGTGCGTTCGCCGAGCTTGTCCGGTTGGCGAGTTCCGAATCCCCTCTGGTGCGGCGTCTCGCGGCTTCCGCGGTCGGCAAGCTGGCGGGGATTGCGGACTCCGCCGCGTCGGTTGACTTGCTACGTCCGTTGCTGGCGGATGCGCATCCGCAGGTGCGGCAATATGCCGCGAAAGCCCTGGGAGCGTTTGGCGCGGCGGCGGAAATGGCGCTGCCCGATCTGCGCGACCTCTACAGCAATCCGGCAGAGAAGGATTACGTCAAACGCTCGGTGGTGGCGGCAGGCAAGACGATCCGCGAGGCCATGCGGATTGCCGAGCAGAATGCCGTACACAACTGCGGGCGCTGTGGGAAGACCGTGGAACCGGACGAATATGCCCGCAGCCAGCGATTCTTCCAGCGCGTGTACTGCGATGTCTGCTTCGACCACACCGCCACTGAGCGGCGCAACAAGGAAACACGGATCGAGGACCAGAAGAAGATTCGCACGCTGGACGGCACGTTGGTACAGTCGGATGGCGAGCGCCGCATTGCCGAATGGCTGAGCGCGCACAAGATCGCCTACCGCTACGACGCTCGGCTGCGGATTATCGAGGGCTTCCAGATCCGGCCGGACTTCTACCTGCCCGAACACGACGTCTACATTGAGTACTGGGGCATGGATACCCCGCGCTACAAGGCCGGAATGTACCTCAAGCAGGATCTCTACATGCATGCGGGGAAACGCCTTATCTCTCTGTATCCGGAAGACAAATTGCACTTGGATACAGCTTTGGGCGAGAAGTTGAAACAGATGAAGGAGTGAGCCGGAATATACGTAGTCAGTCCGCAGGACGTGACGGAGGATGTATTAGTGAAAAAGCAAGCAGGCAAAAGGTTGCAAGTATTCCCGAACCCCGCTACAAAGTGAAAGCGAATGAACTACTACGCGCATAGTTTGGAAGGCCAGCCGAAGGAAAAGTGGCAGCCCCTGGAGGACCACCTACGCAACGTCGCGGCCTTGGCCGCTGAATTTGCGAAACCCTTCGGTGGGGAGGAATGGGCTTGGAATGCTGGTTGGCTGCATGATCTTGGGAAGGCGGATCCGATCTTTCAAGGTTATTTGCGGCGCGAAAATCATATGGACGATGAGGGGTACGATAAAGGGCGAGTCAATCATTCTTCAGCCGGAGCAGGCTGCGCTGAATCTGAATTACAGCGTATCGGTCGGATCATCGCATATTTGGTGGCTGGTCATCATGCCGGACTTCCAGACTGGTCGCCTGCGGATACGGGACAAGCGGCTTTGCAGGTGCGTCTTGTTGAAGGGCGCGAGAACTTACGGCGAATCAGCGAGTATCAACGTGTAATACTGCCTTTATTGCGGCCCATGGCGCGTCCGCCATTTGTAAAGGCGGAGAATTTCCATTTCTGGGTTCGCATGCTCTTTTCTGCGCTAGTGGATGCGGATCGCCTCGACACCGAAAACTTCATGGATGCCGAGAAAGCGGTTGAAAGGGGGCGGTATCCGACCATAGCTGACCTCGCTGACCGTTTCTATATTGCAATTGAAGAATTGGAAAAGAAGGCGGCGGTAACAACTGTGAATGCCATTCGAGGTGAGATTCGCCAAGTTTGTGAGGATATGTCGAGCCTGCCAAAGGGCCTTTTCTCATTGACTGTTCCCACCGGAGGGGGAAAGACGCTTTCGGCGGTTGTATTCGCGATTCGCCATGCCATCAAGCATGGTCACCAGCGCATCATTTATGTGATTCCATATACGAGTATCATCGAACAGACCGGACGCGTGCTCGCGTCAATCTTTGGTCGTGATAATGTTGTCGAGCACCACAGCAATCTCAGTCCGGATAAGGAGACTCTGCGAACGCAACTGGCATCGGAAAACTGGGACGCTACGATAATTGTCACTACGAACGTGCAGTTTTTCGAATCTCTCTATGCCGCCAAACCTGGGCGTTGCCGCAAATTGCATAACATCGTCAATAGCGTGATCATTCTCGATGAGGCGCAATTGCTGCCACCCGAATTGCTGACGCCATGCGTCGATGCCATGAATGAACTGGTCAAAAACTACGGGGTCTCAATGCTGCTGGCAACAGCGACGCAGCCAGCCTTGCCGCGATTGCTGCCGGCAACGGAAATCATTCCTCGGCAGATGAACCTGTATGGCCGCCTGAAGCGAACCGAATTTGAAATTCCCCTCGATTTGAACAAGCCAACCGACTGGGCGACTCTTGCTTGTCAGTTGCAGGAATACGAGCAGGTGCTCTGTATCGTCAATACGCGTCGCGACTGCCACGAGCTTTTTAAGTTGATGCCGGAAGGCACAATTCATCTTTCCGCCCTGATGTGTGGTGCGCACCGATCGGCCGTTATTCGGCTAATTCGGCGACGATTGCGAAATAGGATACCGGTTCGGGTTATCAGCACGCAACTAGTTGAGGCTGGCGTTGATATTGATTTTCCTGTGGTGTATCGCGCTATGGCGGGGTTGGATTCCATTGCTCAGGCAGCCGGCCGCTGCAACCGGGAAGGCAAGCAGGAGTGTGGCACCGTTCATGTCTTTGTTCCGCCCAGACCAGCACCACGTGGCTTGCTGCGGAAGGGTGAGGATACAACACGTGAGTTATTCGCGACGGGGATTGACCTGCACGGGCAAGAGTCGTTCGCTCGTTATTTTCATCTGTTTTACGGCCGTTTGAACGATACTGGTAGTAAATTCCGTGACTGGTTGGAAAAAGACGTGAATCCTGATATGCATGTGCAGTTTCGGACAGCGGCGGAAGCATTTCGCCTAATTGATGACCAGGAACAACGTTCGGTTATCGTCCGATACCGCCGGAGCGCAAAGGTGATTGATCGGCTGAGGTATGCCGGGCCGGCGCGTGTTATTATGCGTGCATTGCAGCGTTATACCGTTAATATCCCTGTTCGAATGGCGGATGTCATGCTTTCGGATGGCCGGTTGGAAGAGGTATGGCCGGGAATTCTTGCGCAAGCAGGGTTGAAATTGTATGACCGGCATGTAGGACTGGCGGTTTACGATGAACGTTTACCAGTCGAGGATTTAATCACATAACACGAAGGAGGGCGCATGAGAGGATTCTGTCTTGAGGTCTGCGGACCCTATGCCTGCTTTACCCGTCCGGAAATGAAGGTCGAACGCGTCAGTTATGATGTCATTACGCCATCCGCCGCGCGGGCTGTTTTTGATGCGATTCTTTGGAAGCCTGCCATCCGCTGGTGCGTGAAGCGGATCGAAGTGCTCGCGCCTATCCGTTGGATGTCGGTGCGGCGCAACGAAGTGGGTAAGGTTGCCTCGACCCGAAACGAGGGGATCTACATTGATGATGGCAAGACACGGCAACAACGAGCCGGACTGTTTCTGCGTGATGTTAAGTATCGGCTATATGCCGAGTTCGAGTTTATTCCATCCGACAAAAGGGGAAAAGTCCTGAACCCAGTGCCGGAGTACCTGATAGACGTACAGGAATGCGAAGCTCTCCGGCAGCCCGACATACGCCAAGATGAGACGGAAGCTAAGTACGCCGCGATGTTCGAACGGCGGGCTAGGAAAGGTCAATGCTTCAATCAGCCTTATCTCGGTTGCCGTGAGTTTGCAGCATCTTTCCGCTTGGTTGATCTGGCAAGCGAACCGGTAAGCCCTATCAACGAGACGTGCGATCTCGGCTGGATGCTTTACGATATGGATTTCAGCAATCCTATTGATCCCAAGCCGATGTTCTTCCGCGCCGAAATGAAGAATGGCATCATCAACACAGACCGCAACCAGGTGGAGGTGCGCTCATGATCCTTCAAGCACTCAAAGAATACTATGATCGCAAGCCTGACTTACCGCGTCCGGGGTTTGAGTTGAAGGAAATCCCTTTCGTGCTGGTACTCAAGCACGACGGTACACCAATTGCCCTGAATGAGACGTATGAAGGCGAAGGCAAACAACGCCGAGCCAAGCGTTTCTTGATTCCACAAGCTATCAAACGCGCAAGTGGAGTTGCAGCAAACTTACTCTGGGATAATCCCGAATACGTTTTCGGTGTGGTGCTCAAAGGCAAACCGGAGCGGGGGAAGGACCAACATGCAGCTTTTCTAAAACGCATCGAAGACATTGACTTGCAAAACGATCCCGGTATTATTGCTGTCCGTGCGTTTTTAGATCGTCCCGATATGTTACAGCAACTAGAGGCGTTAGAAAGCGGTTGGGAAGAACTCAAGAAGTCAGGTGCCGATGTCTCGTTCCAACTTGCCGGGCAGCGTGGTCTCATTGTCGAGCAACCGAATGTTCAAGCGTCAATTACCGCCGGTATCGGAACGGACGAGCACTCGCTTTGTCTTGTCACCTGCGAGAATGATGCAACCGAACGACTACACGCCGCCATTAAAGGCGTTTGGGGCGCGAAAAGCAGCGGCGCGAACATTGT
>CAZZBA010000143.1:5011-9524 GCA_964652765.1 uncultured Victivallales bacterium | reverse complement strand
CCTGCTGGTTCATGAGGAACGCGATGTTCTTCACGTGGTCGTCCTGATTCCGCGCCACGATGTTGAAGACCATCCGCCGGAACTGCTCCTCCACGGCCGCCATCGGTAGGTTCAGTTGGCGGATCGTCAGCAACGCCTGCTCGTAGGTATAGGCTCCGGCCTGGTTGAAATCGAGATGCGCCAGCGCACCAAGCGACTGCATGTGCAGCTTCGCACCGCCTGGCAGCCGGTCAAAGCGCCGCGTCATGAAATGCCGCCGCCCGTTCTCCTCCAGCAGTCGGCATTCGCTCATCGTGATGCCCGCTGCTTTCGCCATCAGGTGATACGCAAACTCTATCGTTCCATAACCCGTCGGGTCTTCCAGTTCCTTGTCCTTGTTCCCCGCCACACCGTCGAATTTCAGCAGCCAATATTCGAAACCATCGCCCGCCGCGATCTGCCCGGAACGCACCTCGTTCGTCGCGCGATTCCACGCGATCACCGCCTTGGCGCGCGCGCCGCCGGCGGACGTGCCCACGCGCAGGATGTCGCGCAACGCCTTTTCCTTCCCGGCCTCGTGAAAATGTCCCTGCAAATCGCCGCGATGCGTCAACACTTCGCCAGCCAGCCGCACCAGCGCATCAATCTCGATCGTCGACGCGGTGCGCGGCTTCGGGCCCAGCACCGGCGCGAATTCCAGCGCCCCCATCCCGCGCTTGCCGGTGTAGCAAAGGCGCTCCACCGCACTGAAACTCTCCGGCGTCCGGCCCTGCGTCGCCAGCCATGCATCGATCAGCGCATTGCCGAATTTGTCCGGCAGAGAATCCGCCAGCAATCCAGGCAGCCCATGAAAGGTATTCCGCGTGAGCGCCGGAAATTCATACACCCGCTCGCTCAATGGCATCATCAGTGGAGAAAGCTCGATTCCGCTGCGCGCAAAAACCGCGTCGTACTGAAACGCCGCAACGTCGCGCCCTTCGTCGAGCGACACCGCGCCGATCGTCCGGCCCCAAAGCTGCACCTTCGCGATCATGCCGGCTCACCCCAGGTCCATATTTTCGACTTGCCTGGCGCTGGTTTCCTGCCCGTCGCGCGCTGGCGCTTCCTGCCCGCTTGCTTCAATTGCGCCATCGGGCTCACCGCCGGCTGCGGAATGAATGCCTCTAGGTTTTCCACCAGCCCGAGCACCCGGCACACGCGAATGAAACTCGACAACTGCGTCGCCGCCGCGCCCAGCTCCAGTCGCTGGACGGTCCGCAGGCCAAGTCCCGCCTGTTCCGCCAACTGTTGTTGCGTGAGGTTGCGCGCCAGGCGGAGACCGGACAGACGCCCCCCGACCAACCTCAACAGAGCCTGATCCGTCATAATTGAGTCGATATTCATATGCGTCTAATGTGGCGTATTATCGCTATAAGTCAACTCAAAACGCCACTAATGGCGTGTTTATGAATTTGATTCGTAATGGACTTCATGAAAACGCGCCTACTTCGCGGCCCGGTCCAGGTTCAGCGCAAGCAGCCGGTCCAGAATCTCGCTATCAGCAAGACCGGGTGGTCAGCACCCCTGCTGTCCCGGAGCGCCCTGGCATGCCGGCCGTAGTCCCGAAGGGCGTAGGCTGGCGCCCCCGGCAGGGATCGAACCTGCGACCCACGGATTAGAAATCCGTTGCTCTATCCACTGAGCTACGGGGGCGGAATGGAAAGCCTGAATGGTGGTGGCATTATGCGAGGCAACCTTGTTGTTGGCAAGCCATTTTGACATGCGCCCCTGCGCGCGCCAACCACCAATATATAAGGGGCTTTCCGTTAAGAAAACCCTTTTTAAAAATGAACGTTCTTTCTATTGCGCTGGCTGCCCACATCAGGCGGCGCGCAAGAGCTGGCACCGGGAGCAGGCACGCGTCACGCTGCAACTCGCGGCGTGCAGGACGCGGGGACCTATTCGAGATCAAGCTGCCTCTTCACCTGGGTTACGAAATCCTCGGCACCGACGATTGCTTCGGTGGCATCCTGGACATCAACCTCGCTCATTTCTGCGTAATCAGCCTCTTGGCGCATATCGAATGACTTGTGCAGGAAGACGGAAAGCGATTTCCCGAAGACGCCCGGCTTCACGAACTCGCGGTCAAAAAGCGCGATTGCACCGGAATGTTTGGATGTTCCCAGCCCTTTCGTGCACAACAGGGCCAGAACGGCATAAAAGGCGGCATAGTAGGATCGGTTGACGGAATCGCGCAGCAGGCCGGCATCAAGAAGCGTCCGGGCGGCGGCCAGAGTGTTCGCGGCCTGTTCAATGCGGTAATCAACAAGCGCACGGGCATCCTCGTTCATGCCGCGATACCCTCCGCCATGATCGTCCTCACCAGAGGACTGGAGGCCAGGGCACCGTGACGGAAAGCCTGTTCGGTGAATTTGACCGTCGAGATCAGTAACCCACGATCAAACCCTACACGCCAGGCAACATCCCGGATCGTGTCGCGAACGGCATGATCAAGATGCGGGACAACCACGCAAACATCAAGATCGGAGTCTGGCCCGGCGGTGCCGGAGACTCGCGAACCATATGCATAGACACCAGCACCAGGAATTCTCTCCCGGAGTTGGCGGGAGAATGTGTCAAGGACGTCGCGATCACTAATTGTCATCATGGTTTCACCTGACAAGACTATAGGACACAAATACAGGCAGACGCAATCACAAACCCAAAATCGGGCGATGTCACTTCTGCGGGGGCACGTATCGAGGGGCGTGTGTCGGGTGATAGGAGAGAGTATCGCGTGACATACGGATTTCCCGATTAAATTCTTGTGAAATATTCGGCTTTTGCAGATACTCCCGTGAAACTCAATCAAGGGGGCGTCATGAAGTTGGCAAAAGCTGTTGATAATGTCGGAACCGTCACCGAACTCAAGCGCGTAGCAAGCGCATATGTGATTGACTACCGTGGTCTCTCCGATGAAGAGATTAAAGAGGCACTTAAGAAGACTGCTCCTCAATACTACTTTGCGAACAATATCACGACGGTACTCAACGAGCTCTTTCTTAACGATAACCGTGACCTCCGAATTCTTTCCCGCCTGATTCTCGAAAACGTTTTGCTGCAGAAGGATGACTTTATGTGTCCGAAGCGCGAAACCGAGGATGATATCGTTGCCTTTGAGCAGAGCATTATCAACCAATCGAATGAGGATCTTCTCAAGAAGACCCCTGAACGCAGCCAAGACATTGAACTCTTTAAATTCGTTTTGGAAACTGCGTGGGAAAAGAATGCTTCAATATCACCGGATGAAGAAAACCTAATTGAGAAACTTCGAACTCGGTTGCGGATCACGGCGACTGAGTACAGGTTGCTTGAAGCCAAATTGAGCAAGTACCCGAAGGTAGGCAACGAGTTACACACGCGTGGTGATATTGAAGAGGCAAGGCGTGTGCTGCAGTCCAAGGGTCTTTTGTTCGCAGTCCGTGATGATGATAATACCGCTTACGACGTTGTGCCTGAAGAGATTGCTGAGGCCGTTCGCTCGTTGCTTGGCTTGCAACTGAAAAATCATGGATACCGCGCGTTGCTTGATAGCAAATATGTGAGATCTAAGAAATATCTGTTGGATACACTTACCAAGAGCGCAATCAGCCCGGGCAGAGCAACCACAGTGGAAGCCCTGCAGGATGTTGTAATTGAGCAGCTGGCACCATCCGTGCTGCTTGGTGGCGTATCGCCGCGGGATGGTCTGGATATTACGGAACTCAAGAAATGGTGCGCTGAGCTTGGCCTGCAAGTGTCAGGCATTAAGTCGGATCTCATTCAACGCATTATTGCATATTATGACAGACTGCTCTCGCATGTTCAAGAGACTGGCGATGATCGGGCGATATGGTATGCGCATTTTGAGCGGTACGCGACGAGAGACCTTGATTTCTTGCGTCAACAGCAGCTAGTCCAGAAGGATCTGGAGTGCGAGCACAAATTTGAAGAGGCAACCAACTACCTTTTTGAAACGCGCCTCTATCACAAGCCTCTTCAGCTTGTAGGCACTGCGCATGCAGATGGGGCCTTGTCCTATCAAGACAAGATCATCTTTTGGGATAACAAATCGAAAGAGTCGCCAGTGTGCTTGCAACATCACATCAAGCAATTTGATACCTACATCAAGGAAGCTGAGAAGCCTGTTGCCTGTTTTGTGGTGATAGGCCCCGACTTCACTCCAGACTCTGGGCCTCTGGCAATGCAGTATCAGGTTCAGAATCAGGTGACGATTATGTTAATTACGGCGGCGGAATTGAAAGATGTTGCCGAAAAATGGTATGCAAATACCTCCGGCAAGATGGAAGATCCGTTCCCCCTGGGCTACCTGATTCAGCCTGGGCGATTCAATCCTGCATTATTGCCTATGACGTCATAGCCGCACGTCATGCAGCAACCATTTCAAGGTATATCATCATAAGTCATAATGGTTGAATTGTTGAAGAAGAAACGCTTATCGTGACTGGATTCAAACTAATCGAGAATATTATCTGATTGATCAATAGACTATCGC
>CAZZBA010000143.1:0-4911 GCA_964652765.1 uncultured Victivallales bacterium | reverse complement strand
TCGCAAAAGAGGGAGCTTTTATGAGATTAAGGGAAATTCATGAAGTGTTGCGTAAGATTGATGCACCATCAATGGGCATCCGTGAAGAACATGGGGCATCAGGAACTACCCTCAAAAATTTAATTGCTTTTAAAAGTTTAATTTTAACGCTAGAACCTCTGGATCTCTTCGATCGCGAAATTGGTTTGTTGCAACAATCTGTGCTCTACCATTCAGCTCAGGATGAAATTCACTTGCCAAGAATTACAGCAAAAGACGTCATGCTGATTGCAAACTATTTGGTGAGTGCGTCAGAGGCGCTGGGGCGCACATTAGAGCGAATGATAGGCGTGGCCAGCGAGAATACGATAAGCGTGAAGATGCCAGATCCAAAAGATTTCAATATTATGGTTCGCAATTTAGGCGTCCTGCAAAAGGCTATAGAGCAGGTGGTGGTTAATGATGACATAAAGGGACAGGTCAAGATAAGCCGCTGGGAAGAAGGTTCGTTCTGGCTTGAACTATTACTTGCGACTCCCGCAGCAGTGTTGCTCATCGGAAGTATTGCATGGTCGGCTGCTGTTGTTTTCAAAAAGATTAAAGAAGGCGAGATGTTCGAGCAACACGCCCGCTCTTTGGCGCTGAAGGGCGATAGTCTTGAGGATCTCTTAACTAAGCAGAAGGAAATGACAGCCCTGCTGGTAGAGCACGAAGCGACGGCTCTGCGCTCGAAGCATTTCGCCAGTTGCAATGATCCGGAGATATCGGAACGGTTAAAGCACGCCATTAAAACATTTGCTGAATTAATCCGTGAAGGTGCCCAAATACATCCAGCACTCAATGCACCAGAAAACGTACAGAACCTATTCCCTAATTTTAACCAACTTGACACCATTAGTTCTTCAACAAAAATGATTTCTGACGGCTAGGCCTGATTCGGGCATTGACTAGGAGTATATCCATCGTGTATGCAGTGGCTTCTCATTGCTAGCGAATCAGGCTGATGTGCGGCTACTTGTAACCCTGAGTTGTAACCCGATGATGAAAATCAGGAGTAATCGGGATTCCTCAGGATGAAGCCAATTCGTCTGCATGTGTCTATTGATAAGAGCAATGCGTACCGTGGCGAAATAGAGTCGATTCAGGATAATTGCACTCTTTCGATTTAGAAATCCGTTGCTCTATCCACTGAGCTACGGGGGCGGATATGGAAAGCCTGAATGGTGATCGCATTATGCGAGGCAACCTGGTTGTTGGCAAGCCCTTTTGACAGGCCCACGGATTGCGGATTGGTGATTTTCGATTGATTGTTGAAGGCCAGCGCTTTACGCGACAATGCACCAGTTACCCGGCCGTAGCACCGCCTGGATCGGCAAACCGTCCCATGAACAGGATGCTGCCGGTCGCGTTGTCGCGGATCAGGAGGATGAACGGATGGTCGGCAATGAATTGCTCTTGGAGCACCATCGACGTCGTTCGCATTATCACTGCCGTGGCTGCCGCCGCCTCGGTTCCTTTCTCGTCCACTTCGATAAACGCCTTGTGCAGTATCGCGGAGATGTATAGTTCCCGGCTGCCGTCCATGCCCGAGAAATCGGCTTTACCGCCAAAGGCGGTCTTCATGCCCAGATTCTGAAACGGCGAGACGAGGCCGTAGCTGGTTTCCAGCTTGAATTTCGGGAGGGCTACATCCACCTCGGTCTTGCGTAGCTTCCCGACCAGGGCGTCGATCTTCGCCACGCTCAGATTCCCCTCAAGCGCCGCGAGGCCGTCTTTTGCCTTGGGCAGAAGCACCAGCATCGACAACTGATCGCCCCGGTAGGGCAGCTCGAGCACCTGCGTATCCGCATCCTGGGCAAGGCGGAAGCCGTCCGACTGCTGCATCATCTTAACCTTCACGGCTTTCCCGGCACCGACATGGAAATCCTGCTCAAGGGTGGCATTTTCCTTGAACTGGCTCGCCCAGTCGCCCTTGAAATAGATCGCGTTGACCAGGACCATCCGGGTCTGTGCATCCAGGACACCTTCGGGAACCAGGTTTTTGATCTTCTCGTTGGTCTTCCCTTCGACCCAGGCATTGATCTGTTTGCTTTCCCCGGCGGCGTTGTTGACAAAATCGGCAAGCGCAATCCGGGCTTTGTAGCCTGCCTCGATGCCCTTCATGAACTCCGGCAGAAATCCATAGGTTTTCTCGGCCCAGATGGCGTTGGCGATTGACAAGCTGACATCGCCGCGTTTCCGGATCTCGTCAAGCCCGTCCTGCAGTTTGCCGAATGCCTGCCCAAGTTCCTGCGGACCGCTGGGGAAACACAGTGCCGCTTGCATTTCCTTTGCCGTTTCGCCCCGTGCGCCTGCGTAGGTCATGCCGAGGGCCGAGGATATGCTATAGGGAGAGAAAAACAGGTTCCCCTCCCCTGCGCCCAGCTCGCGATACATCTTCACCGCGAACTCGTTGTTGCCCTCGACCAGACCGGCAACCGCAAGCTGCCCGCACAGTGCCGCGCCGACGCCAGCGGTTGTCATCAAACATCGGTTCATGTTTTGCTCCTTATATTTGAGTCACGGTTTTCGGAACGGGTACAATCTCAACCCCGTAGCCCGCCAAGGTCCCACTGGCGGAAGCCGCCATACGATAGGCGGCGGGTTCGCGCCGCGTGTTGATCAGGATGGCGCCAGCCGGTGCGCCGGACAAGGTTTCGCGTTCAACCACCATGACCCCGGGGGCGGCCTTCACGACCGCCGGCGGCACTAGGCGCACGATCAAAGCCTGGAGCCAGGCGTCATCCGGATGGGTCCCGAGCAGAACCACGCGCCCGCGGCCGATCGGGCACTCCACCACCGCTGCCAGTCCGTCAAGGGGGCCGCCGGAATAGGCGGCCAGCACGCGACGGTCCGGCTGCGTCAGTTCATAGGCGTCGCACCACAGCCGGCACCCGATCAGTGTACCGTCAGCCTTACATGCGGTAACGCCACACGGGGGGTAACGGTGCCGCACATGGATACCCAGCCACGCCTCGAAATCGGTACCGTAGCAAGCATCCTGATGCGCGGCGACTTCTGTCGTGCGGCAGGCGGACAGGGGGCCGAGAACCCAGGTTCCGCCCTGCTCGACAAAAAGCCGCATGCGCCGCATCAGTTCGGCGTCAATCGCCGGCAAGTATGGTGAAAAGACCACCTGATACCGGTCCACCGCCGCACCGGTCATGATCACATCCCGTGACACGCCGGCATTGGCCAGCAGACCATGAAACGCGGTGATGGATTCATCATAGTTGAAACCCGGCGCGATCGGGCTGGCCTCAAACTGCCATTGCATCGGCACGCTGTAATGCATCGCGACCGCGGCTGGCTTCGGTTGAGTCGACCGCAACCAATCGGCATGTGCCGCCAGTTCCCTGGCGACCGTACGGATCTCGCCGGTGTTGACGCACTCATCCCCCCAGGGATAGACCACGCTGCCATGTTCCAATTCCTGCCCCGCCCAATGCGCCCGCCAGAGCCAGAAGCAGACGGCATCGGCACCCAGCGCATAGATAAGCCACATTTTGGCGCGTAAGGAGCCCGGGACAAAGGCGAACGAGTTCCTTTCTGCCACCGCCGTGCCACCGCTGTGGGTTGAAGAGGTCTCCGCAAACCAAAACGGTTTCCCAATCGCCCGCATCCAGTCAACTTCAAAGGCATATCGCAACAGGTTGTCGGGCCCCGCGTAGGTGTCAAAGCACACCGCATCCAGTTCCGCAAAGAGCTGCTCGTAGTCGATGCGATGGTACACCGGATTATGCGCATTCGTGGTCACGGGTTGGCTGGTCCGGTGCTTCAGCGCCCGGGCTTGAGCGTTGCAGAAGGCGACATAGCTGTCGCTCATGAAATGCCGGTAGGCTACCCTCAACGACGGGTGCTGCCCGGACCCGGCAAGCTGCGGAACCGGCAAAGCCACCTGCTCGAAGGACTGGTATTCCTGGCTCCACAACACTGTGAGCCATGCTTTATTCAGTGCCTCGATCGTGCCAAACCGCCGCTGCAGCCAGGCGTGGAAGGCCGCTTGGCACCGGGGACAGAAACATTCCTCCCAAAACTCATTGTCCACCTGCCAGGCAATCACGGCCGGTGATGCGGCAAACTCCGCCGCAAGCCGCTCCGCAATACCGACGGCATAGCGCTGATAAACCGGCGAGTTCGGGCAATACTGCCGCCGCCCACCGTGACCAATGGTCTGCCCCGCCGCGTTGACGCGCAAGATCTCGGGATGGCTCATGCTCAGCCATACCGGGGGCGTGGCGGTCGGTGTGCATAGGACCACGGCGATCCCGGCCTCCGTGAATCTGGCAACAGCCTGATGCAACCAGAGGAAATCGTATGTCCCTTCGGTCGGCTCCATACGGGACCAGGCGAATTCGGCCATGCGAACATGGTTGACGCCAATTGCGCGCATCTGCCGGATGTCCCGGTCCAATTCATCACCGGCGACTTCCGGGTAATAGGCCACCCCTACATGGGGTGGCAACGCCACCGGCGGTTCACCGGCTAACG
Organism: uncultured Victivallales bacterium; assembly: GCA_964652765.1. Lineage (GTDB taxonomy): Bacteria > Verrucomicrobiota > Kiritimatiellia > UBA8416 > UBA8416 > UBA8416. Next base: position 402 of record CAZZBA010000143.1, on the reverse strand, counting down.
GACGCCCGGTCGGCGCAGGATCATTGACCGCCATGCGTGTCTTGGTCAGTTCCGGCATTTTTTCACTTCCAATCAGATTCACTCCTTCTGCAGCCTGAGTACGGCTGCAGGGGATCCACAAGGTACTCACATCGCAGATCGGCAGGCATGACACTCTCTGCCCCTGATGCTTCTGTGCGGAGGCATGCAAATGCGGAGAGGGTCAACAGCAACACAACGCTTCCTGTCTTCATCCATAACCCCCTTTGGTAATTCTGCGAGCCGAACGCTGGCAACCAGGAAAGCATAAACGGAAGGCGGTGCGAGAGCAAGGAGTTAGTCCGATGGACAAACCCATGGGCTTTGTCCGGTGAATTGACAAACTAACTGCGCCCCCCGGACTGCCCGGGGGGCGCAGTTAGT
>CAZZBA010000142.1:8145-9728 GCA_964652765.1 uncultured Victivallales bacterium | reverse complement strand
CGAGGAGCAGACAGGCACGATCCTGACCAATGTCTCGGAAATCGCTGCACAGATGCAGGACTTCACCAATTCGGTAGTCGCCCCGCTGTCGCTTCTGACCAACCAGTTGGTCGAGGTCATCGGCCCGACGCTGACGAACATGGCGGCGCAGGTCAATGAGCTCATCGATGCCACGGCAGGCGACCAGGCGCGCATCCTGAACCGTCCCACGACGGTCGAATACGGGTCGACGAACTCGATCCTGTACAAGACCTCGGGCGGGCTGGATGCCGGGACCGTGCGGCTGACGGTGGAGGGCACCGGGCGGCAGTTCAGCATGTCGGAAGTCGGTGTCGGCCTCGGCATCTACGGGGTGGATATCATCGCCGACTGGGGGCTGTGACCGTTCATGATCTCCTGCAGCGACCCGAACGCCAGCGATCGCATGATCCTGGAGGTGGTGCAGGCGGGTGATGATTCGATCAGTGGCTTGGCGGCGACGCTCGAGTCGCTGGAAAGCCAGATGACGAACATGACCGAGATCCTGACCACGCTGAATGATCCAACCGAGGGTTTGAGCGCGATGATCAGCAGTATCGACAGCAGCATCGCGCAGGTGGAGGCGGCTCTGGGGGCGGCGATCAGTGGCTCGACCAGTGGCGCGGCCGGGGCGGTCTCCTCGCTGCAGTCGCTGCTGGGTGGTGGCAGCGGCGAAGGCTCTGCCGCGGATGCGGCGCTTTACAGCAGCCTGATCGGCATGAGCAGCCGGCTCGAGCAGATCTACGGGGAATCCTCGGCGGCGGCCAAGTTCGCGTCGAGCGCCAAGAACGAGGCGGGTGCGGCGGTGACGGCGGTGCGTGAGCTCAAGGAGATGCTCGAGAGCGGTGAGTTCTCGATGCAGGCGGCGGCAGTGCGCATGGACGCGATCCGGGCGGCGATGGAGACCGCAAACGCCAATATCGAGAACATCCCGCGCGCGGTCGGAGCCCAGGCGATGCAGTCGCAGATCAATGCCGTGGCTGACCAGATCGAGCGCATGGCCAAGGAGCAGGGCTTCGTCTACGAGGTGGCGCTGAGGCAGATGAAGGCCGCCGAGGAGGAGGGTGTCGGCGGGAAGGGGGCGGATAACGAGATCATCACGGTGCTGAACCAGAACATGAGCGAGGTGAAGGTATCGCTGGAGTTCATGCAGAAGGTACTCGATGAGCAGCAGTTCAAACCCGTCGTGACGGATTCGTGGCTGGGAGTGGAGTAGGGCGGGAGGGGGAAGACAGACTGAAGACCGAAGACTGAAGACTGAAGACTGAAGACTTTGGGGATTGGGGAAGACTACAGACTGCAGGCTTTTAACCACGGAATACACAGAAAACACAGAAGGATGGAGCAGGGGGGGGCGGGGAAGCGATAGGCGTGTACGAGTATGTGTACGAGAAAGGGAATGGCATTTGTGCGGCGTACTCGTACACCTACTCGTACACTCTAATCTCTTTTTCCTGTAAGCGGTTTTGGGAGCAGGACCTTTTGCTGTGTCGTGCAACCTGCGGACCGGGTGTAACCGGTCCCTCCCGATGGGGGACGACGTGGAAGTCGTCCAGTTTCTGGAG
>CAZZBA010000142.1:2220-8045 GCA_964652765.1 uncultured Victivallales bacterium | reverse complement strand
TCCGGCAGGGTCTTGCTGACTTTGGCGCCGAGGCGGCGTAACTCGAGCGCGCGGGTAATCAGGTTGCCCCTGCCGTCCTTCAGGCGGTTCATGGCCAGCGTGAACGCCTCTGCCGTGCCGGTGAGCCGCTTGCCGGCATCTTCCATGGCCTCGTAGACCAGTGCGACCTGGTCATGCATGCGCCCGGCCTTTTCGGCGATCGCCTCCGCATTCCGGTTCTCGTGCTCGCGCCTCCAGATCTGGGCGATCAGCTTGAGCGTGATCATCAGGGTGGCGGGGCCGGTGAGCACGACATTGGTGCGGGCGAGGTCGTAGAGCAGCCCGGGGTCGGCCTGCAAGGCGGCCTGGTAGGCCGGTTCGAGCGGGATGCACATGATGACGAAGTCCAGCGTGCGGTTCCCCAGCAGGTCGTCGTAGCGGCGGTTGTGCAGTTCCTCGATATGCCGCCGCACGGATTGCACATGTTCCCGGATGGCGGCGGCACGGCTGGTCTCGTCCTCGGCAGCGGCACTCCGGGCATAGGCCGTCAAGGACACCTTCGCATCGAGGATGATCGCCTTGCCGCCGGGCAGGGTCAGCATGAAGTCGGGTTTCTGCAGTGCCCCGTCCGCCGAGCGCATGGTGACCTGTGTCTCGTACTCGCGGCCGCGCTCCAGGCCGGCGGCCTCGAAGATCCGTTCCATGACCAGCTCGCCCCAGTCGCCCTGCGTCTTGGTGTCGCCCTTGATGGCGCTGGCCAGGTTGTTGGCTTCCTCGCTGACCTTGTTGCTCAGCTCGTGCAAGGTGCGTACCTGCTCGACCAGGCGGGCGGACTGCTCCGTGTCGTGCCGGTGTACCTCGTCCACGCGCTTGCGGAAGGCGTCGATCTGGTCCTTGAGCGGCAGCAGCAGGCTCCCGATCCGCTCGCGGCTCTGCTCGGAGAATACTTTCCCCTTGTCCTCGAAAATGCGGTTCGCCAGGTTCTCGAACTCGGTCTTGAGCCGGTTCTCGGCGGCTTGCAGGAGTTGCAGCTTCTCGGTGGCGTTGCGCCGTTCGTGTTCTAGGTTCGCCTTCAGCGTCGCGTTCTCGATCCGCAGGCGCATCAGCTCCTCACGATCAGGGCTGCCGCCACCAAGGCGTATGGCGACGTACAGCAGCAGGCCGAGAATCAGCAGCAGGGCGGCGGCAATCAGGATTTGCATAGTGGGCTCTCCTTTAGGCGTTAGGGGTTAGGTGTTAGGTGTTAGGGATTAGGCGTTAGGCATTAGGGATTAGGTGTTAGGGGTTAGGCGTTAGGGGTTAGGGGTTAGCACTAGTCCCTAGCGCCTAGCTCCTAGCGCCTAGTCCCTAGTCCCTAGGGTTAGGAACTTCTCCGGTTGGTCATGCATGGACCGCAGCATCTTTCCGACCTCTGAATTCATGGATGTGAGCTGTGTGTGCACGTCCTTGCTGATGTAGCTACAGTCACGTGCGAAATCGATTGCCGTGTCAGTCTCCCAGTTCTCCCCGATGGAATCAGAGAGTTTGCTAATAAAATGGGCCTCATACCGTCGTTTCGCCCACGCTTCGCGCAAATTATGGCAGACAGATCGCGAAGACCGACGACCTTGGGATGTCAGCGCATATCGCTCTTCCACGGGAAAGCCCTTGCTGTATTCGAAGAATTCCATGGCCACCTGATATGCCTTGATGTACACCGTCAGTTCCTTCACGTCCTTTACAGCCATTTTCACGACCTCCTAACGCCTAGCCCCTAACGCCTAGCCCCTAACGCCTAGCCCCTAACACCTAGCCCCTAACGCCTAATCCCTAGCCCTCGCCACGAACGAGCAGCGGTTGGCGTGTTTTCCCTGGGCGGCGAAGAGCAGTTCGAAGTCGGTCTGTTCCGGGGGGCAGGGGATGAACAGCTCGCACGGGGTGAACAGGGGTGATGCGTGGAACAGGGGGGCGGCGGCGGCGAAATAATCCTGATCGTCGGTCGCGAAGTGGACCCGTCCGGAGGGCTGGAGCTTGCGGTGCAGCAGTTCCACGAAATCCGCGCTGACCAGCCGACGGGGGTGATGCCGACGCTTGGGCCAGGGATCGGGGTAGAAGATATAGAAGGTGACTACCGTGTGGTCGGGCAGCAGCGTTTCCAGGGCGAAGCGGATCTCGGTATCCAGCAGGCGGATATTGTCAAGACCGGCCCGCACGGCCTTGGAGGCGACTTTCTCCACCCGCCGCCGCTGGCGCTCGATACCGAGGAAATTCACCTCCGGGTGGGCGGCGGCGCGCGCCAGCAGGAAGCGTCCCTTGCCGCTGCCGATGTCCACCTCCAGCGGCTGGCTGCAGCCGAAGATGGTATCCGGATCCAGCGGTGCCGGTTTCGGAGCGACGGGGATCTCGATAAGGGAGGATGGCGACTTCACAGGCGGCGTCCGGAATTTGGCGGCGTTTGGTTCAGCCTCCGAAGAGACGGGCGAAGAAGCCGGGATGCTCATCCTTGTCCATGCGGCTCTCGATAAAGGGCAGGGCGAAGATCTGGAAACGGTCGCCGCTAGTGCCGGCCTTGAATTTCTTGATGGCGATGGCGATGCCTTCCTTGCCGCGTTCGATCAGGGCGTTGACGGTGCCATTGTCGCTGGCGCGTTTCTTCGCCATCGTGGTCAGGAGCGGCATCAACGCGCGCTCCACACGGTGGCGGGACTCCCAGTCACCCCGTTTTGCGGCGGCCAGATCCTTTTCGAGTGCCTTTGTCCGGGCTGCCGGTGCGCTTATGGCTTCAGTATGCTTCGTTCCGTTCTGTGGATTATTCATGCCGGGGAAGGTAGCAGAGAGCCGCCGGTATTGCCAGATTATTCATCGGGGGTTGACTTGCGGGACTGTTTTGGACAGAATCACGGCCATGATATCAAAAATCAAACCGTTTCTTTCCCGTGTATTCAGTCACCCGTTATTGAGTTTTAAACGATTCTCGATCACGGATACGGGAGTGAGTGCCGACGCGTTGGCGGCGGCACTGGTGAAGACGGAGCTTTTCTGCAATGCCGGTTCCCGGCTGGTGCGGGCGATGCTGGTGGCGATGACCGTGCGGCGTGTGCATGCCGGGGATGTGATCCTGCGGCAGGGGCGCCGCCATGATTCGCTTGTTTTGCTGGCGGCGGGCAAGGCGGAGGTGACGCGGGCGCACGACGGGGACCGCGCTGTACGGAAGCTTGCCGTGTTGACCAAGCCCGAATGTCTTGGCGAGGAGGCGTTGCTGGGGGCGGAGATCCGGAGTATCTCGGTCACGATGCAGACCGACGGATTCATCCTCCGGATCCGGCGGGCGGATTTCGCGCGCCTGGTGTCGGACCAGGGGGTGTCCTGGTTGACTGCCGAGGCCGCGGAGGACATGCCGCAGCCACCAGGTGCCTGGCTATGGATCGGGACGCCCGACACCCGTCCGGCCGGGATGGGTGTATCGGTTCCAACCGATACGCTGTATCGCCTGCGGCAGCGTTTGTCGGAACTGGATCCGGCGCGCCATTATCTCTGCTGTGGCCGGGATGAGGCGAGCTGCGCGCTGGCGGCATACCTGTTGACCCGGCGGGGTTTCAAGTCCAGCGCGGTACGTGGCGGGCGCCATGTGGCGGTGCCAGGACGGGCACCGAGGAAGGGGTAGCCGTATGTGGCTGGTCAGCAGTACAGGGGCGGATTTCATCGCGCGGCTGCGCACGGTGAACCGTACGGCGTCGGTGCTGTGGGCCGCGCTGCGGCTGATGGCCAACCGCGAGGCCTGGCCGCGTACCGTGCGTGAACAGATCGGCAAGCAGATCCTTTTCACGGGTTACGAGGCCATGGGTCTGACCCTGCTGATCGCGGCGGCGGTCGGTGTCACGGTTGTCGCGCAGGGGCAGGTCTGGTTGTCGCGGTTCGGGCAGTCCGAGATGCTGGGGCCGCTATTGATTGCCGTGGTCTTCCGCGAGGCCGGGCCGTTGCTGGTGAATTTCCTGGTGATCGCGCGCAGTGGCACGGCGATCGTGACGGAACTGGCGACGATGCGGGTCCAGGGGCAGGAGCGAGCCTTGGACATCCAGGGGGTGGACCCCATGGTCTACCTTGTGATCTCCCGCGTGATCGGCGTGGCGGTTTCCGTCGTCTGCCTGACGATGTTCTTTATCGCGTTCTCGCTGGCGATCGGTTTCCTGTTCGGGCTTTTCATGGAGGTTGGCACACGGGACGCGGTTGTGTTCATCGAGAGCGTGCTCAAGCCGATCCGGTTCAGCGATATCCTGAGCCTGCTGGCGAAGACGATCCTGCCCGGCTTGTTGACCGGCGTGATCTGCTGTGTGGAGGGGCTTTCGATCCATGGGCTGGCAACGGAAGTCCCGCAGGCCGCCACGCGGGCGGTGGTGCGATCGATCGCCGTGCTGCTGGTGATCTCGGCTCTGGTTTCGCTGCTGGCTCAGATTTAGGAGCCGACCACCCGGGGGCCGGGCGAAAACGTGTGGGTAACTGGAGAGGATGAAGGCGGGAGAGATCGGCGTGTACGAGTATGTGTACGAATAAGGGAATGCCGTTTCGATGGCGTACTCGTACACCTACTCGTACACTCAAATCTCTTTTTCCTGCAATCAGTTAGAACGCAATATGCCGCAAACGGCGGCTTGAAGTTATAAACAAGGTATGATAGACACGCAACAGACAATTCTGCAATTCGAGACGATGGGCTGCAAGGCCTTGGACGAATCCTATGCCTCGTTTACCGGGGCTTCGCTGTCGCTTGCGCCGGGGGGGTTGGCGACGGTGCTCATCGATCATGACAGCGAGCATGTGCCGATCGCCGATCTGGTGACTGGTTTGCTGGAGCCGTCGTCTGGCCGTGTCTTGTTCGAGGGCCGCGACTGGCTCGACCGGGGTCCGTTCGAGCAGGCGGCTGCACGCGGGCGGATCGGGTGTGTGCTGGAGGAACCGAGCTGGATCAGCAGCCTGGGTGTACTGCAGAACATCATGCTGCGTGAGCGGCACCACACGCGACGTCCCGACGCGGAGATCGCGGACGAGGCTGACCAGCTTTGCCGGCTGGCAGGACTTGGCGAGATCCCGAAGGTTCGTCCGGACCGGGTGCGATCGCGGGAACTGCGGATGCTGGAATGGGTACGGGCGTTCATGGGGAGCCCGGTCCTGGTGGTGCTGATGTTTCCCGAGCGTGACGCCGCGTCCGGGGCTTGCGTGGCTTGTGCGCAACTGGTCGAACGGGCGCGGGCGGCAGGGACGGCGGTGCTCTGGATCTCGGATCGCCCTGAGGTCTGGCGGCAGCCGCTGACAGGGAATGTGTCTCATTTTCAAATCAAGGATGAGCGGTGGATACCGCTGAACGGGGAGGAAGCCTGATGAACCGTGAATTCAAATTCCGTCATGCCAACGAGATTGCCGGTGTCTTTGTAATCGGGGCTGCGGTACTGTTTGTGCTGGGGATCGTGTTTGCCGGTCGTTCACAAGGGTGGTTCGAGCCGCGGTTCACGCTGAACGTGGTGTTTGACACGGTGGAGGGCTCGTTCGGCCTGCAGGAGGGGGCACCCGTGCTGGTGCGCAACACGCAGGCAGGACGGGTGGGGCCGGTGCTGCCGACACCTGACGGATTGATGGGTACGACCCTCGTCCTGAAGGACCGTTTCCGCCCGTTCATCACGACCGATTCGGTGGCGAAGATCAAGAAGCAGTTCGGCTTGGCCGGGGATTCCTATGTCGATATCGTCCGCGGTCAAGGCCCCATCATCACGGATGAAGCCTATATCGAATGCGTGAAGGACGAGGAGCTGCTGGAGACCGCGCAGAAGATGCTGGCCGATGTGCAGACCAATATCCTGCCGATCCGGGTAAAG
>CAZZBA010000142.1:0-2210 GCA_964652765.1 uncultured Victivallales bacterium | reverse complement strand
AACGGCGTTCGCCAAGGAAGACCCCAAAGCACGGCTGGTAAAGGCGGAAGCGATCATCACGAGTGTCGCCAGCATCCTCGACCAGATCGACACCGGCAAGGGCGTTGCCGGGGCGGCGATCGGCGATAGCCAGCTTCGGGATAATGTCACGGCGACGGTCGCGAATATCGAGGCGATCACGGCCGGTGCCGAGAAGATGGTCGGCACGGTGGACTCCCTGATGAGCAACGAGGTGGCTCAGGTGATGGCCAACGTCGGCGTCCTGAGTGGCCAGACGGTCGCGATGATGAGCAACGAGGTGGCGCAGGTGATGGCCAACGTCGGTGTCCTGAGTGGCCAGACGGTCGAGCTGATGCGTGAACAGGTTCCCCTGCTGGCGGGCGAGACGGTGAAGGTGCAGGCTGAACTGACCCGGACCCTGGCGGAAACGCGCCGGATGATCGAAGGCCTTCAACGGCACTGGCTGCTGCGAAAATACGTCGTCCATGAGCCGGAGCGGTCGTCCTTGATGTCCGGTATCCCGGTCGGGGAGCCCGACCAGGCCCGGCGCGAGGCGTTGACGTCTGCCTTGGCGGATGCCCGCATGGCGGACGATCCTGCCCGGATCCGGCTGTGCGCCTACAACCTAGCGGTGGATGTGCTGGCAGGCAATGCGCTGGAGCAGGTGGCAGACCTGCTTCAGGAAATCCGTTTTTCCGCGCGTCTGGCGGGTGAGGATCTGACCGCGCCCGAGCAACTGCTCGCGGCAGAGCTTTCGCGCCGGACGGGCGACCTCGAGCAGGCGGCCGTGGCGGGCGAGGCCGTGGCGGGGGCGACGCGCGGGCGGCGCGAGCGGGCCCTGCATGCGGAGGCCTGGATGCTGTTGACGGCGGTCTATACCGATAGCGGGAATGCGGCCGGGGCGCGGAAGGCGCTGGAAGAAACGGAACGGGCCGTGGCGCGGATCGATGGCGGATCGGCTCTCCCGGGGGCGGCGCTGGCCGGCCTTGAGGCCGGAATCTGCCTGCTGGAGGGGAATCTGGCGGCGGCGGCGGCGGCGTATGCGGCGCAAGCCGACCGGTTGCGCGTGGCTGGCAGCCACACCGGCATGACGGAGGCGCAGCAGCGGGCGGCGGATTTGTACGCGACGCTGGGCATGTCGAGTTCGGCGGCGACGTATTACCTGCGTGCCGCTGGCGGATTGCAGGCCAGGGGGCTTGACAAGGAGGCGTCACGGCTGCTTGAGAGCGCGCAGGCGCAGGCGTCTTTCTCGGGTGATGAGCTGTTGATGGCGCGCATTGCCGACATGGGTCGCCAGGTGACTGGAAAATAATCTGGAGATAATGTTGCGATTAAGCTTGATATTCTCATCCGGGCTGTTTACAACGCTCCCCAAGTAAAATTGTGTCAAGACACGGCAGGTGGGTTTTCAAGGGTGGAGCGCATTAATCTATGGCAAAGGCGAAGACAGGGAAAACGACGGTTGCGGGGGTAGCGGGCCAATCCCCCGCAGGGAAATCCAAGCAAACATCTGTAACAGTGAAGAAGGTTCCGCCCGGCAAGGCGGAGGTCGCCGGCAAGGTGGCCGCGAAAGGGTCGAAAGAACCTTCGCGGAAGCCGCCGGTCGTGCCACCTGTCAAGACGAGACCGGCACCTGATGCGGCCGGCCAGGCCAGGCCGGCCCCGAATGCGAGACCGGCGGCCAGCGCGAAACCGTCGGCACCGGCCCGCCAGGCTTCCCAGGCAAGCAAGCGTGTCGTGGAGACGCTCCCCGATGCGGAGGATGACGATAACCTGGTCATGAACGACCTTGATGCGCGTCCGTCGGCCAATCCCGACGCGCAGGCGGATGCCGATGGTGCCGCTGGCGGGGCGGATGACGTTGGCGGTGGTGACCGGCTTTTCCCGGACGGGGACGATACCGGGGACACACTGGGTGACGACATCGAGATCGAGGAACCTCTGACTCCCGAGGAGCGGGCCCAGCAGCTTTTTGACTCGGACAATGTCCGCCAGGAGGACATCGAGGCGGAGATCCACGCCGAATACGCGAAGGAAGCCCGCGGCACCGGCGAGAAGGATACCCGCGAGAATCGCAACCAGAAGATCAAGGAATTGATCGCGCTGGCCGAGGATCAGGGCTACCTGACGTTCGAGGACATCAACGAGGCGATCCCGGACAGCATCATCGACCCGGACGAGCTGGAAGCCTACCTGCAGCTCCTGCGCGG
>CAZZBA010000141.1:7574-9743 GCA_964652765.1 uncultured Victivallales bacterium | reverse complement strand
ATGCGCAACAAGATCGGCAAGCTCCCGCTGGTCGACAAGAACAAGCTGGTCGGGCTGTACAGCTTCACCGATGTCAGCACGCTGGTGCGCAACGTCGAGCCGATGTACAACCGCGATTCGAAATACCGGCTGCGCGTCGGTGCCGCCGTCAGCCCCAACAACGAACCTCGCGTGGAGGCCCTGGCCGAGGAAGGGGTGGATGTGATCGTGGTCGACAGCGCGCATGGTCACTCCGAAGGGGTGATCACCATGACGCGGTGGATCGCCAATCATTATCCGGGCATTGACATCATCGCTGGCAACATCGCCACCGGCGACGCGGCGATCGCCCTGCGTGATGCCGGGGCACATGCCGTGAAGGTCGGCATCGGTCCCGGTTCGATCTGCACGACCCGCGTGGTCTGCGGTGTCGGAGTTCCACAGATATCCGCCATCCATGCCGCGTTCGCGGCGCTCAAAGGCTCGCTGCCCATCGTGGCCGACGGCGGGATCCGGCATTCCGGCGATGTGCCCAAGGCTATCGGGGCAGGGGCCGACAGCGTGATGCTCGGTTCCATCCTGGCTGGCACGGAAGAGAGCCCCGGCGAAAAGATCATCCACCAGGGCCGGCAATATGTCACCTACCGCGGCATGGGCAGCCTTGCCGCCATGCAGCAGGGGGCTGGCAGCCGTGAGCGCTATGGACAGGCCAATGTCGATTCCGCCAACCTGGTCCCGCAGGGGATCGAGGGGATCGTGCCCTACGCCGGCACCGTCAAGAGCGTCATGACCCAGTTCTGCGGCGGACTCCGCTCCGCGCTCGGCTACTGCGGTAGCCGGGACATTGCTGCGCTCCAGCGGAACGCGAAATTCGTGCGCGTCTCGTCGGCTGGCGTCCGTGAATCGCACCCGCACGACATCAAGATCATGAAGGAAGCGCCGAACTACCGCTCGTGATTATCACTTGATCGGTAACCAGACCTTGACCTCAAGTGTTTTTCGCCCCCACTCCAGCCCCTGCTGGTGCGTGCGGAAGAAAAGGTCTATGTGCTGCCCCTTGATGTCGCCGCCGCGATCCTCGACTCTGCCGTAGCCGTAGCCTTCGACATACATGATCGTCCCGAACGGGTAAAGGCGGGTATCGGCGGCGATCGTCCCGCGCCCGGCCTGGACGCCGCTGGCGGTCTGCCCTATCTTTTTTGGTTTGCCCTTCATCGGGCCGTAGCCGTAGACCGGACGCAGGAGCCAGTTGCGCCTCCAACCGCAGCATTCCCCGCATTTGCAGTAGCCGGTCGTCATTAGCGTCACGGACTGAGGCTTCACGCCCGCCGGTGGATGGAAGCGGGAGCACCCGCCCAGCAGGATCGCGCAGACGCACAGCAGCAGCACCGCTCCAGCACCGGACACACAAAATCGCCGCCAGTGACCCACCAGATGTGTGCAGGACGTCAGTAAACTGACGTAACCATAGCCTTTTTGCCTCAATTGCATACAGGACCTACTCTCTGAAAGCGTTTACCCCACGCGACTACCTCGGAGCGTACATGCCCTTCCTTGGCCAGGAAAGGAAAAAACACATGCCTGTCTTCATATAATCTGTCATTACAGCAATAAAATGCTAGCATCCGCGTTATATGTAACAGGACTCGGGAGAATCGGGAATGTGGACGCGATGCAGACGGTAACCGACACGGAACAGATCGAACGCTATCGCCAAGGCGACACGGAAGCGCTCAGCGAACTGGTCGAGCGTTATCGCCGTCCCCTTTTCGGGTTCATCCTGCGCATGACGAACAAGAACGAGGATGCAGAGGAGATTTTCCAGGAGGTGTGGCTCAAGGCCATCAACAATTTGGCGCGTTACCGGGACCACCGATTCCTGAGCTGGCTGTTCCGGATCGCCCATAATCTGGTGATTGACCGTTCCAGACGGCGCAAACCGGAGGTGTCCATGGATGACGAGAGCACAACGGACCGACTCGTCTATCAGAGCGGGATCGAGTCCCCGTCACCGGCAGATGCCCTGCAGGAGCAGGACATGCACCACCGCATCCGGACGGCCGTCGGACAATTGCCGCCGGAACAGCGTGAGGTATTCCTGATGCGCATGGAGGCCGACCTGCCATTCAAGGATATCGCCCGCATCCAGAAGATATCGATCAACACGGCTCTGGCCCGGATGAGCTATGC
>CAZZBA010000141.1:0-7474 GCA_964652765.1 uncultured Victivallales bacterium | reverse complement strand
GAACTCGAGAAAATGCTGTTGCTGAGGCAAAGCGGCGAGCTTTCGTCACAGGACCGCAAGCTTCTGGAGGCGACGCTGGCCGCCGAGCCAACGTTCCGCGAGGAAGCAAGAAAAATGGATGCCCTACGCGACGCATGGCAACAGGCCACGGAAGACGCCCCATTGCCGAGCCCATCCGTCACGCAGCGCATCAGGCAGGCGGCAGAGATCGCCCAGCCCCGGGGCGGCAGGATCGCGCAGTTGATTCACTTCCGGCTTCCGCCGTTCGGCATCGCCATAGCTGCGGCAGCGGCCGTTCTTGCGCTCTGCGCGACTCTCTTTCTCGCGGTCTGGTCGCCAACGGTCTCGGAGCCGAATAATCTGGCCGGGCTTGATCCAATCGACACGGCCATCGAGGCTGCCCTGGAAGCCATCGACACCTCCATACTGGCCCTGCTCGATGACACCTCCGATGACTACGAGGCTCTGCTCAGCAACGACTCGTGAGAATAATATGAGTGCCTTGACTTTTATCAAGGTCATTCGGTCGATCAGGCAATAGTCTATGCCCCATCGTTGATGCATGAACCACAATAACAACGCAAGGAGCACGACATGGCCACACGCAAGATCATTACGATTGACGAAAGCAAATGCAACGGCTGCGGTAACTGCACCACCGGCTGCGCGGAAGGCGCCCTACAGCTTGTCAACGGAAAAGCCAAGCTGGTCAAGGAACAGTTCTGCGACGGGTTCGGCGACTGCATCGGGACATGTCCCACCGGGGCTTTGAAGATCGTCGAACGCGATGCCGACGAGTTCGATGTCGAGGCCACCCGCCAGAACCTGCTTCTGAGCCAGGGCATCGAGGCGGTACGGCGGATGGACGCCGCCAATGCCGCGCATGACCGCGGCGAGCACCCCGTTCCCCTGCCGCCCACTCCCCGGCTGGCCCCGCAGGTGCATGGCGGCGGATGTCCGGGCTCGCGTATGCGCATGGCCGCCCCGGACGCGAAGCCATCCGCACCAACACCGGCAGCCGGTCTGCCTGGCCAGATCCTGTCTTCGAACCTGGAACAATGGCCGGTACAGCTTCATCTCGTGCAACCGGGTGCGCCGTTCTTCCACCACAAGGAAATGGCGATCCTGAGCACCTGCTCGCCCATCGCTTCAGCCGATGTCCATTGGCGCTTTATGAAAGGCCGCAGTGTCATCGTTGCCTGCCCGAAGCTTGACCGGACCGAGCCCTACGCCGCGAAACTGGGCGAGATCTTCAAGGATCCGACGATCCCGAAAGCGATCATCGTACGCATGGAGGTTCCCTGCTGCGGCGGGCTTACCCACATCGTGCAGGAGGCCCGGCAACGCAGCGGGCGCCAGGATCTGGTGATCGAGGAAGCCACGGTCGGCCTGGACGGAACCGTACTGGGGACGAAAGTGCTCTGATCAAATGCAAGGATGTGGCACAAAAGGCACATAAGACAAAAAAAGGGAAGCTGCTGCAAGACAACATCCATATTCGTTGCGTCCCTCATTCGTTGTGGACATATTCGGTTTGGGGTTACACAACGAATCAGGGACGCAACGAATAATATCAAGAAGAATATTTTTGTGGTTTTTGTGCCTTTTGTGGCCAATCCCCCTGCTTATTCGCCGAACAATTGGCCGGAATAATCCGGCTTGGGCGCATCCGGCTTGGGGGCCTCGGGTTTAGGCACCTCCGTCTCCGGTTCGTCCGCCGGGAAGGGTTCCGTCTCGACGGGACCTTTTCCGGTCAGCAGCCGCTCGATCTTGCGCTCCACCTCATCAAGCTTGCTGCTACAGAAACGGATCAGCGACTGTCCTTCCTCGAACTGTTTGATCATAGCATCCAGGCTCAGCGCCCCATTTTCCATATCCGCCACGATGGTTTCCAGCCGCTCCATGGACTTCTCGAATGAAGCCCCACTGGCTTTCTTCTCGCTCATTGATCACTTCCTTTCCGGCATTCAACCGCCGTCACCTTTGATTTGACAAATCCATCCGCCAGTTGCGTGACCAGGTCTTCACCTACCGGCACCAGATCCACGCGGCTGACCAGCCGACCGTCTGCCAGCCGGGTCACGCTGTAGCCGCGCTGCAGTACCGCCAGAGGACTCAGTGCCCTCAACTGCATCTCCAGCCGTTTGACATCCTGCAGGCGCGACTGGCAGGCCAGCTTGAGCGCATATCCCATCTTGCCACCGGCATCCTGCAGGATCCGTCGACCATCCTGCATCGCGTAGCGCGAACGCTGCTGCAACCGGCCCCCCAGCCAGTCGAGCGTCTGCTGCCGAGCCTGCAAGGCACTGCGCAGCAGTTGCCCCAGCCGCAGCTCCACCGCGTCCAGTCGCTGGCGATGACGGGCAACGGCATTGGCCGGTTCGCGGAAGACGTAGCTGTGCGCAGCCCGCTCCATCCGATGACGGGCCGTTACCAGGGCCCGCTGCATCGCGGCCGCCTGGCGCCGCTGCAATTGCGCCAGAGTCTCCTGGAATGCATCCTTGCAGCCCACCACCAGTTCCGCTGCCGCCGACGGCGTCGGCGCGCGCAGATCGGCAACAAAGTCGCAGATCGTGAAATCGATCTCGTGACCGACCGCCGAGATCACGGGAATGCGCGACCGGACCACCGCCCGGGCGACAACCTCCTCGTTGAAGCACCACAGGTCTTCGAGACTGCCGCCGCCGCGGCCGACGATCAGCACATCGAGCCCGCCGATCTCGTTCAGGCGATCGATCGCCGCCGCGATCTCCTCGGCCGCCCCCACCCCCTGCACCTTCACCGCCGCCAGCAACAGATGCAGATTCGGGAACCGGCGCGTGACGACATTCAGGATATCGCGGATTGCCGCGCCGGACGCCGAGGTCACGACGCCGACATGCTGCGGCAGCAGCGGCAGCGGGCGTTTGCGTTCCACCGCGAAAAGTCCTTCCTCGGCAAGTTTCTTCTTCAGCGCCTCGAAGCGGGCCTGCAGGCTACCTTGCCCCCCCTCTTCCATCGAACGCACCAGAATCTGGTAGTTGCCGCGCTTCTCATAGACCGTGACGTCGCCGGTGGCGCGCACCACCATGCCGTTGCGGGGCTCGAAGCGCATCATCCGCTGGCTGCCCTTGAACATCACCGCGCTGATCTGCGCGCCTTCATCCTTGATCGTGAAATAGAGATGCCCCGAGACCGGGCGGGTCAGGTTCGAGATCTCGCCTTCGACCTCGACCGACCCGAACGCCCGTTACAGCGCCCCCTTGATGCGGCGCGTCAGTTCGGTGACCGTCAGAGCCCGCGATTCTCCCACCCCTGTTCCTTGTGACTCAACCATGATTACCCGCTTATCCAGGAAACGACGACCTCTTCAGTAGCATGCTGACCAAGACTAATGGCATCGACAGTACTTGTCCAGAAAACAGCAACTGTATCGGGACTTCTGTGGAATATGGAGTTGATTAAGTGTTTGAAAGAAAGGCATGGCGAACATGACACACCTTCACGCTCGAGGAATCCCACCCCGCCCTACGGGCACCCCTCCAAGGAGGTGACCTTTCCAAAAGCCAACCTAGTTCCCCTCCAAGGAGGGGCCAGGGGCGGGTTCCCCTCCGATGCTACGCCTAATTTCCAACACCTTGCTCCCCCAACCTTCATTCGCGACACGCTGTGAAATCAGGTTGCGAGCGTCCTCCGATAATTGCAGTTGATGCGCAAGCGAGGAAACCCACGCCTCATCGCTCTCGCAAAGCATGACATCGGCACCATACTGTGCCAGTTCGGGCACGGGCGAGGCCACCACAGGTACGCCAGCCGCCAGCAATTCCTTGGCTTTCACCGGATTGACACTCTCCATCCTGGCATGCGACAGGTCATACGGGATGATCGCCGCCTGGAATCCGCGGCAATAATCGGGCAGCATCGCATGTTCACGCCGTCCCAGTAAATGCACATTCCCGAGAAGGCGAAGATCACTCACATCCTCGTAGATCTCACCAATCAGGACAAAAGCCCAATCCGGGCGTGCCGCCGCCAGACGCGCGATCAACGCGAAATCGACCCAGGCATGCAGGTTGCCGTAAAAGCCTACAATTGGCTTTGCAATGCCTGCGAGATCCGCCGGCAACGGCAACTTCCGGTCCAACGCCTTGGCAAAGGCTTCGTAATCCACGCCATGGGGCATATAGACAACCGGAGGAGCCACGGCCCCTTGGCAAATCGCATTGAACTTCTCGACCAGATAGCGAGATGTGGCGAAAACGGCATCTGCACGCTTGATGAGCCAGGATTCCTTCTCCGACATCCAGGCACCGTCCAGATTATGGAACTTCGTCCAGTCATCAGCACAATAGTAGATAATCCGGCAGGCTACATCCTTACTGTTTCCGCAAACCGATTCATCCGCCCTTGCCGGCAATAGGTCCACTGCGTTCGGCACGAAACACCAGTATTCAATCGTGCCTTTGAAGGATCGAGGGACCTCCCGCCAGAGATAAAGCCGGAACAGGAGGCGATTGAGCCAACGGCAGAATCTCCATTCGGCTTTCGGCACAAGAATCGGACGCAGAACGCGGAGACGATTTTCTTTCGGGACTGCTTTCTGAAGTCCAGTGGCAATCCGATGCAGCAAACGCCGCCAATCCTTCAGGGATCCGACCTGGGGCTTGCGCGTGCCAATCGAGCACACCCACAGGACTGGAATTGTTTTCGCCATTTCCCTCAGGATGTGCGTTGTGCAGGTAGGCACATCGCCCCAGTCCTTTGTGAACGCGACAATAAACACGTCATCCCGCAAATGAATTCTTTCGCTTTTCACGTTTTCCCTTCCAAGTCCGTCGCCTCGATGAGTTGCTGTACGGAAGCCGCCGCACGACTCCAGTCGTGAACACAAACGGATGCTTGAATGGCATTCCGATCCCACTTCGCATCAAGTGTCTTCGTCAACGCCTCCGTCAGGCCATGCGCAAGTCCATCGCCCACATCGTCATGAACAATATATCCGTTTGTATTTCCGGATAGGATCCCAGGAACATCTCCGACATACGTGGATACAACAGGCGTCCCGCAAGCGAGAGCTTCGATCACGACGTTCGGCATCCCTTCAGACCGGCTTGTCAACAAAAGGACAGCGGCACTGCGCATCCATGACGCGACCTCCTGGCGCGAAAGACTGCCCGTGAAGGTAACCTGCTTTTCAATGCGTAGGTGCTTGGCGAGATGCATCAACCGCCTTCGCATCGGTCCGGCCCCCGCCAGCACCAGTTGTAAACGCTTCCCAAGGAGAGCGCGACTCGTCTCATTTACGCGGATCAGACCGGAAAAAACATGCATGGCAAGCTCGGGCCTTTTTATCGGCACCATATTTCCGATCCAGAGGATCGTCCAAGCATCCCGACACGCCTCATCACCCGGATGAAATACAGCATGATCGATGCCATTCGGCACAACGGCAATGCGTTCCCCAGGAATACCGCGGCGCACGAGTTCGTTCTTCATGAAAGCAGCGTTGACAATCACCCCCGCCGCTCTTGCCACCGCACGTTGACAAACCCGCCCGCGAATCGGGGCATCCAGGTGAAAACGATCCGATCCATGCAGGCGGATCCAGCAGGGCTTGGCCAGCCGTGATGCCAGATACGACGCAGCCACCGCATCCGGGTAAAGCCAGCTTGCGATGACAACATCACAGCCACTGGCATAATCCAGGACGGAACGGAAGGCGGCCGCGTACCAAAGAAAAGATAATGACCGCCCGACAAGGGGCAGGTAAAAGCAAGGGACATACCGGACGCGAAGGGTTTCCCCGCAAACCTGCGCTGCTTCGACAGGCAGTGCCCAGCCACGAATCCGCCGCCACCGCCAGAACCGCCACTCCGGTACGGGGACCAGCACATCCACCCCGCCACCACCCGGCAATAGACGAGCGTGCAGCGCCCCGGCAAAAGCCAGATTGAACATGCCATTACGGGACGCGTCTGGACGCGGAAACAAATTGGACACGAAAAGTATCGTTTTCACAGGGCGCGAGAATAGCACCATACCTGGCAACGCCAAAGCAAATTTTCAAGCTCGACATCGGAACGCACAATCCTGCAAGCTACGGCCATGAAAACAACGGTAACGTCGATCGGGTTGATGATTATCGGGAATGAGATTCTTGACGGACTGCGCACGGATGCCAATTTCGAGAATGCACGCATGCTGTTACGTCAGCACAACCTTACACTAACCTATTCGCTGGTGCTGCCGGACAACGAATCGGTCATCACGAGCCAGCTTGAATGGGCCATGCATAAGGCAGGCTGTCCCTTCTTCTGCTGCGGCGGGATCGGCTCCACGCCTGACGATATCACCCGCCAGTGCGCGGCAGTCGCCGCAGGCCTGCCGCTTGTACCCCATCCGGAAGGCACCGAGATCCTGCGCCGCAAATTCGGCGACCAATCCAACCCGGCACGGCTGCGCATGGCGGAATTCCCACAGGGGGCATTACTGATTCCCAATCCAGTGAACAACGTGGCCGGCTTCAGTGTCGTCAACGGGTATTTCATGCCGGGATTCCCCAATATGGCAAAGCCGATGATGCAGTGGGTCCTGGAAACCTATTACGAAAGAGGCCACGAACAAGCCTCGGTGACGTATGTCGCGGTCGGTGCACGCGAGGCGGACCTGTGCGACCTGATGGAACGGTTCGTCAGCGAGCATCCAGACGTCAGCTTCTCGAGCCTTCCTATCGCCATGCCGCTTAAAGGCGGATATGAACTGCACCTCGGCGTATCCGGACCGGCAGCCGCCGTCACGCCCGCCGCGCATAACCTGGCAAAGGCACTGAAAGACGCCGGTGTCGTGTTCTCGACGCTCGTGTAGATTCAGTCCAGCAGGACATGCAGCAGGGACCGCGACAGCCGGCGCATCCCCTCGATATCCGGGTAATGCGACTCCTGCTGACGGAACAATGCACTATGATCAACGCGCCGCCCGGTACGCTGCTCGGCGGGGACCACGGCATGCAGCATCTCGTGAAACAGGATGTAGGCGACAAAAGCCCGCGGCACACGCGCGTCATCCAGCAGTGGATGGACCCGCACGGTCCGCGTGGCTGGAGACCAGGACCCGTAGCGTATCGAGCGCGAGCGTGAGCGGCGGCGGGTGCGCGGACGACGCGCGCCCCAGCCTATTTCGCATTTCACCCTGCCGTTGAAAAACCGGGCATTGATCTCGTCGGCAATCTCACGCAGGTCATGCACCTGCCCGCGAGTCTGCAGGCGGCGCGCCACCGCGCCAGACTCGTCCGCTGGCACGCGGATGCGTCGCGCGTAGCAGGCAACCACCGTCCAGGCGCGACGATGGCGCGTGCGCAGGTAAAGCGCCAATGCCTCGAGGACCGGAGGCGGTGCCTCCAGGAACTGTTCATGCAGGCGGATGCGTACATGGCCCTCGCGATGGAACAACACCGAGATCATGGAAACGCGATTGCGGGTCGTGATCAATTCCACCC
>CAZZBA010000140.1:8249-9946 GCA_964652765.1 uncultured Victivallales bacterium | reverse complement strand
GCACAAGGCCGGTGGGCGGCAATGAGGTTGAATAGATAAGGAGCGAGGATTATGCAGGGATTGGAAATGATAGCGTTTTTCGGACCGGCCGCGGGCGGGTTGATGCAGATGATGATGCCGATGGTGCTGATCATCGGCGTGATGTATTTCATGATGATCCGGCCGCAGCAGCGCAAGGAGAAGGAGCGCCGGCAGATGATCGAGAACCTCAAGAGCGGGGCGAAGGTGATCTTCGGCGGGGGGCTGGTCGGCACGATCACGAATGTGAAGGAAACCACGTTTGTGATCAAGCTGGCCGACAACGTGAAGGTCGAGGCGTTGCGCGCGTCGGTATCGAGCGTGCTGGAAAAGGGCGACCGGGTCGAGGAAGAGGAGAAGAAGTAGCGTTTCAAGGGGCGGCGGATGCCGTCTGGGGCATGCGTTTTGGAAAAAGAACGGGTATTGCGAGGAAGTGAACAGATGAGTAAACATGCTTGGTGGAACTGGATATTGCTGGTGGCGTTGCTGGGTGGATCGCTTTCGCGCGTGATCCCGTGGAACGACAAGGTGCGTTTCGGCCTGGACCTGAAAGGCGGGATCAGTTTTGTCGTCAAGGTCGATGAGGAGAAGATCGCCAGCGATATCCGTTCGGGGGATGAAGGGGGCAAGCTCAGCGATATCGAGCTGGATGTCCAGGTCAAGGATGCGCTGGACGGCGCGCTGGACCGCTCGATCGAGGTGCTGCGCAACCGCCTGAACCGCCTCGGGATCGAGGAGCCCAGCATCGTCAAGAAAGCCGACCGGATCGAGATCCAGCTCCCGGGCATCGGCGAGGAGAAACGCGACGAGGCCGAGCAGCTTATCCTGAGCGTCGGCTTCCTTGAGTTCCGCATGGTGCATGAACGCAGCCAGGAACTGATCGATCGCCTGCTCGACAGCGGCAAGGTACCGCCGGGGTGGCAGATCGTCACCCTCGAGGGTCGCCGGTATTGCAGTATGACCGATGACGTGCCGGCCGACAAGCGGGATGCCGCCTTCCGGGAGAAGCAGGGGCTTTTCGAGGCCCCGGATCCGCGCTACGAGTACCTTTTCCAGGAGGAGGAGGTCCAGGGACATCTGGTATACAGCCCGTATTTCGTCAATCGCCATGCGGTCCTCCAGGGCCGCGATTTGAAGAACTCCCGGCTGGAGATGACCGACTTGAACCAGCCGGCGGTCGGTCTCGAGTTCACTGGCGGCGGTGCCGCGCGCTTCGAGGAGATTACCACGCAGTACGCGCCGGGCGGGTCCCTGAATCCCTCGGGTGAGCGCCAACTGGCGATCGTGATTGACGGCACGCTGTATTCCGCGCCGCGCATCAAGGAGCCGATCCGCGGCGGGCGTGCGCAGATCACCGGCAGTTTCAAGATGGCCGAGGCCAAGCGGCTGGTCAATGTCCTGCGTTCCGGCGCGTTGCCGACCCGTGTGCGGATCGAGGAGAAACGCTTCGTCGCCCCGAGCCTGGGCAAGGACTCCATCGACAGCGGGTTGAAGTCGGTCATAATGGGCTTTATCGGTGTCGTGCTGTTCATGTGTGTTTATTACATGCTGGCCGGTGTCGTGGCCAACGTGGCGCTGGTGCTTAACCTGCTGCTGCTGCCGCTGGGTATGATCCTGGCTGCCGGCTTCATGAGCATGGGCAAGGGCGGCGGCGCGATCACGCTGCCGGTACTGACTCT
>CAZZBA010000140.1:0-8239 GCA_964652765.1 uncultured Victivallales bacterium | reverse complement strand
GGGCATCCTGCTGACCATCGGCATGGCGGTGGATGCGAACGTGCTGATCTTTGAACGCATCCGGGAGGAGCAGAGGGCAGGCAAACGGTTCCTGGCGGCCGTGACGGCGGGCTATGACCGCGCCTTCCTGGCGATTGTGGACTCCAACCTGACCACGCTGATGACGGGTGTGATCCTGTTCATCTTCGGCACCGGTCCGATCCGCGGCTTTGCTGTTACGCTCTGCGGCGGTATCGTGGTCAGCATGTACACCGCCCTGGTGGTGACGAAGCTGGTCTTCGGCCTGATGGCCGCGAAGACATCGATCAAATCACTCCGGATGCTGACGTTTGTCAAAGCCAACACGCATATCGATTTCATTGGCAAGTGTGCGCCGGCCACGATCCTGTCGCTGGTGATTATCGTTGCCACCTGTGGATTGCTGACGGTGCGCGCCGTGCGGGCTCCAGCAAGTGTGTTCGGTGTGGATTTCACGGGCGGTTCGGCGACGACGTTCATGTTTGCGCCCACGCAGGGCGACGTTCCGGTGCCGGTGGATGAACTGCGCTCAACGCTTGAGAACGCGGGCGTTGTGGAGCCGGTGATCCAGTACCAGACGGAACTGGATAGCAAGGTCGCGACCTCGCTGCAGATCAAATCGGGGGCGGTTCTTGTAAACGGCGAGAAACCTTCAGAGGTGATTCACCGGGAGCTGCTCAAGGCATTTCCGCAGGCCGGATTCACGGTCTCTCAGGTGGACGAGGTCGGTTCCCAGATCGGCAGCGAACTCAAGCGCAGCGCGGTCTGGTCCGTGGTGCTCGGCATGATCGGCATGATCATCTACGTCACCTGGCGTTTCGAGTTCGGGTTTGCGCTCGGTGCGGTGGTGGCGTTGGTGCACGACGTGCTCGTGACGCTCGGGATCTGCTCGCTGATGGGCACCCAGATCAGCCTGACGATCGTGGCGGCGCTGCTGACGATTGTCGGCTACTCCGTGAACGATACAATTGTGATCTTTGACCGGATTCGTGAAGACCTGAAACTGGATACGAAGAAGACCAGTTTCAGGGATTTGTGCAATCTGAGCATCAACCAGACGCTCAGTCGCACGATCCTGACGTCATTCACCACCCTGATCACCGTGGTCATGCTGCTGATCTTCGGCGGCGGTGCGATCTTCGATTTCGCACTGGCGATGTGTGTCGGTGTGGTGGCGGGGACCTATTCCACGGTCTTCATCGCGACACCGGTGGCGATCCTCTGGTATCGCGGGCGGAAACCGGCCTTCGCCGTCGAAGCAGCCCAGGTTTAGTCGATGGAAGAGGAAATCGCACAATGGGTAACTGTCGAGGTGGACGAGGCGCGCGCACGGGCATTGGCCTCTGCGCTCGCCCTTCCCTTGCCTGTGGCCAAAGTGCTGCTCTCGCGCGGGATTGACTCGCCGGCGGCGGCTGAGCGGTTTCTTCATCCTCGCCTCAGTGACCTGTCGGATCCGTTCGAGATGCACGGGATGCGCGAGGCGGTCGACCGGATCTGGCGCGCCATCGATGCTGGCGAGCGGATTACCGTCTACGGCGATTACGATTGCGACGGGGTGACGAGCACAGCCATGCTCATGCTCGTCCTCACACGGTTCGGTGCCGTAGCGAGCTCGTTCCTCCCCCGTCGGCTGGAGGACGGGTACGGTTTCTTGATCGGTGCGCTGGGCAAGGTGATCGAGGAGACGCATCCCTCGCTGATTGTGACCGCGGACTGCGGGACGCGCTCGATCGAGGCGGTCGCCGATGCGGCAGCCCAGGGCATTGACGTGATCATCACCGATCACCATGAAGGCCAGGGCTTGACGCTGCCGGCTGCCGTCGCGGTGATCAATCCAAAGCTTGGCGCGCCAGCGGAAGTTGAACCGCTGGCGGGGGTGGGCGTGGCGTTCAAACTCTGCCACGGGCTGGTGAAGCAGGCGCTTGCCGACGGGCGCGAGGTGGCCGGGGCGATTGACTTGCGCGAATACCTGGACCTGGTGGCGATCGGAACGGTAGCGGACGTGGTTCCGCTGACCGGCGAGAACCGCACGCTGGTGCGGCACGGCCTTAACCGCCTGAACGGTTCCTCTGCACGCTGCGGCATCCAGGCCCTCGTGCGGGTGGCCGGTATCCGGACGCGGCTGGACTGCTATCATCTCGGGTTCCTGATCGGGCCCCGCCTGAATGCCGCCGGACGGCTGGGGAGTGCGGACGTGGGCCTGGAATTACTGATGACGGACGATCCGGCGCGTGCCAGGCGGCTGGCCGGCCAGCTGGATGCCAGCAACCGTGAGCGCAAGCGGATCGAGGAGGTCATCATCGAGGAAGCGGCGTCCGAGATCGAGGCCGCGTTTGATCCCCGCCAGTCCTTCGGGCTGGTGGCCAGTCGGCGGGGATGGCATATCGGCACCATCGGCATCGTGGCGGCGCGGCTCGCCGGGCGCTTCAAGCGGCCGGCGGTGGTGATCTCGATCGACGAGAATGGCCTCGGGCGTGCCTCCTGCCGCAGCGTCAGTTCTGTCAATCTGGTCACGATCCTTGATCGTTGCGCGGATCTGCTGGTGGCCTATGGCGGACATACCCAGGCGGCGGGCCTATCCATCCGGGAAGAAAACATCGAGGCCTTCCGGACCCGGTTCAACGAGGCTTGCAAAGGGCTGATAGATGACGAGGATCTCGGGCTGACGCATACCGTGGATGCCTGGATCTCCCTCGCCGACGCCGACCAGGCTCTGATCGAATCCGTCGAGGCGCTGCGCCCGCTTGGGCTTGGCAACCCGACCCCGATCTGGGGGGTCAGGGGCGTCCGCATCCTCGGGCAGCCGAAACTGGTTGGCAGCAATCACCTCAAGATGATTGTCTCCTGCGGGGCGACGCAGATGGACGCGATCGGGTTCGGCATGGCCGGACGCAAACTGGGGCGCAATGGACATGACCTGCTCTTCCAGGTGCAGCAGAACACCTACATGGGAAAGGACACGATCCAGCTCAGCCTGAAGGACTTCAAGTGCACGGAAGGGGAGGCGTGATGAAAAAGACAAGGACGGCTACGGAGACACGCTAGACACGCGAGACAAGGATCCGCATCGAGGTGAACCTGGACGGGACCGGCGTTTATGCCGTCGATACGGGACTGCCGTTCCTGAATCACATGCTGGAGCTGTTCTCTCGGCATTCCCTGATCGACCTGCAAGTGAAGGCGACGGGGGATCTGGACGTCGATTACCACCACACGGTGGAGGATGTCGGCCTGGCGCTGGGGACGGCGATCGATCGTGCGCTGGGCGACCGCAAGGGCATCCGCCGCTACGGGTTCTTCTATGTGCCGATGGACGAGTCGCTTTGCCGGGTGGTTGTGGATCTGGGCGGGCGCCCGTACCTGGTCAAGAACATGGCCTGCAAGAAGCGCAAGCTGCTGGATTTCGAGCTGGCGTTGTTCGACGATTTCTTCCAGGCCTTCGTGGTCCAGGCGCGCATGAACCTGCACATCGAGCAGTTGCTCGGCCAGGAGGCGCACCACGCCTACGAGTCGGTATTCAAGGCCCTGGCGCGCGCGATGCGCATGGCACTCGAAGCCGACCCGCGCGACGCGGGCATCCCCTCCAGCAAGGGCCGTATCGGCAACTGACTGTAGCCATGGCCGCCTAGGCCGTGGAGAAACTGACTGTAGCCATGGCCGCCTAGGCCGTGGAGAAACTGACTGTAGCCATGGCCGCCAAGGCCGTGGAGCTAGATCCGGAAGATCGCGCCCATGCGGCGGCCGAGCAGCAGGCTGCAGCCGAGGATCACCACGGCCAGGAACAGCATCGCCCAGACGCCTAGCGCGGCGGCGACGTAGGTGCCGGTGCCGATCAGTTGGAACAGCTCGTAGATCGTCTTGGTGATGGGATAGTAATCCGCGCGCTGGGCCAGCATCAGGCTGTCGGAGACTTCCAGCATGCTGAAGGCGAAGGCCAGCAGCGTGCCGGCGATCAGATTGGCGGTGATCAGCGGCAGGGTGATGCGCCGCAAGGTGACGCCCGGTGACGCTCCCATGTTGGCGGACGCCTCCTCCAGCGTCTCGGAGGTCTGCTGCAGGCCCGCCACGGCGCTACGCACCATGTAGGGCAGGCGGCGGATCCCGTAGGCGATCACCAGGAAAAACGCCGGATTGACGCGCACATCGAAGATCCCCAGCCAGAACGGACTCTCCTTCACCCACGCCTGGTTGCTGAGCATGGAACTGATCGACAGGTAGCCGAAGGCCATCACCAGGCCGGGCACCGCCAGCGGCAGCATCGCCAGCGTGTCGAGCACCCCGCGGAAGCGCAGGCGCGAGCGCACGACCGTGAACGCGATCGCCAGGCCGAAGACGATATTGAAAAGCACCGCCAGGCCCGAGAACACCAGGCTGTTGCGGATGCTGCGCAGTGTCATGCCATGCCCGAGCGCGTCGGCATAGTTCGCCGTCGTCCAGGCCTCGGGCAGCAGCGTGCGGTACAAGCCGCCGGGGACGCTGAAGCTGGTCAGCACCACGCCGATATGGGGTAGCAGGGCGACGGCGACGATGGCGATGAAGCAGCCCGGCACCAGCAGGCCAGCCAGGCCGCGCGCCTGCCGGGTGACCGCTCCCGTCGATGCCTTGGCCTGCATCGCATAGGCATGGCGCCCGAACGCCAGGCGGCCCGCCATGTACAGCAGCATGCTGCACGAGAGCATCACGAACACGAGCGCATAGGGGAAGGCGCTGGAGGAGATCTCCTTGAGCGCGTCGAAGACCTGGACCGGTGCGCAGCGGTTATAGTTCATGATCAGCGGTGTGCCCAGTTCCGTGAAGGCGGCGATGAAGACAATCGTGCCGCCGGCGAAGAGCCCGGGCATGATCAGCGGCAGCGTGATGCGGCGGAACCGCGAGAAACCGGCGCAACCCATGCTGGCGGCGGCTTCCTCCATCGCCGGATCCACATTGGCCAGGGCGGCGGACGCATTGAGATAGAGCACGGGATAAAGTGACAAGGCCTGCAGCAGGATCACCCCGAAGTAGCGCCCGTGCCCCAGCCAGTCGATGGGGCCCAGCCCCAGCGCGGCGTTGAGCGCGCCGTACTGCCCCAGGATCTTCTGGAAGCCGATCGCGCCGACAAACGGCGGCAGGATCATCGGCAGCAGCAGCAGGGCGCAGAGCTGGCGCTTGCCGTGAAAATCGAACCGCGTGCTCATCCAGGCCAGCGGCAGGGCGATCAGCAGCGTAAGGGTCGTGGTGCCGATGGCGATCAGCAGGCTGTTGCGCAGCCCTTCGGCATAGACCGGATTGCGGAACACACCGAAGAGGAATTCGAGGGTGAAGCCGCCGTCGGTAAAGAAGCCGCCGGCGATCACGCGCGACAGCGGCCAGAAGAACAGCAGGCCGAATGTGAGGACGGTGAGGGCGAATACGAGGCGTGCACGGTTCTGGTTCATGGCGATTCCTCCGTCAATGAGGCCAGTGCCTCGCGGTAGCTCTGGCGGTAGAACAGGGTCCATTCGCGCATGGTGTCGAGGCGCGAGTGGCGGTTGGAGAGGGTGAGCGCGCTTTTCCAATCGAGCGGTTCGGGGCGGGTGGGCAGGCGTTCGAGCAAGGCGAGCGCGCGCGCCCGGCGCTCGGGATCGGGATGCGCGTGGATCGCCTGCCAGGCGGCTTTCAACTCGGTGGCGGCATCCATGCCCATGGCGCGGATCAGGTCGCGGTGGATGTTGAAGTGTCCGGCGGTCCAGCGTGGCTGGTAGGTGAAGCGCTGCGCGAGGGCATAGGGGTCGACCGCCGGATTGTCGAGCGCATCGGCGCTGTGGTGGAGGTGCTCCTGATGCACCGCGTGCTGGATGGGATCCGCCGGATCGGGGTAGAAATCGCGGCGAATGGGCAACCGGCGCAGGGAGTACTTGACCGGTCCGCCCGGCGTCCCGGCTCGGTAGGTCCAGAGGCGCTGGCCTTCGGTGCCGAGCGCGAAGCGGATGAAGCGCACGGCCAGCTCGCGGTGCGGGGCCCCGCGCAGCAGGCTGATCGGGTCGGCACTGACCCCGGAACCGCCGATCGGCGTGATGTAGGCCATGCGCGGCTGCCCGTGGCGGTCGCGTGTGGATCCGGCCTGGTACCGTCCGAAGAAGTCGATGGCGATGCCGGCGGCGGCATCGCCCGCGCTGACGTCGATCGGGACCTTGCCTGCCCCGTCCGTGAAGTAGCGCGCATTGGCGCTGATCCGCTGGATCAGGCGGATGCCCGCCTCCCAGCCTTGCTCGACCGCCTTCTGGTAGGCGTCCGGTACGGTTGGTGGCATGATACCCGGTGGCAGTCCGGCACCGGCGATAAGTGCTTCGTATGCATCGGCCTTTCCGGCATAGCCAGCGCTCTCGACCGCCTTCAGGCATTCGGTGTGGATGATCATCTCGAATGCCTTGGCGATACTGCCGCTCTTGGTGGGGTCGGCGACGCCGATCTGACCGAAATAAAGCGGGTCCGCCAGGTCGGTCCATGTTGCCGGGGTTTGCGCGATACCCAGGTCGCGCAGCCGGTCGGGGTTGTAGCAGATGCCGAACGTGCTCAGGACGGTGCCGAAGAAGGTGTCCGTGCGCCAGACCTCGCCACCGGCGCTGGCGGGAAAACGCCCGACGCCGCCGGCGGAAACAATCTCGTCGGGCGGTTGCGTTGCCGGCCAGGGCGCGACGGTGAATCCTTTTCCCGCTGCCGCGCCATGGTCGTACGTCCCGCCGCCGAAGAAGAGGTCGATGCCGCACCCGAAGGCCATCGGATCATCGCTGCCGCGGAACGCGGTATGCAGGTCGCGCTGCTGAAGCCACCGCTCGCGTTCGGTGTCGTCTGCCGGGGACTTGGCGGCATCGAAACGCCGGTCCAGCGTCAAGTTTTCAGCCCCTTCGGGCCAGGGTTGGCCGTTGGCCTTGCGCCAGGCCTTGAAGGCGGCCATGCTCTCGGCCTCCAGGTAGCGCATGATCTCGGTCGTGCCGCCGATGCTGCGCCAGTCGATACGTACCGGCTGCCCGTAGTGGCGCTGATGCCAGGTGCTGAATGCCGTCGCGAATTCGGTACGGATAGCCTCGTTGTGCGGGCTGATGACGATCAGTTCCGGATCCCCGCGCCTCCAGTCGCTTTCCAGCCGGTCCCGCCGGAACACGAACGGCAGCGCGATCACCACCGCCGCGACAGCCAGCAGTCCGCCCGCCCGACAGTAAACGATGTTCATGCGTTTCCTCCTAAAACAGGTCAAATGGACTTTTCACGCCCACTCCCGTATATTTTGCCGTGTGGAGATAGATTTCCGTGGTCGATATATCCGCATGGCCCAGCAAATCCTGCACATCACGAATTCCCGTTCCGCTGGCCAATAGATGCGTGGCGAACGAATGCCGCAGTGTATGCGACGAGACCCGTTTGTCAAACCCCGCTTTTTCCACCGCCTCCTTGATGGCCTTCTGGAACGTCACATCCAGCACATGGTGCCGCCGCACAATACCATTACGATGATCGCGCATCAGGTTGCGCGAGGGCCAGAACCAGAACCAGACGAATTTCTCCCCCGCCTTCGGCCACTTCCGCTCCAGTGCTTCCGGCAATTCGACCCCCGGCAATTCCGCTTCGCGGTCGCGCTTATGCAGTTCCCGCAGCCGCTCCCGATGCGCTATCAAAAGCGGAACCAGTTTTTCGGGTATCATCGAATACCGACTCTTTCCGCCTTTGCCGAACTGGATGCTAAGTTGCCGACGCTCCAGATCCACATCCTGCACACGCAACCGTAGCAGTTCCGTCAGCCGCAGCCCGGCCGCATACATCAGTTGCGTCATCAGCCGGTAGGTTCCGTCCATGGCGTCGAAAAGCCGCTTGCACTCCTCCTGTGTCAGCACCGTCGGCACCTTTCTTCCGCGCCGTGCCTTGGTAAAATCGCTAAAAACCGGGTCATTCATCGCTGGATCCTTTGCTCTTTAACCTGCGAGGTAGGCTTTATGCAGTCATGCTGGCGATCATTTCCTGGTGAGTGCATAAAGCCTACCTGGCAATCTGCATAAAGCCTACTTCGCCGCTAGGCTTACACCTTTCAAAGTGACTTTAATCATCTAAAGTGGCGTACTTTATGCGATTGACAATCGATCTGCAACAATTATATGCTGACCCCTGGTGAAACACGGGGGCGCAAAAAATGAAGTAGGCATAATAAGTACTGTTGGGCACAAGAGAGAGTGAACCATGATGAATATTGCACGTAGAGGTTTCTGTG
>CAZZBA010000139.1:0-9978 GCA_964652765.1 uncultured Victivallales bacterium | reverse complement strand
GGACGTTGAGTGTTGGATGTTCGATTCGATTTTTCTCCAGCTCACCCGTCATCCGTCTGCCTCCCCCGCCCCCTCACCGAGCCAGTCCCCCGGCTGTCTCCACCATCTGCACCAGTTCGCGGATGCGCTGGTCGAGGTGCAGATCCAGGGCCACCGGACGCAGCACCGCCGCCACATCGTCGAAGGCGACGCCCTGCACGAACGGGCTGCCGCGCAGGATCTCCGCGAACGCCGCCGCCCCGGCCGCGAGACGGAACCTCGGACTGGCGGCATCGAACGCGGACAGGATGTCACTCGCGGTGATCCGCTGCTCGATCTCCTCTATCTTCCCGTTGTCCACCCGGCGGTACCGCACCCGAGCGACCGCCAGCCAGTCATCCACATCGGGCGCGAGCCGCGACTGCAACGAATATGGCACCGGTTGATTCACCGGAGCCAGATCCAGCTCGTAGAGCGCGGTCACCGACTGGCCGGACCCCACCTCGCCCGCATCGACCGTATCGTCACGGAACTGTTCCTTCGTGAGCTGGCGCTGCTCGTAGCCGAGCTGCCGGTACTGGTTCACCCGCTTCGGATTGAACTCGATCTGGATCTTCACGTCCTCGGCAATCGTGTTGAGCGTGGACGAGAGGTCATCCACGAACACGCGCCGCGCCTCCGTCTCCGAATCGATAAAGGCATACGCCCCGTTGCCCTTGGAGGCAAGTTCCTTAAGCATGGCGTCGTCGTAGATGCCCATCCCGAAACCGAACACCGAAAGGTAAAGCCCCTGGCGGCGATTGGCCTCGATGCGCTTGACGATCCCGTCGGTAGCGGTCTCGCCCAGGTTCACGACGCCGTCGGACATCAGCAGGATGCGGTTCTCGCCGCGGCTGATGAACGCCTTTGCCGCCTGCTCGTAGGCCTGTCCGAGACCGGCCTCGAGATTCGTTCCGCCCCCGCACTGGATCTGCCCGAGCGCTCGGAGAATCGTTTCGCGCTGGGCAACAGGCGTGTGCGCCAGCACCAGCCGCGCACGGTTGTCGAACTGGATGATGGCGACCTGGTCGGTATCGGCCAGTTCGGCAAGCAGCAGCTCCAGGGCCGTACGCATCAGCCCCAGCCGGTCGGGCTGGTTCATCGAGCCAGAGCTGTCGATCAGCAGCGTCAGCGACGCCTGCCGCTGCTCCTCGCGACCCAGCCGGCGGCCCTTGACTCCCAGTTTCAGCAGGTGCAGGCCACGCCCGAAACGCGAGGGCGCGATCTCGGCTGCCACGCGGAACGTCTTGCCGGCGGGCGGATCGTAGGCGTAGTCAAAGAAGTTCACGAACTCCTCCGTGCGGACCGCTTCCGGCGGCGGCAGGTGGCCGCCGAGCATGTAGTTGCGCGACACGGTATAGGAGGCGGTGTCCACGTCGATCGAGAACGTCGAAAACGCCTGCACCGCCGACGAAACCAGCGGATTCACCCCCGCCGCCTTGAACCGCGGCGCAAAGGCATCGGGCAGCTCTTCATCACCCAGCACTTCCGACACGGAATTCTCCAGAACGCGCTCCGACTGCGGAATCAAGGCTTTCAGATTCTTTCCATCCTTTTCTTGTTCTGCGTCC
The DNA here is from genome assembly GCA_964652765.1 of uncultured Victivallales bacterium. GTDB lineage: Bacteria > Verrucomicrobiota > Kiritimatiellia > UBA8416 > UBA8416 > UBA8416. Next base: position 8,389 of record CAZZBA010000139.1, on the reverse strand, counting down.
TGTTCCTGAGCGACGAGCTTCAGCCTATCTTCGCCATCCTTTGCGCCAACCTCGGATTCATCTGCCGATAGCGTTCCCTCGCTGACCAAGGTGCGAGCAACAGTCGTTGCACCACTATCACGGTAGGTGTTGGCGCCTTCCAACAGCATTCCCCCGTTGTCCGCTGTGCCTGCCCCTACCTTGAACAGGTCGCCTGCTACCGCACCACCGATTGCAATGGCATCACGCCGATCGCTGACGTTGCCATCCTCCGATTTCTTCTTGCTTTCTGCGTTTTCAAGACGATGCACTTCGCCAGCGGACAGTTCCTTGTCATTTGCCATCAGCCGACCGGTTAGCGGAATATCCCCGAGGATGGGCACTTCCTTCGCCGCCTCGATCTTCCCGACAGGGCCCGATGACGGCTGGGCGCTCTCGCGCTGGCGCGACTCCTCCTCTCCCCTTTTATTCACGATCTCGGTGCGTACATCCATGTCGTCCGAGAACGCCTCACGCCATCCCGCTCCTGCGATACCGGGTGAACGACTGCCGAACTTTCCATTCATGATCACCGGGCTCTTTGCTATAGCGACCGAATCAAAATGCTCTGGAGTTACCGAGGCGGCAGATTCCGCGGATGCGGCTGGCTTCAACTCTTTGTAGTAGTCGACCGGCACATTCAACTCGCCAGGCGGTTCCGGCGCTGGCGTCTCCGCGGACCGGAGCTGGGACTTGGATCGATCTCCAACCTCAAAGTTGTCTGCAACCACCCGCCCACCCTCCGCTACCTCAACGGACATCGCTGGTTGCACCGGGACGGATGTCGCGGGCGGAGCCGCATTGCCAGCCTGCGGGGCGGGGGCAGCGGGCGTTGCCACGGCAGCGTACGTTGCCCCGCCATCAGAATCACTGAACGAGAAACCACCCGAGAACCCTTTACCGGACAGGGCCATTTCATCTCCAGAGACAGTTTCCGTCACCACAGCACCAGCATGAACCGCCGTCCCGTTATCATCACGGTCTTTCCTATACTCGCGCCACCCCTTAGCCAGGTCCTCTGTGGCTGGATTTGAGCCCCCGCCCCCCCGCCCCATCTTGCCTGCCTTCCTGGGCGGCGGCGGTAACGGCGTTCCACTCAATTCCTGATTCATCGGCACACCAGCGACCACAAAGTCTGAATCGTGTTTCTGGTCACGTGGCGATTCCGCCATCCCACGCGACACATCGGACGCGCGGGCCATCGTCTCGCTGGAATCGTCCATGTAATTGGGCCTGCTTGCATGATCATTCACGTTCGCTAACGGCTCGCGAGGACGCTCGCCCTCCACTATGCTATCCCGCGTTACCGAAGCATCTGGGGGGGGAGCGTCCTCGCGAACCGACGCTCCGCCATAACGGTGGCTGACTTCCGGCTTATCGAGCCACATCTCCTGTGATCTTCCCATCGGCGCAGGCACCTCAATTGACTCAAGCTCCTCCATGGGCGCGTAATCCGCCGTCGCCACCGGTCCCGCCGTCATTGCCAGTGTTCTCGCACGTTCCCTAGCCGAGAATGTGGCAGGCATCAGCATGCTGATGATCATAAGGGCACCAATCAGGACGGCGGCCATCTCCAGGATATGGAACCGCAGCAGCAGGGGCTTGCGCTTGGCGCTCTTTCTTGCCTTAACCGTCCCCCGCTGCCGGAAGGCGGCGGTGACACGCTGGCGATGTTCGGGCGAGAGTGCGGCGGGGGCGTCAGGGACATCCTGCAGCGCGTCGCGCAGCAGGGCAAGCGTCGGTGCCAGCCGGTCCGCAACAGTGCGGCAGGCGTCGCATTCCGCCAGGTGGCGGGCAATCGTTTCCTGCGTCCGCGGGTCGAGATCGCCCAGCAGGTAAAGAGTCAGGCGATCACGGATCGCCTCGCAAGTCGGTTTTACCGGTTTCGTGCTCATATCGTTCCTCCCGCCATTGCCACCAATCCCGCCAGCCGGGCAACGGCATGATGCAGGATATTGCCGACATTGCCCTGGCTGCGCCCCGTGATGCCAGCGATCTGCGCATAGGAAAGCCCTTCCTGCAATCGCAGGACCAGCACCTGCTTCTCATGCGGCTTGAGACGGTCAAGCTGTTCGAGAACTTGCTGTCTACGATCCGCCAGCGGATCCTCCTCCGTGGTCAGCGGCATTTCCAGCGCGGCTTTTTCATGCAGATCGGCCCGACGGGATTCGTGGCGCAGGTGATTGACCGCCTCGTTGTGCGTCACGCGGTACAGCCAGTTCTTGAGCTGCGGCGAGGGTTTTAAATCCTCGCGCCAGTGGTTGCAAAGCCGGATAAATGCCGTCTGCACCACATCCTGCGCGGCCGACGGGTTGCCGGTCACGCGGGTGGCATAACGCAGAAGCGCTGATTCGTACTCTATCATGATCGCCTCCACCCGGCTGTCGTCGTCCGCCGTCTCTCCGGGTTTTTCACGGGCTGTGGTTTCCATAAAGGTCCCTCGATAATGTCGCTCTCAACCTTATAACGCCTGTCGAATCCCATTTCTTCAAAAAAATAAAGTTACCAATTCATTTTCGCACGGGAGCCCCGTATGGTTGGCTTACCTGCAATTGATAGCCACAAAATGCACAAAAGACACAAACATTCTGCATTTTTTGTGATTTTTGTGCCTTTTGTGGCTAATCTACCCCCTGTATCTCGAGCATCAGTCTTTGTGCTCTCTGGCGCCTCGGCTACGCTTCATCCGATTCGCTTCATCCTTGACATCGCTTGATCGCAAGGCAGAATGAACCGCGTTTTCAACCTATTCATGAACGGAGCGATTATGATTCGAATCAACGAGAACTTCAAGAAACTACAGGCGTCATATCTTTTTTCCGATATTGCCAAGCGCGTGAGCGCCTTCCAGGAGGCGCATCCCGACGTCAAGGTCATCAAACTCGGCATCGGCGATGTCACCCTGCCCCTGCCCTCCGCCTGCATCCAGGCGATGCACCATGCCGTCGACGAGATGGCCAACGCGAAGACGTTCCGCGGCTACGGGCCGGAACAGGGCTACGATTTCCTGCGCAAGGCCATCGCCAAGGGAGACTTCCAGAGCCGCAATGCCGATATCGCGGCCGACGAGATCTTCGTCAGCGATGGCGCCAAGTGCGACACGGCCAACATCCAGGAGCTGTTCGCGACTGATATCACTATCGCCATCCCCGATCCGGTCTACCCCGTCTACGTGGACACCAACGTCATGGCCGGACGTACCGGCGCGAGCAGCGGCGACCGCTATGCGGGCCTGGTCTATCTCGACTGCACGGCGGAGAACCACTATGTGCCAGCGCTCCCGTCAAAGCCTGTCGACCTGATCTACCTGTGCTTCCCGAACAATCCGACCGGGGCCACCGCCACCCGCGCGCAACTGGCCGAATGGGTCGCCTATGCCCGTGCGAACAAGGCGCTGATCCTGTTCGATGCGGCGTACGAGGGCTTTATCCGCAATCCGGACCTCCCGCACAGCATCTACGAGATCGAGGGTGCCCGCGAGGTCGCGATAGAGTTCCGCAGCTTCTCGAAGACCGCCGGGTTCACCGGCACCCGCTGCGCCTATACCGTGGTACCGAAGTCCTGCATGGGCTACGATACCGCCGGGACGGCGGTCGACCTGCACAAGCTCTGGAACCGCCGGCACTGCACCAAGTTCAACGGCGTGTCCTATCCCGTCCAGCGCGCTGCGGAAGCGGTCTACAGCATTGATGGCCAGGCGCAGATCCGTGAGCTGTCCGATTACTACCTGCAGAACGCGACCTATATCCGCAGCCGTATCGCCAAGCTGGGGTTCCCGGTTTCCGGCGGCGAGAATGCGCCCTACATCTGGATCAAGACCGGCAGCGATTCATGGGCGTTCTTCGACCGCCTGCTCAACGAGGCTGGAGTCGTCACCACGCCCGGCAGCGGCTTCGGTTCCTGCGGCCAGGGGCATATCCGCATCAGCGCCTTCAACAGCATGGAAAACGTCAAGGAAGCCATGGCCCGCATCGAGAAGGCCCTCGCCTGATTTCCTCAGCAGAGCCTGGCCAGTGCCTTTGATACGCGGGAACCGACGGGTTCATCGCTGACCTTGAAGGGCTGGCCGGTGATCAGTTCGTAGGCCTGGATGTAGCGCTTGGCGGCTTCCACGCGCACCTCGACCGGCAGCACTGGCGGGGTGCCGTCGCCGGTAAAGCCCTGGGCGGCCAGCCACTGGCGCACGTACTCCTTGTCGATCGTGCGCTGCGGCTCGCCGGCGGCAAAGCGCGCGGCATAGGTGTCCGCGTACCAGTAGCGCGACGAATCCGGCGTATTGACCTCGTCCGAAACGACGATCTTGCCATCCAGCAGCCCCAGCTCGTATTTCGTGTCGACGAGGATAAGTCCCCGCTTGGCCGACAGTGCAACCCCGTAGTTGTAGAGGTTCAGGCAGATCGCCGACGCCGCATCGAATGTCGCCGCGTCGATCAGGCCTTCCGCGATTGCCTCCTCGCGCGAGACGTTGCGGTCGTGCTCCTCGTGCTTGGTCGTCGGGGTCAGGATCGGCTTTTCCAGCTTCTGGTCCTTGCGCAACCCCTCCGGCAGGACATGACCGCAGAAGTTGCGCACACCGGCGGCATAGTTGGTCCAGGCCGAGGTCTTGGTCACGCCGGTGATATAGCCACGGACTACGAACTCCAGCGACAACTGCTGGCACTCCCTGGCCACGATGATATTGGGATCCGGCACGGACACGATGTGATTGGGCACGATGTGACGGGTCTGCTCGAACCAGTAGGCCGCGAGCTGGTTGAGCACCTGCCCCTTGAACGGGATCGTCCCGAGCACGCGGTCGAAGGCGGAAATCCGGTCGGAGGTGACGATGATACGCTCGTCGCCACGGCAAAACCAGTCCCGCACCTTGCCCCGCTGCGCCTTGATGCCCGCGGGAAACACAGCCTGCTCCAGCGTATTCTGCAGCTCCGCGTGGATACGATCATCGGATATCATTTTTCTCCTTTTTGCTGTTCGTTCTGTCAATCTGGCTCGGTCTACGACTACGGCGACGACAACGGGGAACGATTTTAAATCCTTTGTCGTAATCCGTAGTCGTCGCCGTGGTCGTCAACCGACATCCCTTGTCGCACTTGCGGCCGCGACAAACGCCGCCCGCATGTTCACGACACTGCTGAAAAGGTGCTTGCCGGGGCAATCGCTGGCCCCCAGTTCACGGTGTCCGAAAATCTGGTCCGGCTTGATTGAATAGTGCTGCTGCAGTGCGGTGACCAGGCCCTTGAGCGATGCCACGGTCGCCGCGGACGGCTTCTGGCGGTTGTAATTCCCCAGCGCGAGAATGCCGATGTTGTCATCGTTCTGGCTGGCGACATGCGCTCCCGCATAGGCGAGCGAGCGGCCTTCCCACACGCGACCGTCGTAATCGATCACGAAATGGTAGCCGATATCCGCATAGCCGATCCGGCGGTGCCCGCCAAAGATCGCATCGATGTCCGCCACAACGGAATTCTCATGACGGGAGCTTGCTTCACCCGCCCCCTGATGATGGATCGTGATGCGCGCGAACGGTTTCGCCTCACGGAGCTGCCAGACATTCGGCACGGCATCGGTCCAACAGGAACGGCGATGCAGCCCGAGACACGACGGAAGGAAATCCAGGTTCACGATCGGCAGCGGGCGCTTGACCACCGCGGCACCGGCACGGCAGACCGCCAGCGTCCCCGCACCGGCCGTAGCCAGCAGCAGACGCATGAAATGGCGCCGTGTTGTCTTGATCCTACACTCCGTGCACATGGTATCGAACTCCGGTTCTATAAGTAGGTCGTGGCACCCTGCCCGACCTGCCGAGCATAAACCGCTTGCCATGGAACTTATGCTCGGATGGACAGGCAAGGGTGCCTGTCCCACATTTGTTATCTGCATCTATCGATCAACCAGCAGCAGGTCGGGAACATGCAACCAGCCGCGTTTCCTTCCGGTCTGGACCAGTTTCGCCCGGCATGCCAGGCAAACCTCATCCGCGAACGCGGTCACCTTGCGTTTATGCTCGTGCTGCAGAATCCCGGCAGCCGCCTCGCCGAGATGCCGCAGTCCCAGCGTCCCGCGGCCATCGGTCGGATCCCAGACTTCCGCCACACAGTCGATGATGATATTCAGGCTATTGAAAAATGCAAGCTCAAGTGCCGTCGCGTCACGCACGGCCATACGCCCGAGATCGACCGTCCAGACACTGGCATCGCCGCGGATGACCCACTCGGAGGGATGCACGAGACCGGTGCCGAAAACAAGGACGCGATGCGCCGCCTTGCGGGCACCCACCGAGAACAGGGCCTGCGAGGCCAGCATCACCAGATACCCGGATTCGACATACATGCCTGCCTCGGACGACTCGCCGGCATAGGCAGCCACCGCCGCTGCCAATTCCCGGACCTGTAGCGCGTCCAGTTCAGGCAGGTCGGCGCAATTCTCCTCGATCACGGACTGGACATGCGCGGTCAGCGGCAAGCCGTCCGGCGTAGGGACACGCTGGTTCGGTATCCAGATCACGATTTACCGATCATATCCTGGATCGCATTGACGAACTGGTTGACATCGCGGAAACGGCGGTAGACGGAGGCAAAGCGCACAAAGGCGACCTCGTCGAGCTTCTCAAGCCGGTCCATCACCTTCTGGCCGAGGATCTCGCTGGTGACCTCCCGCTCGTACTCGCTCTCGATCTCCTCGATCAGCGCATCGACCATGTTCTCGATATCGCCGATGCTGATCGGCCGTTTCTCGCAGGCCCGCTCGATCCCGTTGAGCAGTTTGTTGCGCTCAAAGGGCTCGTGACGCCCATCGGTCTTGATCACCTTCAGCTTCGGGCGCAGGACTTCCTCGTAGGTGGTGAACCGGTAGCCGCAGCGGATACACATGCGCCGGCGGCGCGTGGCGTCACCGTTGCGCGAGGTCCGGCTGTCAAGCACCTTGTCTTCCATATGGGAGCACTTTGGACAACGCATGACGCCGCTCCTGTCAGTTCTCGAAGACGGCGTTCACGATACTGCCGACATCGGACGCCACATCGTTATCCACGGTTGCCACGATGCCGCCTCCGGAAAGGTTGGACGCAGCCTCTTTCAGGCGCAGCCCTTTCGCCCCGTAAAGCACGACCGGGATGGCCTTCGTGTTCGGCATCACGGTCAGCATATCCGCCACCGCCGAGCCGTTCAGCCCCTCCAGGATCTGGTTCATGACGATCACATCAGGACGGTTCACAATCGCGGCTTCAAGGGTTTCCGGGCCCTTGGCACAATGCTCGATAATGTAGTTATGCGTCGAGAACCATTCAACCATCCGCTCCTTGACCACCGGATCCGACTCCCCGAGGATCATGCGGCGGCGGTTCTCGCCACTTGCGTGATCAGCCTTTTCCCCGCGGCGCAGGAAGATGATGCGTCCGACTTCCATCAAAAGATCCTGCGGATCGCAGGGTTTGGAGATAAATCCGTCGATCTCGACATTGGAGAAGAATTCGGCCATGTTCGAGCGCGCCGTCAATACCAGCACCGGATAAAGAGGCTTGCCCTTCTCATCCATGATCTCCTTCAGGAAGCCGATCCCCCCCATGCCGGGCATGCTCATGTCGAGAATGATCAGCTCCGGGGTCATGGTCTTGAGCCTCTCAAGGCCTTTCTCGCCGCTTTCCGCCGTTACCACGTCGTACCCCTCGAAACGCAGGAAATCACTCAGCGTAATCAACAGGCTGGTATCATCATCAATCAGTAAGAGTCGTCGTTTATCGCCAGACATCATTTATCCTCCTTAGAAACCGCTGGAGCGGGTGAATGCGCAGTGTCGGATGAAACGCCCGCAAAGTCAAACCGATATTGACATTTTTCGCTTGCGCGTGCGTACGGTTCCGGTTTACACCTGTGGCCGTACCGGTATACAGGAGACGAGCTGATGCACCGTTGCTTTATCGATAATGACCGCTGGGTACAAACCCCGCTGACCCCCTCGACGGAAGAGGCCCACCACATCCTGCACGTCCTGCGGGCGCGGGACGGCGAGCGGATCCGTATCTTCAACGGGGCGGGCCAGGAGGCGGACGCGATCCTGCGCTGCGCCGCCGACGGGACCGCGCCCGTGCTGGAGGTCCTGGACATGCGCTCCTCCCCGCAACGGTCGTTCGACATCATCCTGCTGCAGGCCATCCTGAAAGGCAACCGGATGGAACTGCTGATCGAGAAGGCAACCGAACTTGGCGTCGGACGGATAGTGCCAGTGACCACCAGCCGTGTCATCCCGCGGCTTGATGCCGCCCAAGGCCGCCAGAAGCGCGAGCGCTGGGAACGGATAGCGGTCAGCGCCGCCAAACAGTGCGGGACGCCGTGGCTGCCGGTCATCGATTCCCCCGTGACGCTGCAAGACGCCA
>CAZZBA010000138.1:7399-10010 GCA_964652765.1 uncultured Victivallales bacterium | reverse complement strand
AGCTCTGGCTGCCGCACGTTTCGCCGAATGGCATGCTGGCGAGGTTGGTGCATGAGATGGGTGTGCAAGGGAAAATGATCGGGGCGTAGGGGCAAGGCCTGCCTCGCCGCCTTTATGGGAGGCAGGGCAAGAGCAAAGAGCGCCGCAGGCCGGAGAGGGCGAGGCAGGCCTCGCCCTTACGGGGGCAGTATGGATATCTGGAGCATAGAGAAGCGGTCGGCGGTGATGGCGCGGATCCGGGGGCGGGATACGAAGCCGGAGCTGATCGTGCGCTCGCTGCTGCACCGCTCGGGCGTGCGGTTCTCGCTGCGACGCAAGGAGCTGCCGGGCAAGCCGGATATCGTGCTGCCGAAGTATGGGTCCGTGATCTTCGTGCATGGCTGCTTCTGGCACCGCCACAAGGGCTGCAAGGTGGCGACGATGCCGAAGTCGCACGAGGCGTTCTGGCGGGCGAAGTTCGATGCCAATGTGGCGCGCGACCGGCGCCATCTGCGCGATCTGAAGAAGGTCGGCTGGAAGGTTCTGGTGGTCTGGGAGTGCGAGGTGATGCGCGATCCGTTCGCCGTGCTGGCCAAGGTGCTGCACGCAATCGGGCGCGACGCCTATGACGCCTTGCCGGATAAGCGCACGATCCTGAAGGCGGCGGAATCGCGTCTGCAGTGGAATCTGGGGGAGAAATGCAGGAATTTGGAAAGCTGATGGGCGGCGGCGAAACCGCAAACGCCGCTTGATTCGGTTGGATGGCCGCGCTAGAGTGGAACCCTTGATTTCCAAAAGAGGAGCATAGTCATGAAGAAAGTCCTGATTCCAACCAAGCTGGATCGTGTCACTGCCACGCTGCTCAAGGCGCATGGCGCGTATGATGTCATCCAGGATGAAAAGACCCCGTTGCCGGAGCTTCTCAAGCTGCACGCGGATACCTATGCGCTGGTCGTGCGCAGCGAGAAGGTGTCGGCGGAGGTGATCGATGCGCTGCCTTCCTTGAAGGTGGTGATCCGTGCCGGGGCCGGCACCAACACGATCGACACGCGCCATGCCCGGAGCCGCGGCGTCGACGTGATGAACACGCCTGGTGCCAATTCCAACGCCGTGGCCGAGGAGGTCATCGCCATGATGCTGGCGGATGCGCGGCATCTCGTGGCGGCCGACGCCTCGACCCGTGCCGGCGAGTGGGAAAAAACAAAATTCATGGGGCGCGAGCTGACGCAGAAGACCGTCGGAATCGTGGGGCTGGGCCATATCGGCCAGCTTGTCGCCAAGCGGCTGCGCGGGTTCGAGTGCACACTGCTGGGGTTCGACCCGGTGATCTCGGCTGAACGTGCGGAGCAGATCGGCGTGAAGATGACCGGTCTCGAGACGCTCTTCGCCACGTCGGACTACATCACGCTGCATATTCCGGAAACACCGGAGACGCGCGGGATGATCGGCGAAAAGCTATTCAACGGCATGAAGGAGGGGGCCACGCTGGTCAACTGCGCCCGTGCCGGTATTCTCGACGAGGCAGCGCTGCGGGTGGTCAAGACCGCGAAGAAGCTGCGTTTCCTTAATGATGTCTACGACAAGGACGAACCCGGACCGAAACCTGTGGCGGATATCGCCGACCTGCTGCTGCCGCACCTGGGGGCCAGCACGGCGGAGGCCAACTACAATGCCGCCAAACGGTCGGCGGAACAGTTGATCGACTACGATGACAAGGGCATCGTCAGCTTTGTCGTGAACCGCGACATCCCCGTCGGGCTCGATGAGCACTACTGTGACCTGGCCTATACCGTGGCCCGCCTCTGCCGCTGCATTGTGACATCAGGCACGGCACCCAAGCTGATCGAGAGCAGCATCTACGGCTCGTTGCAGCCGTTTTCCGACTGGCTGCGCACCTCGATCGTGGCCGGCATCTGCGAGGACTTCGACCGCACCAGCAGCCCGCGCCAGACGGCGCAGTACCTGGAGGAGATGGGCATCTCGTTCGAGAACCGCAAAGTCGACGAGCACAAGAAGTTCGCGAACTCGATCACCGTTGACCTGACGGCGGAAGTGGACAGCGAGACCGACCGGCACGTCAGCGTGCGCGGCACGGTCGAGGAGGGGGTGCTACTGATCTCGCGGATCAACGAGTTCGACAAGCTCTATTTCGAGCCGGTCGGCCCGACGCTCTTCTTCCTGTATGAGGACCGGCCCGGTGTGATCGGTACGATTGGCCGGCTGCTGGCGGAGCAAGGGGTGAATATCGAGGATATGCGTAATCCGCATGACCGCGAGACCAACCGTTCGCTGGCAATCCTGAAGGTCAACCAACTGGTGTCGCCCGCGGTCATGGAGACGATCAAGACCCAGATCGCCGCGCGCGCCGCGTTCTGCATCCGGTTCTGACACCGTCGGCAGTAAAGGAAGTGGAAATGCCGAGAGGGCAAGTTGAATCGTTTGATGCCGGGAAGGGTTATGGGCAGTTGCGCCAGGACCAGACCGGCGAGGTACTCTTTGTGCATGAGAGTGCGCTTACCGAGGCCTCGGCTCTGCCGTTGAATGCCGGTCAGGTGGTCTACTTCGAGGTCCTCGACGGTGCGCACGGACGTCAGGCGATCGACGTGCGCCTCGCCACCGGCAAGGAACCGGC
>CAZZBA010000138.1:0-7299 GCA_964652765.1 uncultured Victivallales bacterium | reverse complement strand
GTCTGCGGTCTGATCCGCTGCCGTTCCAGCATACCGGAGAGCACCCCGTAGACCAGCACCAGCTCGCCGTCGCCGAAATTGTATTCCACCAGCCCGTTGAGTACCAAGGCCAGCAGCATCATCGCCAGTGTGAGCGGTAGCAGCGGCTCGCCCTCCATATGGGCAGCAGGTTTTTTCCGGAATGCCCTGAGACCGCAATAGAGCCCGCGCCCCATCCAGAGCAGGTAGACCGCCAGTCCGGCCCAGCCGGTGGCGGCGGTAATCTCCAGGATGTTGGAATGCAGGTGATTGCGATTTTCCTCCACGCGGACACCCAGCCGACGGGCGGTTGACTGCATGAGTTTCTCGTCCAGTGCCCGATAGCCAATACCGAAGGGATGCTCACGGATCAGGTCGGGCGCGATTTTTGTCCACATGACCAGCCGTCCGCCGTGCCCGAGGGTCAGCTCGTCGCGTAGTGCCCCCAGCCGCTGCTGTACCGGGGGCAGTGCCGTCAAGGCCACAGCCGCCACTGCCAGCAGGACCAGGCGGCGCCAGCGTCCTGATAATCCCAGGAATGCAGCGATCACGAGGGCGGTCGCGACCCAGGAGCCGCGCTTGAAGTTCAGGACCAGCGCGGCGGTAAGCATGAACGTCATCAGCCAGCCGAGGATCCGGCGGATCGGCGGATGGTCGGCGATCGGCAGCGACTGGATCACGCGGTGATGGTGGCCGGTCTCGTATTGGCGCGAGACGATGATCATCAGGCCCGCCAGAGCAGCCAGTGCCACGGACAAGACCTGGCCGTGGGTCATCGAGCCTCGGTCGATGATCTCCAACCACAAGTCGGGCTTTCCGCCAGCCTCAGCGATTGACTGGCAACCCCGCCAGGCCTCGAGCACCCGCAGCACGAGAATCTCGAGCGAGAGCACGAGGGCTCCGTAGATGTAGGCCCGCAGCAGGACAAGGATGCGGAAGCGGGAAGTCGCCAGCGTGGCGGCCACCGGGATGCCCATGAACCAGATAAGCTTGTTGATCTTGCTGAAGCTGAGCGCGGGGTTGACTCCAAAGGCGGAGGCGAGCACGGCCACAACGGCGAACGCCAGCCAGCACCAGGCGGAAAACGGGAAGGCGATGCGTCCGCCGCCGCGCACGGCGCGGGTGATCAGCAGAATCAGGCTCAGCAGCAGGAACGTGCGTCCCAGTGGTAGCGAGAAGGCGGATCCGAATACCGCTACGCAAAGCAGCCTGAAGGCCCACGTCTCCAACGATGCTTGCCATTTTATTTTCATTTTTTATCGCCTATCTCTTTCGTTATCGAGTAGGTCGTGGCACCCTTGCCCGACCGCCGAGCATAAGCCGCTTGCCATGGTCCTTTTTTCGGATGGACAGGCAAGGTGCCTGTCCTACATTTGCTTATTCAACCTCCAGCTCGATTGTGCCGTGTGTCAGCTTATCACCTCCGACCTCAAGCCGGATGTTGCTATACATGCCAGTCAGTCGGCTGATAAAAGTGCGGCCGATGCCGTCGGCCACCCAGACGGTACCGCGCCCATCGAAAGAACGCACACGGGCGGGGCCGGTGACGCGAGCCGTCAGCTCCCCGCACCAGGCACTTTGCCGGCCGCCGGTGTCGAGTACCCGTACGATCACTTCCAGTGTGCTGTCGCCGTCCGCCGTAAGGGAGCCGTCCCCGACGTCAAGGGCAACGCTTACGCCAGGCCCGGCTCCAGGATCGGGACGATCCGCGAGGGCGAAGGTTTTGTCGCCAGCGATTTCCGCCAACCAGCGGGCCGACGTCTTGGGTGTGCGCCAGCCATCGACAATCCCCGAAAAGCGCCGGTAGCGCATTTTTCGCAATGTGGCGTAGTCATTCAGGCACCAGAGAGCGAAGCCGGCAACTTCGGGATGGTCGGCGATACGGGCCAGATCGGCTTGCAGCGTCTTGAGCTGGATGCGTTCGGCATCCGCGTCGCCGCGCCGGGTGTGCGGGTAGTTCGAGCATTCGCTGACCACCGTGCATTGCTGCCGGCTGGCGGCAACGCCTTCCGCCAGGGCGTCGAACTCGTAATTCAGGCCCCATACATCCGGGATGCCGAGGGTCCTGCAGCGCCGTGCCCGGTAGAAATGGTTCTCGGCGTAGGTGACCGCCCGCTGCGGATCGAGCGCCTTGCACAGGGCGTACAGGCAGCGGTAGGCTCCCGCATGGCGGCCCTCGTTGCCCATGCCCCAGAGGATGACCGAGGGATGGTTGCGGTCGCGGCGCACCATGTCCTCCATCTGCCGCCGTGCTTGGCGCAGCCAGCCGCCGCCGCGCACGCTTTTCCAGGAGGCGAGTTCCGCGTAGACCAGGATGCCGAGCCGGTCGCAGGCGTCGAGGAAGGCGGGGTGCTGGGGATAATGCGAGAGCCGCACGAAATTGAGACCCATCGCCTTGAGCAGGCGGGCATCGGCCTCGTGCATCCAGCGTGGCAGTGCCCGGCCGAAACCGGGCATGCTCTCATGGCGGTTGCAGCCACGCAGCGCGATGCGCCGACCGTTGAGGAAGAAGCCCTGGCGGGGCCGGAATTCAGCCGTGCGTATACCGAACGGCTGCGAGATGCGGTCGAGGGTCTGCCCGTCGCGCCGCAGGAGTCCTGCCGCATGGTAAAGCTGGGGCTTTTCAAGAGTCCAGTGCTGCGGGCTCGTTACCGTGAAAACAGCCATGCCTTGCTCCCGGTCGGCTACAGCGGCAGTCTGTGCCGGTGCGGCTTCGTTGCCGTCGGGATCGGCGAGCCGCCACTCGATCATGTCGCCCGATTGCGCGGTTCCTTCCAGTCCCCAGGTGATGGTGACCTGCGTGCTGGCATCGCCCAGCTCGGTACAGCGGATCGCGAGTGCCAGCGGGTTGATGCGGCGCATCGGCTCGCGAACCAGCCGTACACGGCCGGAGAGCCCGCCGTAGAGCAGGAAATCCGGCATGGCGAGCCCCGGCAGGACGTTGCGTCTGCAGCGGTTGGTCAGGCGTATGCCGATCACATTCTCCGCGCCATAGCGCAATGCATCGGTCGCCTCCAGCCGGAAACCGAGATAGCGGCCATCGACCAGGCCAAGCCGCCGGCCATTGAGCCACACGTCGCCAGTGCCGTAGAACCCGTCCGATTCGAGGAACCACCTTGTCTTGTCCGTGGCAGCGGATGCATCCAGCCGGAACGTGCGGCGGTAGCTGCCGGGGCCGCGGTAGTAGGCGATGCCCTCCTGGAAACCATCGTGCTCGTTCCAGCAATGGGGCAGGATGGTGTCCGGTTGCGTCGCGGCTTCGCGCAGCCAGCGGCGCGAGCGGCGCGAGCGCACGAACTCCCAGGCATCATCCAGCGAAAGTATTTCTCGAACCGTCATAGGTATTCAGGCGGATTATGCACTTTTGACCGGATACCCTTAACCGACTCGACACATCATTTCTTTCCGATTGTCTTCGCGCCGCCCAGGTCGCCGAGGGTGGCTTTTTCCAGATCGGTCCAGAGCGTGCCATCGCCAGCGTGCAGGATATTGATTTTCATCGCCGGGTTGAGACTGCGTGCCATTTCCCACTGGATATAGGCGTCCGGATCATTGAAGGCGGCGGCCTTCAGATGGAAGCCATCGGCCTTGGCTCCCTCAACCATCTTCAGTGCATCAGCCTTGGCGATTCCAAGAATACGTGTGGTCTGGGCCATGATATTGGCGGTTTCCATGGCGATTTCGGCGGCCTTGCGCTTGGTCTCGCCCTGGGTCTCGGCCACAGTCTTCTCCTGGTCGGCCTTGATTTCCGCCACCAGCTTGAGCGTCTCCTGTTCCACTTGCAGGCGGCGCTGCTCGATCAGGGTGATCTCGGTGTTCAGTTGTGCCTGCTTGCGGGCGGTATTCTGACGTTCCTTGTTGGCCAGATCCTGCTCGATGGCGATGCTGGTCTGCTGGATCGGATCCAGGATCTGCTGCGGCACCTCGACGTGCCGGATCAACGCATTGTGGACGAGCAGATCCTTCTCGGCGAAGACCGTGGCCAGGGCGGCGGTCAGGTCGTTCTGGAATTTCTCGCGGCCTTCGCCGACGATAAAGTCCTTAGCCCCGTACTCCGATCCCTTGTTGCGCGAGATGGAGGTGATCTGCGGCATGATGATCTTGTCCACCACGGCGGGCAGATCGCCATAATTGCTGAAGATACCGGCGATCTTGCTGGGATGAAGCTCGACTTCCACGCTCATATCAAGGCTGATGTTGAAGCCATCGCGCGACGGGAATTCCACAAACTCGGCCAGGCCGAGGGTGTTCATCGCATCGCCCATGACATATTTCGAGGCGCGCTGCATATCGGAGCGTTCCTGCTGTTGCTGGACGCGTTCATGCTGGGCCGCTTTTGCCTGGGCCGGGGCTTCCTGGCGCAGGGAGGAACTGAGTGCGATATATTTGTCGCGACGGGCCTGCTGTTCGGCGAACAGGCTCTGCTCCTGGGCCTCCATCGCGGCGTTGGCCGTGACCTGGCGGTTCTTGGTCACGACTTCGCCGCCGGTCTTGCCGAGCAGGGAAACCTGGTTGACCCCGATCTCCAGCACATCGACCTTGTATTGCTTGGGATTGACGTAGTACAAACCGGGCTGGAGGATATCCTTGCGGACACCCTTCTGGTTGGTCTGCGCGAAGCTTCCCGGAGGGGCCTGCTCGCCTGCCAGGGAGGTGATGACGCCCGCATAGCCGATCGGGATGCTGATGGCGTTGACAATATCAATCTGGTAGCCATAGGGGTTCATCCGGTACTTGCCGGGGCCCAGCAGCGTTTTCCAGATGCCCTTCTGCCCTGGGTTCGCCAGGAACTCGCCTTCAGGCAGATCGTCGCCCACCTTGGAGGTCACCACACCCACCAGGCCGGGTTCGATCAGGGTCACCTTGTGGAACTCGCGTGCATACAGGATCGGATTGAGGAAATGCCGGCCTTCGCCGAGCACCTTGCGCTGGATACCTTTCTGGCCCGGCTCAGCCAGGATCTGCCCAGGTGGCATCGCCGTGCCCACCTTGGCGGAAATCACGGCCATCTGGTTCGGTTCGACATAGAAGCGGCAGAAGCCCCATTGCCAGATCCCCCCATAGCAGAAGGCAATCACCAGCACGGACAGCACAGCAAAACGAATAGCGGACTTGGTCATTATTGATCTCCTTTCGGGGGAATCACGGGCGCGGGCAGCAGCGGGTTGAACATGGATCCGAGGCCGCCTTCCTGATCGTTGCTCAGAACCGATTGGATACGCGGGGCGACGGTCTTGTAGAACTCGTAGCGAGCCAGGTTGATGCCGGTGGTGAACGCGGCCACAAGCCCTTCGACCACGGCTGCCTCGGCCTTGTTGCCAGCGGTGATGGCGTCCGCTTCGCCGCTGGCGCGCGACAGGGTGGCCTTGGCCTGGAATTCAGCTGCCGCCAGATCCAGCTTCGCCACCTCGAGATCCTTGTTGGCCGAGATCAGCTTGACCGACTGCTCCTGCTCGGCGTTGATAACCGCCTGGATGCGGCTGGTATCCGCCTCGACCTTGACCTTGTTCTGCAAGGCGAGGGTTTCCTGCTTGACCAGCTCAGCCTTGGATTTGGCCTGCTCGATCTGCTGTGTGAACTTGCGCGCGTCCTGGACGGCCAGCTCCCGGTCGCGGCTGATGCTGGCGATCTCGTCCGGCACCACGATCTTGCGGATCAGAACCGACTTGATGTCTACTCCCCAGGACTGGCACTTGGCCCGCAGGTGCGCTTCCAGTTCCTTCTGGAAGCGTTGGCGGGTCTCGCCGACGATAAAGTCAATCGCGGGATATTTGCTCCCCTCGATCCGGCTGAAGCCGCGTGCCCTGGGCAGGATGGTTTTCTTGATGATGTCATCCATATCGCCGACCCGATGACTCAGCAGTGCCGCCTTCTCGCGCTCAAGGCCGAACTCGATGGTGCCTTCCACGGTGACGGTGAAGCCGTCCAGCGTCAGGAACGTGATGATATCGTCACCGCTCATCTCGAAGCGCTGGCTCTGCAGGTTGACTTCAACCACGTTGATCAGGTAGGGGTTGAGGTAGTACGTTCCGGGATCCAGCACCTCGTTTCGGACGCCCTTCATGGCACCCGTCACGAGAAAGGTGTTGCGCTCTTCCTCGGGCAGTTCGTTGTTGATGACGTCCGTCCCTGTGAGCGCGGTTTTCACGCCGACATGACCGGGGCGGATATTGAGAGCCTCGAAGAGTTCGATATGGTAGGCATAGGGGTTCAGGCGGTATTTGCCGGGCGATAGCACCTCGGGCAGGATGCCCTTGGACTTCTCTGTGGCCAGGATTTCCCCGGGCGGAAGATCTTCTCCGAATAAACGGGTGACTATGCCTAGGCGCCCCGCCGGAATATCCGTCATCTTGTGGATTTTCCATCCCCAGGAATAGGGATTGTAGAAATACCGACCTTCGGTCAATACCTCGAGCTGGATGCCTTTCCATGTCGCGTTGGTCGCGATGACCTGTTCAGGCTGCAGGTTCTTGCCGGTCTTGTGGATCAGTACGGCGATCTCACCCGCTTCGGGCTCGATGCGGCAGAAGAACCAGACAAAGATTCCCGCGAAGGCAAACAGGCCTAGGGTGAAGACCACGCTGGTCATTTTCAGCAAGGTCATCAGCGGATTGGACAAACCACCGGTCGGTCGGTTATCACTCATGGGGCACTCCTGTGTGTTAGTGGGTGGAAACGGTTATTCCACGTCCATGTTGGCGGCCGCGTCACTGGACTGCTTGGCCCGGAAGTTGCGCAGCTTGGTCTTCAGTCCGGCATCGTTGTTCGCCAGGAAGGCGATCGCCAGCAAAGCGGCGTTCTTGGCCCCGGCATCGCCGATGGCCAGCGTCCCGACCGGGATGCCGCCGGGCATTTGCACGATCGAAAGCAGCGAATCCATGCCATTGAGCGCGGCGCTCTGCATCGGTACGCCGAGCACGGGCAGGGTGGTCAGGGCGGCGATAACACCCGGTAGATGCGCCGCGCAGCCCGCGCCGGCGATCAGCACCTGGATGCCGCGCTCCTCGGCCTTCTTGACATAGTCGATCAGCAGACCCGTGCTGCGGTGGGCGGAAATGACCTTGGCCTCGCAGGGCACACCGAACGACTTGAGCGTATCGACACTCTTCTTCATGCAGTCCCAGTCCGAGCGGCTGCCCATCAGGACGCTGACTATCGGTTTCGCGCTTTCCATGACGTGTCCTCCCTTGGCTTTATGCTACCGCAGTTTCTCGTTGCCCGTCAGATTCTCGATGAAGGTGGCGATCAGGCTGGCCGCGTTCTCGGCGTCGGCCAGCGCGA
>CAZZBA010000137.1:0-10035 GCA_964652765.1 uncultured Victivallales bacterium | reverse complement strand
CTCGCCGGTTGGACGTGTCGAAGATTCGCAAACTGGGTTGGCAACCACAGAATCCTTACGAACAGGCACTACATAAAACGGTGAACTGGTATGTTGGGAATCAAGGGTGGTGGCGCAAGATAAAGAGCGGACCAGAGTTCATAGACTATTACCAGAAGCTGTACGGAATCGTCCGGTAAATATGGATTGCGGCATTCTCCAACACCGGGTCTGAGACACTGTTCTTGGCTAACCGGTTACGATTACAACTTTCTTTGCGCTTGCGTGTCGGGAACCGGATAGGTACACTGCGGGAGTTGGGATTGGTGGGTGCCGATTCCTACACGTTCCCACATGCGGCGGGCGGATCCGTGAGAAGAAAGACGCCGTGAACGATGCCATGGCCGATGCCGATGCGCTTCGACGAAAGGAGCGTGAGTAATGGGCGGTTCCCTTTTATGGAAAGTTACCCGAAGAGCGCGAATTTTTTGGGGGTTGTCCGTGAGCACCGTACGCACGTTCGGAAAGCCGAAAATATTCTGCATTGGATGCAATAAGACCGGTACCACGTCCCTGCAAAAAGCCTTAATCGATCTCGGGGTGATCGTGGGTGAGCAATGGATTGCTGAACGTTTGATCCACGACTGGGGCCGCCGTGATTTTCGCCGGTTGTTCCGGTATTGTCATACGGCGCAGGCGTTCCAGGACGTGCCCTTTAGCTGGCCGTTTACCTTTCAAGCACTCGATCAACGATTTCCGCACAGCAAGTTCATTCTTACGGTGCGGGATACACCGGAACAATGGTACGGCTCAATGATGTCTTTCTATGCGGCGCTATTCGGAGATCATTCACTGACGCATGTCGAGCATTTGAAAGCGGCCTGCTACATCCACCCGGGCGATGTCTACGACGTCAATCGTCTTCTGTACAATACGCCAGACGACGACCCGTTTAACCAGAAGGCTCTGTTGGCCAGATACAACCATCATAACGATGTTGTGCGTGAGTATTTCCGCCATCGCCCAAAGGATTTACTGGTGCTTAACGTGGCGGAGGCGGGTGCACATGACAAGTTGTGCGTTTTTCTGGGAAAGCCACGGATGGGGCGGAGCTTCCCATGGGTGAACAAGACCCGTGATCACGCGGATGCCCGTTCTCGCACACGTCCCGCAGATAAGGAGGAGACACCATGACGCACGCATCGCACGGCAACCCATTGCAACAGGCTTTCCTTCAAGTGTCGCCCGGAGCGAGCGACTATTTCCGGCAATGGACCTATGATATCCCGCTGGCCATTCGTCCGGAAACGCATGAGTGTCTGGGCCGTATCCAGCAGCTCTACCTGAAATGCATACGACATATCGCTGAAAACTATCTCGATCACTATCGTGACCTCATGCCGGTGCCCGACCGGGTCGCCGAGATCCTCGATCTGTGCCGTAGTCGGCCCTACCGCCCCGGCACGTACCGCACGGATTTTGTCGTCGGCGAGGATAACCGCATCCGCCTGATCGAAACCACCTGCCGGTTCGCAATGAACGGCTACTTTACCTCTGGTTTTTTTGTGCACAATCTGGCTGACCGCTTCTTGGCGAGCCGGTCAGATATTCGCAAGATGGATGCCTACACGCCGTTCTTTGACCACTACATGGACTATTTTGGCTCTTTTGACCACGTGTGCCTGCTGAAGGGTGCCGACAACCGAAACGACACCAAGTTTGTCATCCCGATGTTTGAGCAAGCCGGCTTTCCGGTGCATGTCATTGCCGCCGGCGAGGTGCCTGTCCGGACGCATGATTTCGTTGGTGCCGCCGTCCTCGGCGAACTGTCCCACGAGGAAATCTGCAACCTCCCGACGGAAACCATAGAGGCCATCATTGCTAGCAATTCGATGAACGACCTGCGAACCGTGTTTCTGATTCATGACAAACGCTTCTTCGCCCTGCTATACAACGACGCGTTCGTGCAGGCCGTGTTGACGACGGCTGAGATCGCGGAACTGCGGTCCTGTCTGGTACCGACCTTCACGAAGCGTTTGAATCCCGAAATTTGGCCGCAGGCGCGCAACGAGAAGGATCGCTGGATCATCAAGCCTTACAACATGGGGAAGAGCATTGACGTTTTCGCCGGGCCGATCACCCCAGTGGGGGAGTGGGAGTCCCTGTTCGATTCCGGACGGGCCGATACCATGGTGTTGCAGGAGTACATCCCGCAACGCAAATTCCGGGGCACCATCGCCGGGGCGCTGCGCGAGGATTATGTCGCTGGTACACTCCTGTTCTTCGAGGACGGCTTCTACGGCGCGGGCCTGTTTCGGGCCTCGTCGCATCCGGTGACCAATCAGGGCGACGACCGCAAGATCGCGCCGCTCGTTACGCCGGATTATGAGCGTTTTGAGTTCGATAATGTGCTGTGAAAATACACAACCTATAGTCAGCGTACGGGTGGCGACCTTCAACCACGAGCAACCGGACGCGACGCTGCAGGTAGTCGGCAAAGGAGCCGACGAGCGTTTACATGAGCTGATGAACGGAGCGTCGGGGGTGTCGTATATTCCTTTTGTCGAAGACCTTGCGGTTGTTTATCGAAACACTCTGGCGGTCGTTAGTCCGGTCTTCAAGGGCTACGGACTGATCAATAAAACTATTGAGGCGATGGCATCAGGCGTCCCGGTGGTCGGCGGAGCATCGGCTTTTAACGGGATTGAGGGCTTCGAGCCCGGACGTGATGGTATCCTCTGCGAAACGACTGACGTATCCGGTTTCGCGAAAGCGATAATCGCGCTGATCAAGGATGCTTCTCTTTGCAGTAGAATAGGCGAGTCGGGACGGTCGCTGGTCAAGGGCCAGTTTGTGTGGAGCTGCACCCTGGAAACCATCGAAAGCCTTTGGGCACTTGAACATCGGCATGTCACTTAAACATAAAACCTTATCCTGCCTGTTGTGGAGCTTCCTGGAAGATCTGGGCAGAACCGGGCTTCTTTTTGTCTGCGGCATCGTCCTCGCACGACTGCTGACCCCGCGCGAGTTCGGGCTGATCGGCATGACAACGATTTTCGTTGCTGTTTCCCAAAC
Source organism: uncultured Victivallales bacterium (assembly GCA_964652765.1). Lineage (GTDB taxonomy): Bacteria > Verrucomicrobiota > Kiritimatiellia > UBA8416 > UBA8416 > UBA8416. The sequence goes on along the minus strand of CAZZBA010000137.1, from coordinate 6,981 downwards.
ATTCATTGACAGCGGATTCAGTCAGACTCTGATCCGGAAACAGGATTGCACGTCGGCGGATTATTCCACCGTTTTCATTTTCAACGGGCTCGTCAGTCTTGTGTTCTGTTTTCTATTGGCCGTCGCTGCCGGTGCAATCGGGCGTTTCTTCGGCGAACCCGAACTTCCGGGTGTCATTCAGGCACTAAGCTTGAGTATCGTCCTTGGCGCGCTGGGCCAGGTGCATCGGATACAGATCACCAAGGCGCTTGACTTCAAATTGCTGGCCCGGATTTCGATCCTGTCGTCCGCGATTGGCGGGGCACTCGGCATATTCCTTGCGGTTGCCGGGTATGGGGTCTGGAGCCTGGTCGGCATGACGTTGTCTCGGGCGGCACTCGAACTGGCCCTGCTCTGGCTGTGGAGAAAATGGAGGCCTTCCCGGACATTCGATTGGGATGCTTTCAAGGAAATGTTCGCCTTCGGCGCCCCCCTTCTGGCTGGCAGTCTGATCGGTACCCTCTATCGTCATGCAAACAACCTGGTGATCGGGAAATTCTTCTCGGCGGCGGATTTGGGACAGTTCACGCAGGCCCAGACCTTTCGCAACCTGCCGTCCGAGCGCCTGACGAACGTGGTCCATCGCGTCAGCTATCCCGTGCTGGCCACTCTGCAGGATGATGTCCCGCGTTTGAAATCGGCCTACCGGCAACTAATCCGCAGCTTCATGCTGGTGACCTCTGTGATGATGCTGGGCATGGGGGCGGTCGCCGAGCCGTTGATCATTACCCTCTTAGGCGAGCAGTGGCGGCCTGCCATCGATTTTTTACGCCTCCTGTGCTTCGCGGGCATTCTGTATCCCTTGCACGCGGTCAATCTGAATATGTTGCAAGTGCGGGGCCGCAGTGACCTTTGCCTAAGACTGTCCATTATCAAAACCTGTATGTCCGTTCCGGCGATGGTCATCGGCATCTTCTGGGGCATTCCGGCGATGATCGTTGCCACGATAGCCGTCAGTCTCGCAGGATATCTTCTGACGGCATCCTGGTCGGGAAGGTTGATCGGGTATAGTGTCGTCGAGCAGCTTCGAGATATCCTGCCCCCGTTTGCCCTGGCGTTCGCAATGTCGGCACCGATTCATTTCCTCGGGCAGTGGCTACCGCTCCCTGACCTGCCAAAGCTGGTCATCCAAGTCGGCACGGGCGCGGTGCTGGCGTTTTTCCTGGCGGAACTGACCCGGCTGGAATGCTATCTCTATCTGAAACGATTGGCGTTGGATCGACTTGTGAAACACAAATGCCGCACCTTGCCAGATGCGCAAGATTGACGGCACATGAAATAAGTGTCATAGTTAACGCGACAAATATTTATGCCTATGAAAAATACCGTGATCATTTTTTTGATTGTCTTGCAAGCGGGTCTTGTCCTGTTCGGGTCCGGGGCCGGTTGCGCATTGCGGAATCCGACCGGAGAAGACCGTTCTGCGACTAACGATAGCGTCCCGGGTGCCGGAGCTATAGATGCCCCGGTCTCAGCGCGAGAGCTTCTCAGTCAGCAGCAGCGCCTGGTGCAGGATGCTGCCAGCGTGACGAACACCCCGGAGCCAGAGCCGTCCGACCAACTGCAGCAAGCTGTATTACGTCCGGGGCTCTTGGTCAACGTGACCGTTATCGTTGCCGGAAAAAAGCAGATCGAGGAAGTCGGACGGCGTGTTTCCGAGGGTGGTACCCTGTCGTTGCCGCTACTTCGCCCGCTTGCCGTGGACGGTGAGGCACTGGGATACCTGACGGCTCGACTGACCTCTGAATACCGTGAATACTTTGTTGAACCACAGGTCATGGTTGAATTTGTCCGAGAAGACCAGCCGGAGAGCATTTCGCCCTGGGGTTCGATCACGGTGCTGGGGCGGGTGAAGCGGCCGGGGCGGGTCAGCATACCACCCACCCGCGGACTGACCGTCAGCGCGGCGATCCAGCAGGCGGGCGGATTCGACACGAGCGCCCGTGACACGGCCATCAGCGTTACGCGGCGTGGGCCGGATGGCCAGACCACGACGCATCAGATCAATCTCCGCGCGGTTGGCGCACGCGGTGAGTTGGAGAACGACATTGACCTGTTGCCTAATGATGTGGTCTATGTTCCGCAGTTGCTTTTTTGAGTGCTTTATTAAGTTGATTTGCTTGGTAAAGGGATGTTAATTTCCGGTCATGAGTTTGGACTAAGGAGTTCGCTATGAAAAAACGGTTTGCAATGTTCGGTGTAGTGATGGCCTTGGCTCTGGCGACCGTCGTCGTGCAGGCGCAGGAGGATAAGGGATTCCAATCGGGGCCGTTTACGCTTTCGCCGTTCGCGGGCTTGGAAGGCACCTATGATTCCAACATTTCACGAGCCTCATCAAACGAGGAGTCGGACTTTTACTTCCAAAGTGCACTGGGGCTGAACATCGGATTACAGGACGAGCTATTCAAGGCCAATCTTCTGGGTTTCGGCGCAAATCGGTCGTACATTGACAACACCGACTTGAACTTCAGTTCTGTGGGCGAGACTCTGAATCTTGCGTTCGGCACATCCGACAGCCTGACCGTTGACCTTCTGCAATCGTGCCGCCTGGTGGAGGACCGGGACAGTTATGGACCGTTGGTCGATGTCGGTGGTATGGCTCCTGACGCCTTTCTGGACGCCGACGCGCGAAGCCGGCGGGAAGTCGTCGAGGCCGGGGCCTCCGTCAATGCGGTGTTGACCGACAAGATCGATGCACGGGCTGCCTATCGCTTCAACCGGACCGACTACGACAGCAAGAACCTCTTCGATCTCACCGGTCACGGGGTCCAGGCCGCGGCTGAATACAGTGTTACGGACAAGAGCGCGGCGACGGTCACGCTCATCGGTAGCTTGCAGGAGAGCGACGAGGTGGACGGTGAGGCGCAGTATTCGGCTGCGCGGTTCGGCGGGAGCACACGCGGAACCGACCGCCTGCTGCTCAATGCCGGCGCGGGTGTCCAGCATCTCGACCGCCCGGAGGGTGGCGAAACCGAACAAGGCTTTCATTACGATGCGAACGCGCAGTGGGTAGCGACGGACAAGACGGTGATTCGGGTCGAGAGCCGCAACGGGTTGCAACTGTCCTCGGTTTTCAGGGCCAATGCGGTTGATTACTCCGTATTCCGGCTTGGCGTGAGTTACCGTATGCGGCCTTCGATTACGCTCTCGGCCAATACGGTGTACCGGATCGATGATTACATTGATCCGGTACAGAATGCGGATGGCCAACTTGTGAACCGCAAGGATAAGGGTGTCAGCGTCTACCTTCGTGCGGACTGCCGGATGCCCTTGAAACCCATACGGCTTTTTGCCCAGGTGAACCACGAAGCGATGGACTCAACGGCAAGGGATTATGATGTGAGCGGGGCCAGTGTGGGCCTGAATATCGAGTACTAACAAGGAAGGGAAGCCTATAATGAACAGAAGACTAGGACGGATGGTCGCGGGATTTGTGCTGGTGGGCATGGCGGCGAGTGCGTCGGCTGCGTTCGTGGCCCCCACGGACGCGCAGTTGGCCGCAGCGGCAGCGGCGCCAAAGACCGAACTCGCGGCCCTGCTTAGAGATGCCAGCCTAGACGAGGCGGCTGGCGTGGTGGCGAGCGTGGCCGAGAGGGTGCTTGGCCTGGGCCTGTCGGCAGAGATGAAGGCGCAACGCCTTACCGAACTGGTAAGGAAACTATTAGACATCATGCCATCCGAACGACATTTGTCTCTGCTAAAAGTCATCAGACGCGCCATCGCCGGTAGACCCGCTCTCACAGCGGCCATGCGCACTGCGATCGAGAGATCCGGAGGCGCGTCCGCGCAGGCATTGCTGGCCGCGTTTGATCAGCCATTACAGCGTGGCGCAGAAGCACCGCCGCCGGTGCTGCACCCGCCGCCGCCTGATGTCGAGCCGGAAGGTGATTCTCCGGACCCGACACCAACTCCGACACCGACACCAGATCCGACTCCGGAGCCGCCGCCATCGGATCCGTACGAGGGGCAAACGCTCTGATCGAACGGGGACGAATAGGATTGACCCAACACATGGCCGGCCTTGAAAAGAGTCTGGCGTGGGGTCTTTCCCTTTTTCTGGTTGCTGCAACTTGGCGCTGGGCCGGTCTGCGATATGCGGACGGCCCGTTCTTTGCGGGCAGTGCGCTGGTTCTCGTTATCCTGGCTTTCGCGGGGATGTCTCTATATGAGTGGGCTCGCGATCCGTTTTTCTGGGGTGGCCTTGCTTTTCTCCTCTATCTGGGTTGCCAGACCTGGAACGCCGGACGGCCGCTCATCTTCGATGCGGAATCGGCGCGCTGGTTCCATGCGCCCCCCCCATATCCACTCTGGCCATCGGCCATCACGCGGCGCGAGGCCGTGCAGATGCTTTACTGGTTTGGCCCTGCATGGGCCGCGGCACTGTGCATTCGGTCACCCGTTCTGACCCGCCGCGCACTGGGATTCATCCTGCGCGTCTTGACCGGCAACGCGGCGGTACTGGCGCTGGTAGGGACAATCCAAAGACTGGCAGGCGCGGAAAAGGCGCTCTGGATGCGGCCGATGAAGGCCGATTTCTTCGCCTCATTCACGTACACGAACCATGCCGCCGCCTTTTTTCTGCTCATGGCGGGCGTCGCTGCCGGCCTGCTTTTTCGCCAACTGTTCCGCCCGGATCGGACAGCAGGCAGCGCTGAGATCGCCGGTCTGGCGACCGCCCTGGTGCTTTGTCTTGCCGGAGCCAACTTTTCTTTGAGCCGGACGGGTATCATCCTGTCGTGGGGCTTGACCCTGTTCATTGTCGTTTACGGCTTGGCATATGGGTGGCACCGCTGGCGTCCGGCAGCCCGGTTGCAACTGGCCGCCGTCACGGCCGGTATCGCGGTTCTGCTCGCCCTCGCCATTGCCGGTGCGGGCGGTGATGCTATCCAGCGAAGATTCACGTTCCAGCGGAAGCCGATCCACCAGGCCGTGCCGGGAATGGAACAGGTCAACCTGGATTTGTCCAACCGGCCGCGCTTGTGGCAGATCGCAAGGCACGTATTCCAGGAAACCCCCTGGTACGGAACTGGCGGGTGGGGATTCCGTCACCGGGCGGCCTTCCAGCTGCCGCGGGAACGGTGGGGCGAATTGATCGGCAGCCATGCCGGTGCCGCCAACGTCCATTGCGATCCGCTCCAGTTCCTGGTCGAATTCGGCCTATTGGGCGGCGGGCTGATGACGTTTGCCTGGGGCGTGCTGGTGGCCGGGCTCTTCCGGGCGGACCTGCGTCGCGGTGCCCTTTTCACCCTGACATGCGCCGGACTGGCTTTGGTGGTGGCATTCAGTTTAATTGATTTGCCATTCCGTTGTCCGTCCGTTTTGTGGACATGGACGGCCGTTCTGGCTGCTCTTCCGAAATGCACTGCACCCATGAAGATGGCGGAGAGGGGGGGATTCGAACCCCCGGTAGCGCTTTAGGCACTACGGCGGTTTAGCAAACCGCCCTCATCGCCAATGTTTACCGTGTTATTATTATACCGTTGACAATCCGTTGACAGTTTAGGTATTGTTTCCGCTATACGCCGCTATTGATTCGGGACAAACACTATCACAAGGAGACGCGAATGTCCAAGCACAGAAAACAGGCAGTCACAGAGTACGAAGGCCAGACCATCCGGCACAGGGACAACGGGACATTTCAAGCTGACTTCCATGCAGGCGGTGTTCGTAAACGCAAGGTCTACGATACCCTAGACGCTGCGAAGATTGCCATAGATCAATGGAAGATCGAGCACGTCAACAAAGGGCGGGCGGCATTCGGCATTAACGACCGTGACCGGCTAGAACTGGCAGAGGGCCGCAAGAAGGCACCGGACGTGCCCTTGTCGGCTCTGTTCGACTTCTGGCTATTGCATCACCCTGCTGGCGATACCAAGACCGTAAACGAGCTTGTAGACGCATTCCTGACAGCCAAGACAGGCCGTCGTGGAAAGAAGGTTGTAGAGCGGCGGGAGTCCACCGCATTGAACCACACAAAGCGGTTGACCCGCATGACTGACCAAACACACCCGCCGGAATGCCGCTGCTTCTGCTGCGCATTCGGTAGCCACCCTGTCAGCGCCGTTACGACTGAGGCTATAGAGTCATGGCTTGACGCCGGTGAATGGCAGGGCCGGAACCGCAAACACTATGTTGGCAGCGTGAGGGCTCTATTCAACTACGGAATCAGGCGGAAGGATTGCGCGGCGAATCCGGCGGATGCCATAGAGACACCCGAGATCATAGACGAGGAACCCGTAATCATGGCGGTAAAGGATATTCAGAAGTATCTGGACGCCGTTCTAGCCGAGGATGCCGAGTTGCTACCGCGTGAGGCTATCAGTTATTTCTGCGGACTGCGACCCGCCGAGCTTGATCGTCTGGAATGGAAAGCGGTCTCACTGGCAGGAAAGACGATCACCATTGCCGGTGCCGTGGCGAAAATTCAGGGACACAGGCGCGTTGTCGAGATACCGGATAATCTGGTTGCATGGCTGGCGCCGTATGCAGGCGGTGAATCGGTCTGGCAGTCATCACCCAGGGCGGCACAGAACCGCCGGAAAAAGATTGCCGACAAGATCGGTGTAGTCATTCCGCCGAATGCAGGGCGACATTGTTTTGCCTCCTATCATCTGGCGATGGGCGGGAGCGCAGACAAGACGGCCACACAGATGGGGCACGAGTCAACCAAGCTTTTGAACAACACCTACAAAGGGCTGTTTGATACTGCGGGTAAGGTCATCAGCGAAAAAGCAGGGGCGGCATATTTCAAGATCAAACCGAAGAAGACAAGCAATGTTATACAGCTACGGCAGGCAGCGGCATGATCGGCATTATCTACAGCAAAGCGGGAAAAGATCAGTCTTTTTGAAAAGGTCTTTAATTCATAAGTGGCATTAACTGAAAGCATTCCCGCGCGCGACCGGCTAATGCAACACTGTTGTATGAAAAGGTCACTCGGTA
>CAZZBA010000136.1:6037-10128 GCA_964652765.1 uncultured Victivallales bacterium | reverse complement strand
GATTGCCATCGAAATGCCATTCCCGCGACCGGCAAACGCCTTGCCGCAGGGCCAGGCCGATGTAGACCAGGCCGACCGGCTTTTCCGCCGTCCCGCCCGACGGCCCGGCAATGCCCGTGGTCGAGACCGCCACATCCGCCCCGAGCCGTTCCAGTGCCCCCCTGGCCATAGCCTCGGCCACAGGGCCGCTCACGGCACCGTGCCGCGCGATCAACGCGGGGGGCACACCCAGCAGCGCGGTCTTGGCCTCGTTGGCATAGGCGACCACGCCGCCCGCATAGATTGTCGAGCTGCCGGGTACGGCGGTCAGCCAGTGCGCGATCAGCCCGCCCGTGCAGGACTCCGCTGTCGCCAGCCGCCAGCCCCGCGCCAGCAGCAACGCCATCACCGACTTGACCACGTCACCCGCCATCACGCATACCTCGAATTTCCACAGCATTCACAGGCCGACAAACGGCGTCTCGTGAACGAAAAGTTTCTACATTGCGACCGATCTTAATGCTTGCGCCCTATCCAGGTCAATATTTTCACGCATCAAACCAGCATTTCTCATTATGTCCTCGGGCAGCCTGAAGGCTGAACTACGAACGCCATTATTCCGAGCATTTCGGTGTTTGTAATTCAGGCTTCCGCCTGCTCCCCGCGCCGTTTGAGGCCATAACGAGAACTGCAGGACGGCTAAAGACGCCGGGGGCGGCTCGCGAGGACGCAACAGGTGATAAATTATACTTTCACTTATACTTGCATGGAAGTGATCATTCGTCTAGACTATTCTTAACTGAGGAGAGGGGCGTCCCATGAGCCAAATGACCATATACTTGGATGAGGCCTCCGTGCGTGCGATCAAACGCTCGGCGAAGCGGGAGCATGTCTCGGTCTCGAACTGGGCGCGTCGCCGTCTATGCGAGGCTGTCCGTGATACATGGCCGAACGATTTTTTCACTGCATTCGGGGCATTGCGCACGCCCGATCTTGAGCGTCCGCCGCAGCTACCGCTTGCTTCCGACGCCAAACGGCAGGAGTTGTGATGCGATACTGTTTGGATACCGACACCTGCATTCATGCCATGAAGGGAACCTATCCGAATATCGCCAAAATGTTCGGACAGAGCGAACCGGCTGACTTTGGCATTCCGGCTATCGTCCGTGCCGAATTGCTGCTGGGCGTCCTGAAAAGCAAGGCGCCGGACCGCACCCGTGCCACCGTCGAGACGTTCTTGGCACCACTTGAAACCATTCCGTTCGACCAGGCAGGCGCAAAGCACTATGCCGATATCCGCCATGACCTCGAAGCGAAAGGAACGCCGATTGGCCCGAATGATTTACTCATTGCCGCGACGGCGCGAGCCCGACACCTAACCCTGATAACCCACAACACCAACGAATTCCGGCGGGTAACCAGCTTGGCAATCGAAGACTGGTGCTGCTAACGGCAAGCCCAGCCTTCTCGCTCTGTCCTATTCGTGCCCACTCTATTCGCTATGGAGGTCCTTGCTGAAACACGTACCGACAGGGCTAGGAGCGGTAGCCGTGCGGATGGCGGCGGTGCCAGGCCCAGGCACTCTCGACGATCGTGCGCAAGTCGGCACGCTCTGGATTCCAGCCGAGTACGCGGCGCGCCTTCTCCGCCGAGGCGACCAGCCGAGCCGGATCCCCCGGACGCCGCGCGACGCGCTGCGCCGGAATGGCGTGGCCCGTGACGGCCCGGCAGGCCTCGATCACCTCCAACACCGAATTACCGGTACCGGTACCGAGATTGAACGGACCGCTGACATCCTTCCCGAGCGCCAGCATGTGCGCCTGCGCCAGGTCGCTGATGTGGATATAGTCGCGCAGGCAGGTGCCGTCCGGCGTATCGTAGTCATCGCCAAAGATCTTCACCGACTCGCGCTGCCCCAGCGCGACGCGCAGCACCAGCGGGATAAGATGCGTCTCGGGATCGTGATCCTCGCCGAACTTCTCCGTCGCCCCGCAGGCGTTGAAATAACGCAGGAACACCGGCTGCAGACCATTGATCTGCTGGTGCCAGCCGAGGATTTTCTCGAACATCAGCTTGGATTCGCCGTAGGGGTTCTGCGGCCGCTGCACGGTCTCCTCCGTGATCGGCACCCGGTCCGGCTGCCCGTAGGTCGCGCAGGTCGAGGAGAACACGATCTTGCGCACCCCCGCCGCCACCATCGCCTCGGCCAGGTGGATACCGCCGATGACATTGTTGCGGAAGTACATGGAGGGATCCTCCATGGACTCGCCCACCAGCGCATACGCCGCGAAATGCATCACGGCCTCCGGGGCGGTCTTCCTGACCGCCGCCGTGATCGCGGCACTGTCGCCCAGGTCGCCCTCGATGAACACGGCACGCGGGTCGATCGCCTCGCGGTGGCCGCGCCCCAGGTTGTCGAACACACTGACCTTATGACCGGCATCCAGCAGCAGTTCCGTCGTCACGCTGCCGATGTAGCCGGCACCACCCGTCACCAGTATTTTCATGCACCCACCTCACTGCGCAACGCGGCCACCTGCGCCTCCAGTTCCCGCACTCGCTCCTTGAGTTCCGGCAGCCGCATCAGATGGGCATGCAGGCGCGTGGCCTTGCGATGATCCATCGCCGGATACCCTGACACGAAACAATTTCCCGGCACGTCCTTCGTGACTCCGGCCTGCGCCCCGACCACCGCGCCGTCGCCGACATGCAGGTGCCCTGCCAGGCCGGCCTGGCCGCCAAGCTGGACATGCCGCCCGATGCGGGTGCTGCCGGATATGCCGACCTGCGAGGCCATGACCGAATGCTCGCCGATCTGCACGTTGTGCGCCACCTGCACCAGATTATCGATCTTCACGCCGTTGCCGATGCGGGTCTTGCCGAAGCGCGCCCGGTCGATCGTCACGTTCGCGCCGATCTCGACATCGTCGCCTATCTCGACGATCCCGAGCTGCATGACCTTCTGCCACACGCCGTGCTTGTCCGGGGTGTAGCCGAAGCCGTCGCTGCCGATCACGGCCCCGTCATGGATGATCACCCGTGCGCCCAGCACACAGCGCTCGCGGACGGAGACATGCGCGTACAGGCGGCAGTCGCTGCCGATGACCGCCTGATGGCCGACATAGCAGCCCGCCACGAGCACCGTCCGGTCGCCGATCACCGCGCCCGGCTGGATCACGACATGCGGCCCCACTGTGACATTCGCACCGAGACGCACATCCGCCGCGATCACGGCTGTCGGATGCACCCCGGGGGCGAAGGACACCGGCGGCGGCGAAAGCATCAGCGCCACCTCGGCGAACGCCCGGTCCGGGTTCGCCACATACAGGACCGCACAGGGGCATTCGCCCGTCCAGGCGTCGGCGAGCAGGACCGCCGACGCGCGGGTTTCCGCCACGGCGGGTGTGTAGCGCGGGTTCGCCAGGAACGAGATATCCCCGGCCGCCGCCTCGGCCAGGCTGGCCAGACCGGTAATCTCCAGGTTGCCGTCACCCACCAGCCTTGCACCGAGCCTGCCTGCAATCTCAGCCAGCTTCATCATCACGCTCCCGCTGTTCTATTCTTTGGCCGGCTGCTGCTTGAGCACCTCGGCGGTCACTGTGTCGGTAATATCCATCGCCTTGTCCGCATAGACCACCGCCGAATAGCCCGACGAGCCGACGCTGCCGGCGTCGAGCACGAGATCCAGGGACTTCTCCGCCGCCACCTTCTCGACCACCTGCTTGATCTCCGCGATCACGCGGGTGCGCAAGCGCAATTCCTGGCTGGTCAATTCCTTCTGACGCTGGGCGGCGATCTCGCGCAGTTCGCGCTCGGCTTGGCGCATCTCATCGAACTTGACCTGGGCCAACTGGCGCTTCTCCTGCGCCGCCTTTTCCGAAAGGCTTACATCCTCCGCGCTGGCGCGCAGGGTCTCGAACGCTTCCGAAAGCACCTTGAGCGCCTTGACGCGCCCCTCGCGCTCGACCTCGAAATCCTCGACATAGGTTTCCAGGACCTCGCGGTCGGCGACAGAGCGCGGATGCAGCTTGACCAGTTTCTCCATATCCACAACGCCAATCGCCCCCGCCGCCATGGTTGCCGTCGTTGCCACCATCAACACCAGTACTGCC
>CAZZBA010000136.1:0-5937 GCA_964652765.1 uncultured Victivallales bacterium | reverse complement strand
TAGTAATCGTAGCCAATCCAGATCACCCACTCGTCATCATCGGTGAAATCATCATCCATTTCAAGCGCCCATGCACGATCGATACGGATCGGGAAACCCGGCACGTCCAGGCGCAACCCCAGTCCCGTCGAGCTGGCCAGGTCGTCCAGGTCGACGTTGTAGCGCTCCCTCCAGGCATTTCCGATATCGTAGAAAAGACCTACCCGTACGCCCTTGATGATCGGGATCGTGTACTCCGCGTTGGCCATGAACATGCTGCTTCCGCCGTAGGGGCGGTCATAATAGCTATCCGAGCCCTCGACGGGGCGGATGACCTTGGGGCCGACGTCGCGGTAGCGGAACCCGCGCAGCGTCCGCCCGCCTCCCAGGAACAGGCGCTCGGCCAGCGGCACCTCGTCGGTGTCGCCGAAGGGCTCGATGAACTCGAAGAGTGTCCGCAGGTTCAGCACATGCCCGAACCAGAGCGGGATGTACGTCGTGGTCTGCAAGCCGGTGTTGTAGAAGTCGTAGTCACACCCAAAGGGACCGCCTGCTACCGTGTAGTGCAGCGCGAGCTTGCTGCCACGGGTCGGCACGAATGGATTATTGCGCGTGTCCTGCGTCAGGCTCACCGTCACCGCGCTCTTGACGCCGTCCTCCTCGCTGGTGAACGTGTACGGTTCGCCCGTGCCGGTCTCGAAGTCGTAGGAATCGAGGAAGTAGTACGTGTTGGTGTCCGTGACATCCGTGATCCTGGTGGATTCCAGCTCGTATTGAAGGTTGATCCGGCTGGCGAACGGCAGGGACTTGCCCAGGCGGATCGCCACGCCGGTGGTTTCCAGCTCGTAGTCGTCGTAGTCCCGCTCACGGCGGTAGACATCGAAACCGAGCGAGAGGCGCCGGTTCATGAACCACGGCTCGGTAAACGACAATTCATAGTCCGTCTGCGTCGAGCCAACCTGCGCCCGCAGCCGCAGCTTCTGGCCCCCGCCGGTGAAATACGGCCAGCCGAGAAGGTCGAAGTTGCCCTGGGAGAGCTCCATGAACCCGATCAGGTTGTCCACGCTCGAGAAGCCCGCCCCGATCATGAACTGGCCTGTGCGTTTCTCGGCGACATCGAACACCAGGTCCCGCTCCGCCTCGTCGGCCGTCGGCTCCGGCAGCACGCGTACCGTTTCGAAGAAGCCCAGGTTGCTCAGGCGCCGCTCGCTGCGCTGCACCCGGCTCTGGTTGTAGATCTCGCCCGGATAGACCAGCAGCTCACGCCGGATGACCTTGTCGCGCGTACGCGTGTTGCCGCGGATGACGATGTTGCGGATCTTGACCAGTTCGCCCTCGCTCACCCGGAAGGTCACATCCACGACCTGGCGCTCGCGATCCGGCAGCAGCACCGGGCGCGCGCCGGCATTGAGATAGCCGCGGTCGCCATAGAACAATTCCAGCTGGCTGGCGGTGGTCTCGATGGCATCGAGCGAGGCTATCTCGCCCTCGTGCACCACCTGCTGGGCCCGCAACTGGGCCTCGGGAAAGAGCGTGACGCCTTCCAGCTGCACGCCGCCGAAGCGGTAGCGTTTGCCCTCGCTGACGTTCACGACCGCCGTCTCGCCGGGCTCGTCGGCATCCTCGTCGACCGTCACCGAGACATCGACATCCATGAACCCCTGGTTCATATACAAGCGCCGGACATTCGCCTCGACCTCGTTCAACTCGAAACGGTCATACTTCTTTTTGAAGAACCAGCGCCAGGGGTTCAGCGGGGACGGACGCTTGAGCGCCTCGCGCATATCCGCACGGCGAACCTCCTCACCGCCGCCTTCCACGCGGATGTCATCGACATAGGAACGCGTCCCCTCGTCGAACGTGAAGGTCAGCCGCACCAGCCCGCGCGACTCGTCGACGGTCTCGAAGGCCCAGGATCCGGTGGCCTCGGTATACTGCTTCTTGCGGTACTCCTGGATCACTGCCCGCACCGCCACGCCAGCGCCCTGGTCGTCCACCAGGTCGCCATCCTCGAGTGCCAGCCACTTGCGCACCTTCGACTGGCGGAAGGCCTCGACGCCCTCGATCCGCGGACGCTCGAGCAGCCTCAGCTTCGGCCTCACGGTGTAGATCAACCGCAACTCGCCACCGCCCAGTTCCTCCACGCGCACATCGGCCTCCGTGAACTGACCGGTCTCGAGCAGCCGCTTGACATCCTGCGCCGCCAGCGCCCCGCTGAACTCGCTGTCCACCGTGGCGCGCACATGCGCAAGCACATAGGCCTTGTCGCTGCGGCCCATGCCTTGCTGCTCGACCGCGATCTCCTTGATGCGCGCCGCCGACGCCGTGCCGCCGGCCAGCAGCAGCACCGCCAGCAGGAAGCCCCCCAGCCGACTGGAGGCATGGGTATGGCGATGGACGTTGGATGTTGGATGTTGGACGTTGGATGTTGGGCGTTGGGCGTTGGATGTTGGGCGTTGGGCGTTGGATGTTCTGTCTTCGGTCTTCAGTCTTCCGTCTTCAGTCTTGCATCCACAGACAGCCCTCTGGCCGACAAACTTGCTTACTTCATTCATTCCGGCACCTCATCGATTTCGGTCTGCGGACCACGCGCGTAACCGTCAACCCCGTGTTCCCGGTCCCGGAAACGCGTGTAACTGTCCTCGAAATTCAGTTCGATCTCGCCCGTCGGCCCGTTACGCTGCTTGGCCACGTCCACGAGCGCCAGCGTCTCGTCGTCGCTGCGCTCCGATCCCGGGTACTTGCACGGACGGCGCAGCATCAGCACCACGTCGGCATCCTGCTCGATCGAGCCCGAGTCGCGCAGGTCCGAGAGCTTCGGGCGCCCGTCGCCGCCGGAGCGCTGTTCCGGGGCGCGGCTCAACTGGCTCAGGACCAGCACCGGCACATTCAGTTCCTTGGCCATCGCCTTGAGGTTCGACGAGATCGCCGCCGTCTCCAACTGCCGTCCCTGTCGGGCGTACTCGCGGCAATTGAGAAGCTGCAGGTAGTCGATGACGATCAGTTCCACGCCGTACTTCTTCTTCATCCGGCGGGCGCGGGCGCGCAGTTCCATCACGTCGAGCCCGCCCGTGTCATCCATGTAGATCTTCGCCTTCTGCAGCACCGAGGCGGCCTGCACGAGGCGGCGGTGGAAATCGTCGGAGACGAACCCCTGCGCCAGGCGGAAGCCGGGGATCTCGGCGCGGCAGCAGAGCATGCGCTGCACGAGCGAGGAATAGCTCATCTCGAGGCTGAAGATACCGACCGCCCGGCCCTTGCCATCCGGGTCGTTGGTCCCGAGCGCCACATGCTCGGCGATGTTCATCGCCAGCGAGGTCTTGCCCATGGAGGGCCGCGCCGCCAGCACGATCATTTCCGCCGGGCGCAGGCCGATCAGGACCTTGTCCATGTTCAGGAACCCAGTCGAGATCGCCGTGCCGATGCCGCGTTTGGTCTGGAAGACGCGCTCGACGTGCTCCATCACCTCGCTGACCGCATCGCTCCAGATGGCCACGCTGCCGTGCTGGTTCTCGGTGATGCTGAGAAACCCCTGCTCCAACTCGCTGAGCAGCCGGTAGGCGCTCTGCTCCGGATCGTAGCAGGCCGCCTCGGCATCGCGCGAGCAGTTGATGATGGCGCGCAGCAGGAACTTCTGGCGCACGATATCGATGTAGTACTCGGCGTGCGCCACGGTGGGCGTGGAATCGACCATCCGCTCGAGGTAAAGCTCGCCGCCGACCTGCTCCAGTTCCTGGCGCCCGCGCAGGTACGCGCCCAGCGTCAAGAGGTCGATCGCCTGGCCGACCTTGATCATCTGGAGCATGGCGCTGTAGATCAGGCGGTGGCCGGGCACGAAAAAGGTCTCGGGAGTGATCTGGCTCTCGATCGCCAGGTCCATCACCCGTGAGGATTCCAGCAGGATAGCCCCCAGGACACCCCGCTCCGCCTCCTCGCTATAGGGCGGTAGACGGTCCGCCCTGGCGACGGGCTTTTCTGCCCCCGAGTTGCGGACCATACAAACCTACTCCTCGACGACCCATACCTTGATCGCCGCTTCCGCACCGGCATCCAGCCGGATTTTCACATCAAATACCCCCAGCTCCTTGATCGGCTCCGGCACCTCGACCGCCTCGCGCCCGATCTCGAAGCCCTGCGCCTTGAGCGCCGCCGCGATATCCGCCGCGCTGACCGAGCCGTAGAGATGCACACCATCGCTGGTCTTGACCGCCAGGGTCACCGACACGCCAGCCAGCTTCGCCGCCGCCGCCTTGGCTGCCGCCGCCGCCGCCACTGCCGCCGCCGCGCGATCGCGCTGCAGCTTCACAAGTTGCCGCCGCGTCCCCTCCGTGACCGGAGCGGCCAGCTTCTTCGGGAAAAGGAAGTTGCGTGCGTAGCCGTCCTTGACCTTCACGACCTTGCCTTCCGCGCCAAGGTCCTTCACCGTATCCATCAGAATGACTTCTATTGCCATGATCGTGATCCTTATCTGCTTGCGCCTAGGCCATCAGCCCGATATTACGCGCGCGGCGCACCGAACGCTTGATCTGCCGCTGCTGTTTCGGGTTCGCGCCCGTCAGCCGTGCAGGCAGTATTTTCCCGTATTCCGTCACAAACCGGTTCAACTGGTCGTAGTCCCGGCAGTCGATCGCCTTCACACCATCCAGGCTGCGGCGCTGCTTGACTGCCCCCGCCATGTCGTTCCCCCGGTCCCGTGGTGACCGACGCCGATCGTCCCGGCTATCCCGGCTATCCCGGCCTTCACTGCTGTTCATCATCCGTGCCATATTCTTTTTCCTCTTTCTCGTAGCCCATTCACCGTCAGAACGGCAGATTATCCGTATCCGCCTCCAGCGGCTCGGGCCCTCCATCATTCATGTCGTGATCATTCTGCGGCGCCTCGTCGTGCAGCTCCCGGGCTGGCGTTGCTGCCGGACGGGCCACCGCCGCCGCGCCGCCTGCCTCATGATCCTGCCCCGGCTGCTGGCCGCCGCGGCCGCCGCCTTCACCCAGAAACTGAACCCGCTCGGCAACCACGCTGAGCCGGTTGAACTTCTGGCCTTCCTTCTCCCACTCGTCGAACTTGAGCCGCCCCTCGATAAAGACCGGGCGACCGCGCTTGAGATACTGGCCACAGGTCTCGGCCTGTTTTCCCCATACCGTCACCTTGACAAAGCAGGTTTCCTCGTGATCCTGCCCGTCCGCTCCGCGATAGCGCCGGTTCACCGCCAGCCCCAAGTCCGCCACGGCCATCCCCGAAGGCGTGAAACGCACCTCGGGGTCACGCGTCAGATTGCCCATCAGTAGGACTTTGTTGAAATTCGCCATCAGCCAGACCTCCCGTCCTAGGCAGCCGCTTCCTCGGCGGGGCGCTCACGCACCCATTCCATGCTCTGCTCGTCGCCGCAGGTGATCTGCACGCGGGTCACATCGTCACTGAGCCGGTAACGGGCGCGCAGCGGGGCCACCTTGCCACCGTCGAGCTCGAAGACCACACGCACGAAAACCCCTGAACGCTGCTTGCCCAGCGCACGGGCGAACTCGCGCCGACCCAGCTTGCGCTGGCCCAGCACCTTGCCGCCCTGGCGCTCGATCTCGGCCAGCACGTGCGAACGCGCCGCCTCCAGCTCCTCGTCGTTCAACAGCTCGGGGAAAATAAACAAACCTTCATATGTATTCAATGTCCGCACTCCTGTTTCTTGCTCTCTGTCTTCTCATCCGCGCCGGCGACCGTGTTATAGCGGTTCATCGCCCGGTCGACACCCTGCCTCAAGATCATCTCCACCGCGTCAGCCGCCTCGGCCACCATGGCCGCCGCCGTCTCCCGCTGCGCCCCTGTCAGCGGACGCAGCACATGCGCGATCACGTCCTCGCGCTCCCCATCCCCGCGGCCGACACCGAGCCGCACCCGTACAAACCCATCCGAACCCGTATGCTGGATGACGGACGCCAGCCCCTTGTGCCCCCCGCTGCCGCCCC
>CAZZBA010000135.1:0-10167 GCA_964652765.1 uncultured Victivallales bacterium | reverse complement strand
CGGTTCGCCCAGCGGTTGACGACCTCGATTTCGAGTCGGTTGTCGCCGGCCTTGAGGGTGCCGGTGACCTCGACCTGCCACGGCGCGCACCAAACGACTCCAAGGTCTTTGCCGTTCAGGTTCACCCGCGCCATGTCATGCAGGGTGCCGAGATTGAGGCAGGCCGTCCCCTTCGGCAGTTCGGAGACCTGAAAGTTTTTCCGGTAGGTCGCGATGCCGGAGTAGTATTTTATCCCGTTCTCCGGGCGCTTCGTCCAGTCCTGCAAGTTATCGAAGGTAGCTTTCTCCGGTCCGCCCCATTTCGGATCGAAAGCCACTTCCCAAGAGCCTGATATTTCCTGCACAGGCAGCACCTCGGGGAAGTTCTTTCCATTGGCCAACGCAGGCGCATGGCCCTTGCCGCCGAACACGACAAAGAAACTCTGGAATGCATCAAACTCCATGGGGATGGTGGTCGTGCCTTCCTTGCGCTCGAACTGCGGCAACGCCCTTCGCTCGCCGGTCACGGGATTCCAAAGCTCGGGATTGCCTGTGGTAACACGGAAGCGGCAGGCGGCTTTGATCGGATTCCCGGTCTTGTTAGACACGAAATAAATGTCCCGATCCGCCGTGCGGCGGTGGCCGTAGCGCACGGGACCGGTTGCGGTGAAATCTTCCACCACACCCATCGACGTCAAGATCGCGGCCGTCAGCTCATAGGAGGGATAGAGGGGCGGGTTCTTTGGCGACAGTGCCCCACCCCAGTGGATAGACCCTTTCCCATAACTGCGCTTCGTCACCGCCTGCGGCGCGTCGAGGCTCCCCCAGAGATCCCTGCCCATGGCTTGGACTTCACCGTCGCAGGCTGGGTAGCCCGAAAGACTGGGTGATTTGAGCGGTGGCGTGCCGACCACAGTGGCCCCGGCTTTCACCAGGTCGCGTATTTTTGCGAGTAGCGCCGGGGTCATCGTTTCCACCTGCGGCAGGACCAGCAGGCGGTAGGATGTGCCGCCCGGGAAGGCGATCATCCCGTCTTTTACCTCGGCTCTGGCCATGAGGATCTTCGGCGAACAGCCATCGAAGCCATACCCCTTCTTGTCCGCCATCACGCCGCTGCCCTCCAGTGCACTTGGCGGAGGCAGGAAGATATGGGGCGTTCCTTCGGGAGTTAGATAGAGCACATCTGAAACAGTGACCCCCTGCCGCAGTAATTGCGAACAGCGTGAGAGGTAGAGATGATAAGCCCCAACCATGGGCCACCAGGTCTGGTTCCGGTGCCAGTGCACCCCATAGGGACCGAAGGCAATTCCTGGCTTGTAGGCATCGCCCAGCGCTTGGTGGGCCCAGGTATGGAACACAAAACGGTTGATGCCTGCGCAGAAGGCCCAGTCGCCCTGGGTCTTCAACGACCAAGGATACGCATCCAGTCCTCCGTGGGCGGTGAATGCTTCAGCGGAAACAATGGGCCGCCCCATCAGGTGCGCAATCGACGCCGCCTCAAAACAACTGTAGGACGAGTCGAGACTGTTACTCCAGAACTCCGCCATCGGCACATCCGCCACCGCGCCAAGGTCGAGATCGCCGGCAGGGTTCATATCGTAGGGTTCTATCGAAAGCGAGAGCCCGCGTTTCTGTCCATACTTCTTCACGGCCATGGCATGATACTCCAGCACTAGTTCCTGGGCGGTCAGGCGCATATCCCATAGGAACCGTTCGGACTTCTCAAGGCTTTCAACCGCGCGCCCAGTATAGGTAAGAAGGAATGGCCGGGCGTCATAGCCACGCCGCTTTTTGAATTCATCAAGGAACGACGGCGTCCAGTTCTGAGCGCCCGATTCCCAACTGTCCATGTGCAGGGTGGTCAGGCCGTGCGCCTTGGTGCGCGGGCCGATCTTCTCCAACAATTTTCCGATATATTGGTCCAGATGAAACTCAAGGGCCTTTACATCGAACTTGTCGCATTCCAATCCCAGCGCCGCTTGAGGCGCCGGGCGAGTGCCCGCACCGTTACTGCGGCGCCCCATGCGCACCACTGTCCAATTCCCGGCGGGCACATTCCAGTCGAGCGTGCCGTCTGGTTTCATCTGCTTTGTGAGATCCAGGATCTGGTTGGGTGCGATGACACTCCCCGCGCCTGATTCAACGTAGCTGGCCGCAGCAGGCAAATAAGGCTTCACCTGTTTCCAACTGCTGTAGGGCTCTCGTTTATAAAGCGCTTTCTCGTTGATGTCGGCAATGACCGGAGAGGATCCGGGAAAGGCAAATACCGCGAAATCCTCATAGAAGGTATTTCGCATATCGAGGAACGGTTCCTTACGCTGCTCAGGCACCGGCAATTTCTGCGAATAGGTCTGCGGCCCCTGCAGGTCCACCGAACTGAACACCAGATGCTGCATGGATTGCTCCGGCTTGATCCAGGGCCCACCGCTGCCGCACCAGCCCGGCCCGATGCCGAGCGTGACATCGATCCCCAGCCGCTCCGCATCGCGGATGCTCTGGACAAACAAGTTCTGCCACGGCTCGGTCATCCACTTGACCGGCCCCCCGGGCACACCAATATCAACTTCCAGAAACACCAGATTGCCGAGTCCAGCCGCCTTCATGGATTCCAGATCGGCGGTCATTTCCTTGCCGTTCAGGTTGCCGTCCTGGAAGTACCAGTACACCCCGGGCCGCGCGGAATCCGGCGGGTTCATGAAGCTCTCCTCCATCTCATCCGCAGCCCATGCACCGCCGCAAAGCAGACACGTGACAACAGCCAATCGTATTTCCTTAAATATGTTCATTTTCCTTTGTTGCTCATTTTGGTTCCGGGAGCGTGGATTGGAAATGATAGCTTCCAGAACCAACGGTATATACCGCTGATCCATTTTCCATGCGCAGGAACTTCACGCCTTCAACCTTGTCGACGGACTTCCCGCCTTCTGTCACAGCAGCCGCATCCTTTGCAGTGACATACACGGTGGCGGTGGTGTTGGCCGGAATGGTCACATCCATGGTCAGTTTCTCATCATCGCGTTTCCAGTTGCTGACAATCCGACCGTACATGGACTCGAACGACGTCTTCGCCCAGGTCAGTCCTTCTCCTATCACCGGCTTGATCACCATGGTTTTGTAACCCGGACTCGCCGCCTGGATGCCGCCCACCCCGCCATACAGATATTCACCCACTGCGCCAAAGGCGTAGTGGTTGTAGGAATTCATGCCGATATCGCCAAACCCCTCCGGCGTCCAGCCGTTCCACCGTTCCCACATGGTGGTCGCCCCGTTCTTGACGGGAAACAGCCATGACGGATAGGTGTCGGTCAGCAGCAACCGGTAGGCCACATCATCCCGCCCGGCGGCATTCAACGCGGGCAACAGTCGCGGCGTGCCGATAAAACCGGTCGCCAAATGCCAGCCAAACCGCTGGATTTCATCCACGAACTTCGCCGCCGCCTTCGCGCGCCGGTCAGCGGGCAGCAGGTTCATGCTGAACGCCAGCGCATACCCGGTCTGGCTGCACTCCTTGAGAGAGCCGTCCTCCTGCAGGAACTCA
Organism: uncultured Victivallales bacterium; assembly: GCA_964652765.1. Taxonomy (GTDB): domain Bacteria; phylum Verrucomicrobiota; class Kiritimatiellia; order UBA8416; family UBA8416; genus UBA8416. The sequence goes on along the minus strand of CAZZBA010000135.1, from coordinate 6,650 downwards.
CGTACAAAGGCCGCCTTCACATCCTCATGTAGCCTGGCATAACTCGTGGCCTTATCGTTGCGTCCGATGGCCACCGCCATTTCGGCCATGATCTGCGCCAGATAGGCATGATACGCGGTGTCAATCGCCTCGCTCTTGGCACCACCGCCGGCATTGAGCCAGTCGCCGAAACCGCCGACCTTTGAAATGCCATCCGTGGTCTTCGTGGCCAACCACTGCATGTAGCGCTCAAGCGCGGCAAAGCGCTCCGCCACAAGGCGCGTGTCCCCATACGACCGGTATATGTTATAGGTGCAGATCAGCGCGGCATCCCCCCAGGCCGTCGACCCGCCCTTTCCCATGATATCCGGCACGACATGCGGGAAGGTCCCGTCATCGGACTGGTTGTCCTCACAAGTGGTCAGCCACCGGCTGAAGAAAGCGGCGACATCAAAATTGAACGCCGCGGTGGGAATAAAGAACTGGGTGTCCCCGGTCCAGCCCATGCGCTCGTCGCGCTGCGGACAATCCGTGGGAACTTCCAGGTAATTCCCCTTCTGCCCCCAGATGATGTTGCTATAGAGCTGGTTCAGGGCCGGCGACGAGCACTCGAACGATCCGGTCCGCCGCATCGGGGTATGCACCACAATCCCGGTGACCGCATCAGCGCCTGGTTTCTCGCGAAGGCCGCGGACCTCGACATACCGGAACCCGTGGAACGTGAAATACGGTTCAAGGACCTCCTCGCCCTTGCCGGAAAGGGTGTAGAAGTCCGTTGCCTGGCAACTTCTCAGGCTTGCGGTATAGATCGTGCCGTCAGCATTGATCATTTCCCCATGACGGACCGTGATCCGCTGCCCCGCCGCCCCGCGCACCTTCAACCGCACCCAGCCAACCATGTTCTGTCCCAGATCAAACGTCCAGCACCCCGGCCCGGGCTCAGTAACCGAGATCACCTTCAGCTCCTGGATCCGACGCGACGGCTCCACCAGGGACGCCTGTAACTTCATGCCCGCCGCACCCCCCACCGTCACAGGCGCCCAGGCGCGATCATCAAAGCCACTCGCATCCCAACCGGGCAGGGTCAGCCGGGTATCCAGCTCGCACCCCATCAGCAGATCCGCGTGGCGGATGGGGCCAAAGGCCGCCTTCCAACTCTCGTCACTGGCAACCACCTGCGTGGTGCCATCCGCCAGCTCAACGACAAGCTGAGCCAGAAACCGGGGCTGGCCGCCATAAATATTGCGCCTGCCGAGGTGCGCCAACGCGCTCGCATACCATCCGTCACCCAGAATAGCACCCAGGGTATTGGTACCCTCGCGAACCTCCGCCGTCACATCATACGTCTGGTAATGAACACGCTTGCGGAACTCCGTCCAGCCGGGTGCCAGCACATCGTGGCCGACGAGCTTTCCATTGAGGTGCAACTCGTACACGCCCAGCGCCGTGACATAGACCATGGCCCGCTTGACCGGTTGGCCGACGCTGAACTCTTTCCTGAGATACGGTGCCGGCAGGCGCGCCAGATCGGAAACCGATGCGGGGCCTCGCCAGGGTGCTCCTTTCATGACCTCGGCCGCCGTCCAGGCAGAATCATCAAAAGCGGGGTTGTCCCAGCTATCCACCGCCTGCTGCGATGCTTTCCACGTTTCATCGATCGGAATGACCAGATCCGCCCCCGCCTCGAACTGCACCACCAGCTTGCCGATCACGGCAGGATTGTACGGATCCGTGTGACTGGCCACCAGAGTCACCACATTAGCACCTGAACAGAGGGCCTTGGTCACATCCAGACGGGCCGTCCGCTCCCAGTGCATGGCCTGGCCCACCGCCACCCCATTCACGGCGGCCTCGCAGGAATTGTAGGCATAGAGCACCAATACCGCGCGACGCGCCTTGCCCCCTTCCGGCAGTTCGATCCTCCGGCGCAGGCAGCTCTTGTTGCCTTCCTTCCCGCTATTGACCTGCACCCACTTCAACCCCTGGATACTCAGCAACGTGTCATCAGCGGCCGCCTCGGACAAGGCGTGATACGCCGCATCATAGCCAATCCACTTGGCCTGCCAGCCAGCCCCGTCGTAGCTAGGCGAAGACGGGTCATCAGCCTTCAACAATCCCATGGACCAACCGGCAGGCTCACTCCACCCGCTACAGTCCTCTTCACTTCTGTCCCCTGTCCTCGCCGTCCACACCCTCACCTTCCAGAAACACTGCCTCCGCGATGCCAGGGGCTTGCCGGCATATTCCACCTGAATGCTCTGGTCGCTCTCCACTTTCCCGCTATCCCACAAATCACCCTGATCCTTATTCAGCAGTTCTTCGGAACTCGCCACCAGCACCTGGTACGCCGTCTGCCTGATTCCTCTGCTTCCCGGCTCCTGACTCCCGACTCCTGTCTTCTGAATTCTGTCTTCCGTCTTCCGGTCACTGATCACCCAGCTCAACCGAGGCTGCACCACGTCGATGCCAAGCGGGTCGTCCCGATATTCGCACCGAAGATCCACAAGGTCCGACGCCTGCAAGGATGCCGCGAGCAACTGAGGCATGGCGATAATGACCAATTTACTGCATTGTTGTTTGTTCATGATTTTCAGTTCTTTTTGGGGTCATCTATACAGGTCTCGGCCGGCGTGCCGCGCAGCAGCGTTACCGCCCCCAGGATGGCCTGCACCGCCGTGTCGGTGCGCAGGGTGCGCGCCCCGAGGGAGACGCAGGCGAACCCGTGCCGGCGCAGCAGGTCGATCTCGTAGTCGCTCCAGCCGCCTTCCGGCCCGATGGCGACAACAACCGCACGGTCAGACGAAACGGCTTCGGCTTTCAGAGGGACCGCCTCGTGCGGATGGAAGACCAGCCGGGTGGCCTCGCCGAAAAAGGCATCCGACTCGTCCTCGATGAACGGCTTGAAACGGCGGCAGACACGCACAAGGGGCAGGCAGGTGTCGCCGCTCTGCTCGATGCCCTCGATCAGTAGCGGCTCGTATGCCGCCGGATCGAGCCAGTGCGTATCGAAATAGTTGCGCTCGACTTTTTCAGCGTTGACCAGCACGATACGCGCGACCCCGAACGAGGCCAGCGGCGCCCACAGGCGGTGCATCACCTTGGGACGCGGCAACGCCAGAAGCAGCGTGATGCCGGTCGGCGGCAATGGCGGCTGGTCGAACCGGCAGCTCAGGTGCACGCCGTCCTCGCCGGACGCGACGACCGTTGCCGTGCCGCGGGGGCCATCCAGCAGGCCGACGCGCAGCGTGTCGCCAGGGCGGCAACCGAGCACCCGGCGGATATGCGCTGCCCGGCGGTCCTGCAAGACAGCCAGTCCATCCTCACGCCATTCGCCGGGTGCGAGCAGGATCCGGTTCACTTGCCATCCGGCCCAGGCTTCGTCGGCGGCTCGGGCGGCGGCTCGGGCGGACGCACGGTCGCCGAGTGCTTGATGTCGGCCGTGCGCTGCAGGCCGCGGACATAATCGGCCAACGCCTCCGCCCGTGCCCGCTGCTTGAGGATAGAGACGAGCTGCCCGTTGTCGGCCGGACCGGCGGCAAGATGCCGCTCCACCCGGATGACGTGGAATCCGAACGGGGTCTCGACCACCGGCCCGATCTCGCCCTCGGCCTGGTTGAAAGCGGCCTCCTCGAAGGGTTTGGCCATCTTGCCGCGCGGGAACACCCCCAGGTCGCCGCCACGAGAGGCGCTCGGGCAGGCGGAGACCTCCTGCGCCAAGGCCGCGAAATCGGCCCCGTCAAGCAGCTTCTGGCGAACGGCATCGGCCTGCACGCGCACCGCCGCCTTCTGCTCGTCAGTGGCACCGGCCTCGACCTTCAGCAGGATGTGCCGGGCCTGCACACGCTCGGGCATGGTCAGCTTCTCACGGTTCTCGGCCACGAACGCCGCGATCTCGGCTTCAGTCGGCTCGGCTGCTGGCGGCAGGACCGTGGCGAGCAGCTTTTCGACGCGGATCGCCGTAATCACCTCATTGCGAAGCGAGTCCTTGCCCGCAGGACCTTCCGTCAGGATACCCTTCGGTTCGCGGCCTTCCGGTGTGCGCTGGCGAATCCCGGAGAGGGTCTTCTCGACATCCTCCTCGGGGGCCTTGATGTCCAGTCGGTCCGCCTCGCGCAGCAGCAGCTCGCGCTTCACGAACTCGTCAATCACCTTGGAGAGCACCTGTCGCTGGATCTTCTCAACACGTTCGGCCGGCATGTCCGGCGGCGGCGGGCCTCCGAGACGCAACTGCACCTGGCGCACCGCTTCACCACGGGTCAGTGCGCTGCCGTTGACGCTGATCAGGATCTCGCCGGGATCCAGCGCCACAGGCGCACCTCCGACCAACGCCTCTGGAATCGACACCTCGCCCTCAGCCGTCGGCCGCACGTCCGCATCCGTTTTCCGTGAACAGCCAGCAACCACCCCCGCCAGCAACAGCAAAGACAACAATTTCATACCACTCCTTTTGTTGGTTGAGCAGTCTAGACGCACACCGCCGAAAGTAAAAGAGAAATCTTGAGAAAAACGGTTGTAAATTGGCCGGTAAGTGGTAAGAATCCGGCCTATGTCTTTTCTTGAATCCATTCAATGGCAGCAACTGCTGGGGACGACCCCCTGGGAGATTGTCGCGACGGTCAGCGCGATCGCGGGCGTGATCCTGATCGCCCGCCAGAATATCCTGGGCTGGCCGCTGGGGCTTATCTGGGCCTCGATCTCGGCCTGGCTAGCGTTCTTCGAGTGGAACCTGGTCTCCGACGGCATCCTCTACGCGAGCGCCGTTCCTGTGCAGATCTATTGCTGGGTGGTCTGGTACCGGCGCGGGGCCGCCACCGCCGCCTCGGCTGCACAGCGCCACTTCCTGCCGACATGGCTCCCGCCGGGACGCCAACTGCTGTTGGTCGCCGCCGCCGCCGTCTCGGTGCTGCTGTGGGGCACCGGCATCTCCGCCGCCGCCGCCCGATTCGACTGGATTTCCCAGCCGGACCTGCTCTGGCGCGACTCGACGACCACCGTACTCAATTACTATGCCCAGTTCCTGCAGGCACGCAAGCACATGGAGAACTGGGTCGGCTGGATCATCATCAATATCCTCGCCATCCATATCTACTGGGTGAAAGGCGTCCCCATCTACGTCATCCAGTACGCGTTCTTCCTGGTGCTCGGCATCTACGGGTGGGTCAAATGGCAGCAGGCACGCACATGAACAATCCGGTCATACTCGCCGACGGGACCTTCCCGACGCATCCCGCCCCGCTGGCGATCCTGCACACGGCCGCCCCGCTGGTCTGCTGCGACGGTGCCGCCGACGCCCTGGCCGGGGCCGGGCTGACGCCGGATGTTGTCATCGGCGATCTCGACTCCATCACCCCGGCCTGCCGCGAGCGGTTCCGGTCGATGTTGATCGAGGACCGCGACCAGGAGACCAACGACCTGACCAAGGCGGTGAACTGGTGCCGGCAGCATGGCATCCCATCGGTCACGATCCTCGGGGCCACTGGCAAGCGCGAGGATCACGCGCTGTCAAACATCGCGCTGCTGGCCCGCTACAACCTCGACATCCGCGCCGGGATGGTCACCGACCACGGCACATTCAGCGTCGCGCGCGCCTCCTGCGAGTTCGCCACCGTTCCCGGCCAGCAGATCTCGATCTTCTCGCTGACCCCTGAGACCGCCATCACGTCCACCGGCCTCAAATACCCGCTCGCGGGCATGAAGCTGGCGGAACTCTGGCAAGGCTCGCTCAACGAGGCCACTGGCAACACATTCACACTGACCTTCACGAACGGCACGCTGGTCATCTACCGCCTTCACCTTTTACCATAATGATCGTTTCAGGGTTTTCTGTGTATTCCGTAGTTAAATATTTGTATTAAAGTTAGGAATCTATCATGACAAAACGCGAGACTATCAAGACCCTGCTGGCCAAGCAACTCCCGGAACGGGTGGGGCTGGACGAGCATTTCTGGCCCCATATCATCCCGAATGCCTGGCAGGCACAGGGCATCGAGCCGGGAACCGACTTCGTCAAGCGTTTCAACCTGGATATACGCAACATGGCGTGGTTCGCCGCACCGGCCCCCCGCCCCGATCTGGCCTGCGTGGTCGAGGAATCCGATGCGTGGAAAGTGACCCGCGACGGTTGGGGAGCAACCCTCAAGCACTGGAAAACCAAGGCGGGAACGCCCGAGCACATCGGCTTCATGATGACCAGCCCGGAAATCTGGAAAAACGAATTCCGCGACGCCTTCGAGGCGATCGACGTACGTAACCATGTCGATCTGTCGAGCATGAAGACGCGCTATGCCAACGTGATGGCCGAAGACGCCTTTGTGACCTATTCCGGCCTGTTCGTGTTCGAGGAATTGCGCCGGATCATGGGAGATGTGACCATGCTCGAGGCGCTGCTGCTCGAGCCGGAGTGGGTGCATGACTTCTGCAGCCTGGTCACTCGCAAGAATATCGAATACTACGAACTCCTGTTCCGCGAAGTCGGACTGCCGGACGGGCTGCACATCTACGAGGATCTCGGCTATACCGCCGCCCCGTTCGCCTCGCCCGCCTGCCATCGTGAAATGGTGCTGCCCTACCACAAGCAGTTGTTCAGCCTCTTCAAGGATTACAAGCTGCCGGTCATCCTGCATACCTGCGGCGATTTCCGGCTGCATATCGACAGCATCATCGAGTCCGGC
>CAZZBA010000134.1:7515-10169 GCA_964652765.1 uncultured Victivallales bacterium | reverse complement strand
ATATCGAATGCCGCCTGACCCCGCTGGCCCGCAAGGAGATCTTCAACGACGACCTCACGACCTTCATCCCCAACTACGACGGACGCAAGAAAGAGCCGGTCACCCTGCCGAGCAAGCTGCCGCTGCTGCTGATGCTGGGGGCCGAGGGGATAGCCGTCGGCATGTCCACACGGGTGCTGCCGCATAACTTCATCGAGCTGCTCGAGGCCCAGATCGCCATCCTGCAGAAGAAGCCGTTCAAGGTGCTGCCGGACTTCTTCCAGGGCGGCGCGATGGATGTGTCGGAATACGACGACGGCAACGGGAAGATCAGGCTGCGCGCGCGCTTCCAGAAGGCCGACGGGGCGCGCCTGGTCATTTCCGAAGTGCCCTTCGGCGCCACCACCGAATCGCTGATCAGTTCCATCGAGGATGCCGTCCGCAAGAAGAAAGTGCCGATCCGGGCGATCAACGACTTCACCGCCGAGCATGTGGAGATCGAGCTGCTGCTCAGCCCCGGCACCGCTCCGGACAAGGCGATCAAGGCGCTCTACGCCTTCACCGGCTGCGAGCACAGCATCGCCGCCCGGGCCGTGGTCATCCGGAAGAACCGCCCGGTCGACACGACCGTCTCCGAGATCCTGCGCGAGAACACGGCGCAATGCGTCGAGGTCATCCGCCTTGAGCTGGAACTGCAGAAGAAGAACCTGCTGGACGCGCTGCACCAGAAGACGCTGGTCCAGATCTTCATCGAGAACCGCATCTACAAGCGCATCGAGGAGTGCAAGACCGCCGAGGAAGTCCAGGCGGCGATCCTGGAGGGCTTCGAGCCGTTCAAGGCCAGGCTGCTGCGCGCGATCAACGACGAGGATATCGAGATGCTGCTCTCGGTCCGTATCCGGCGTATCTCGCTTTTCGACATCAACAAGAGCCGCCAGGATATCGAGGGGATCATGAAGGAACTGGCCGAGGTGGAGAAACACCTGGCTCGCCTGATCCCCTACGTCATCCGCTACCTGCGCGAGCTGGTCAAGGCCTATGGCGAGACCTACCCGCGCTGCACGGAGATCACCACCTTCTCGAACATCGAGGTGCGCGAGCTGACCGCCAGCGAACTCAAGATCGGCTATGATGCCGAGCGCGGGTTCATCGGCCACGGGGTCGGCGGCGACACGCTCTTTGAATGCTCGTCCTACGACAAGCTGGTCTTCTTCTCCAAGGACGGGCGCTACTGGGTCATGCCGCCCCCCGAGCGCTTCTTTGTCGACGGCGGCATGATGCTGGCGGGCAAGGCCGACCGCGACCAGGAATACACGATGGTGTATACCGATCGCGAAAGCGGCTTCACTTTCATGAAACGCTTCTCGCTGGGCGGTTTCATCCTCGAGAAGGAATACCGGGCCGCCCCGGAGGGGTCGGAGGTCCTGCTGCTGCAGGTCGGCGTGCCGGAAACGATTTATGTGAAGTACAAGCCCGCCAAGGCGCAGCGTATCCACCAGCAGTTGTTCCAGCCGGCGGATATCCTCGTCAAGGGTGCCAAGGCCCGCGGCAACCAGATGACCGCCAAGCGTATCGCCAATATCGCCACCAGCAAGCCGCGCTGGTGGGACGACAACGAGGAATCCCACAAGGGGCACCTGCTTTAGTGGTAGACAGAAGACGGTAGTGGCAATAGTTTATGAAAAATGAAGACGTGAGTGGCAAGGAGAGGGCGAGGCTTTAGGGACTAGGCGCTAGGGATTAGGGGCTAGGTATTAGGGACTAGGCGCTAGTCGTTATAGGCTAGTGGAAGTGAGTTTCCTAATGCCTAACCCCTAATGCCTAACGCCTAGATCCTAGGTCCTAGGGAAGAACAACCAATTCGATACAACTACTTGATAGAGGCTTGATTAACAAAATATCTGGGGCGGAATTCTTGACAGAACGCTGCAGAGTGAGAGGGGATTCAATGAAGTTGAGTCACATCGGTGTGGGTGGCGTTGGTGGAAACTGGGTCAATGTCCTTAAGGGGAACAAGGACGCAGAAGTCGTTGCCATGGTAGACATTAACGAGGCGTCACTCCAGAAAGCCTGCGAGCGAACCGGATACAGCAAGGATATCTGCTTCAAGTCCCTTGAGATCGCCCTGAAGAACGTCAAGGCGGATGCGGTGGTGTCGTCCACCCCGCCGGCGTTTCATAAGCACGATGTTATCACGGCAATGAAGGCCGGGTTGCATGTCATCAGCGAGAAACCCATGGCCGACAGCATGGAATCGTGCAAAGCGATGCTGAAAACGGCCATTGAAACCAAGCGCATCTACAGTGTGTCCCAGAATTACCGGTATGCCGCCGCGATGTGGACGATGGCGGACATCGTGAAATCAGGGAAACTCGGCAAAATCGGACAGATCAAGATGGATTTCTTTATGGGGGTTAATTTCGGCGGCGGGTTCAGGCATGATATGCCGTATCCAGTCATCATCGACATGTCCATCCATCATTTCGACCTGATCCGATTCGTTACCGGACTGGATGCCGTGAAAGTCTCGGGCTCCGCATGGAATCCACCGTGGTCGAACTACAAGGGCGAATGCTCCAGCACGGCGCTCTTCGAGATGAATAATGGCGCACATGTTCTTTACAATGCCAGCTGGTGCGCCAAGGCGTCGTTCTGCGACTGGAACTGCAACTGGC
>CAZZBA010000134.1:2431-7505 GCA_964652765.1 uncultured Victivallales bacterium | reverse complement strand
TGCGAAAAGGGAACCGTCACGTACGCGAACGGCGAAATCAGGGTTTACCAAGTGCCCGATCTTTACAAGGTTGAGAAGATTGAGATCGTTTCCCACACGCCACCACCCCTGGGCGCACAGAATTATATTCTCGATGAGTTCATGCGGTGCGTCAAGAAGGGCAAGCGCCCCAACACAGACGCTCGCGACAACATCCGCAGTGTCGCCATGGTCTTCGCAACCGTCAAGGCAATGGAGACCGGGCGCAAGGTAGATGTCCTGGACAAAGCCACGCTGGCGCTCCTGGGCAAGTGACATCGAGCCGCCGCGCTATTGCGAGACCAATTCGGCGGTTCTGGCGGAACCCCGTCGATATCCTAAAATTGGTCTTGGCATTAATTGGATAAAAATCGGCTTGCCATTTGGCGGCGGAATCAAGGACAATGCTGGTGGAATGAATAAGACAAACACAAAACCGGTCAAGCATCCGCACCACCAGACGGCCACCCGCCGGGAGCCGGTCTGCCAGGTCGTGTTGCACAACGACGATGTCAACAGCGTCGAGCACGTCGTGACGTGCCTGCAGACCGTGTTCGCCCACAACATGGAACTGGCCGCCAAGATCATGCTCGAGGCTCACAAGAACGGGCGCTCCATCGCCGAGGTGGAGAACGAGACACCGGCAGTCGAACACCGCGACCAGCTCCGCGCCTACGGCCTCTCCGCCACCGTCGAGCCGATCTAGAAAACGAAAACCACCGAGCGTGGACTGCTCGCCAGAACCGGCATTGCAGCCAGAGATATCATTGTCGCTTGCTTGCTCGTCTTCATAAAGCGTCCTTCACTTTCCCTTCAAGGCCAGCACCGTGTCCAGCGGTAAACGCAAGGTGCTTGCAAATGCGTTCCAGGCAGATCACGTCCACCTCATCGAAGACATCGGCGGCTGAGGAATCAATGTCCAGAACGGCGATAACGGCACCGCTGTGATCGAAGATCGGCAGGACGATCTCCGCCTTGGTTTCGGCTGAACAGGCGATGTAATCGGCGGCCTTGGATACATCGTTCTCGATCTGCACCGTCGCCGCGCGCACACAAGCGCCGCACACCCCGCGCTGGATATTGATCGTGAGACAGCCGTGGGTGCCCTGATAGGGCCCCACTTTCAACGTATCCGGATTAATGCGCCGGTAGAAGCCAACCCAGTTGAAGTAGTCAAAGGCATGGTACAGTTCGCAGGCCACTGTTGACATCACCGCTATGGGATCGGTCTCGCCCTCGACCAGCGCTTCGATGGCCTGGATCGTCTGCCGGTAAACGGCGTGCTTCTCACTCGCCTTCTTGATCATCTCACCAACTTGGCGGAGCGTCTTCACATCGATGGCGCGAAGCTTGCCATTATAGTCGGGGCCGACATCGATAGAGAATATATTCCCGTATTTCACGGCTCCGAGATAATCCGCATAGAGCTTCTCGGCGGGATGACATAAGGCATCATGCTCCGGTAGCGAGTAGAACCACATCGCCCCGCCTTTATGCCTGGGAAGGATCGGATAGGTAAATTCCGCCAGCAGGTAGTCTTTTGACGGAGCATTCGTCATATGCGGGCCGGAGGCCTTTGTGTCGGAAAGCGGCCCAGGTCTACCCTCCTCGCCCAGCCGGATTTGGACACCCGTCTGGTCACCGTGATTGAAGCCGACCAAACAACCAGGCTGTAGCGCCTTGCAATGGGCGAGGAATTCAGGGTGGCTGAGTCCGCCGGTGCCGGCAGCGTGGTCAATCCACATGTACTCGATAGGGCCGTAGTTAGTCAGGAGTTCGGCAAGCTGCTGCCGTTCCTTAGCGGCATCCTGCCCTGAGCCGCCTGCGGCGCCATCCTTGGCCCCGGGCCAGGTCCAGTCACCCTCGGAGAAATACAACGCGAGCTTGAGTCCATGACTGTCGCAGCTCTTGCGCAGTTCCGCCAGCACATCTCGCCCCAGGGGGGCCTTGGTTACCTTGCGGTCGGTCGTTTGCGTATCCCATAGACAGAAGCCATCGTGGTGTTTCGCCAGGAACAGGATGTAGCCCATACCGGCTTCCTTGGCAATGCACGCCCACTGGTCGGTATCACAATCCTTCGCGGCGAAGAAATTAGTTTCCATCACCCCCGCGGTCCATTCCTTGCCGGAGAACGTGCTGAAGCTCCAGCAGACGAACATGCCCCACCTGAGATTTTTGAGTTGCTCTGTACGCTCTGCCATATCCACAGACTTGATGTTCATGCGTTCTCGACATTGTCCAACCCGATTCATCCTTGTTACCCCCTGTGCATTTGACACTCTATTCCGGAAGGGAACCATGCAAGCGCAGGCTTATAAACAACCAACCCTGCGACCGCGCAGTGGGAAACAGCAAGACAGTCTCTATTCAATCCTGAGTTCAGAACCTTCGCGAAGGGTAACGGGTGCATCGAAATACACGACATCACCTTCGCGTCGGGCTGGAATTCGGCGGCGGCCGAGGGTAACGGTCAGATCCCGATCAGCCTTCGCGAATTTCACCGTCATGCTCTTGAGCGTCAATGAGCCCTGCAAGATGCGGAGAAATACCTTTTTCGCGCGTATCTCGACCTCGCCCCACCCTGAACCGACTGACCAGAAACACTGGAAGCGCCCACCCGTCATCTGGACCGGGCGGAAACCAATATGTCCGCGCGTCAGGTCGAACTCAAACCCGCTTAGCGCATTCAGCAGACCATAACTCGCCATCGAACGGGCATAATGACTCCCGCACTCGATCTCATTCCATGGGTTGCGTCGTTCGCCGTCATAACGGTCACGGATGCTCTCAACCACCGCCACCCCTTCCCGGACGAGCCCGTTCTGGATCAATTGAACGGCGGCGGCGTATTCGAATCCATGCATGGTCTCCTGGGCATAGGTAAGCGGAATCGCAGGCTTGCGCTTGCCGGTCGGCCAGGAACAAATCGCCATACCGCCCTCATCGTTAATGGAATAGAGCCGGCATGGATTATAGATGTTGCGCATCGACTTGTGGAAGTTGTTCCGGAAAAGCGCCTTGAGTGCCTTGCGATTCCTTCCCGGCTCGAAAACTTCGCCCAACCCGTACAGCGTGGCATGATACTGCGCCAGGGTCTGATCAATAGCACACCCCTCGTCGATCTGGTACTTGATCTCCCCGTGCTCCGCATCCCAATAGGCATCCTCGGCCTCAAACGCCTTCAGGACACCACGGTCCTTGATGTCGACCTGCTGTTGGTAGTACTCGCCATTGAAGAGATTGGCTTCCAGCCACTGCTTGCCTTTGGCAAAAAGCCCGGCAAACTCCCGGCTGGTGTCGGCCTCGCCAAGATGCTCCGCCATCTCCGCCGCGGCCTTGAGAGCCCCCAGATAGAATCCGCATAGCCAGGAACTCGGCCCATACAGCTCCATATCGAGGGTATGATGCTGCCGGCCCCAGAGCACCCCGGTCTTTTCCGGATCCCAGCGGTGACTGTTGGTCGGCGCCCAGGCAAATTCGATCGACTTCTTCACGGAAGGCCAGAGGGCGCGCAACCAGCTGGAGTCACCCGATAGTTTCCAGTCCCGGTAAACCAGCATGACATTGCTGAACAATCCATCGGCACAGGAGAAACCACCCGGATGCTTCAGGCCCAGAGGCAGCATGATGCGGAAGGGCATACCCCCATCCGCCTGCTGGTTGTACCGGTAGTCCACCTCGCGCATGGAGCGGGCCAGGGCCGGGAACAGGAAGGCCTGGGCTTGGGCATAGTTCCACACATGCGTACAGCTCCCGGCACAACACCCGCTGCTGGAACAACAGCCCTCAAACCCGTAGAGGGTTCCATCCTCGAGACGCAGCACGGTGGGACTCTTGAGAATGGACATGTTGGCCGAGACCGCCTCCAGCACGACGGAAGGCAGGCTGGAGTTGAAGAGGGTTCGATGGAAAAGATCCGTCGAGTCCCGCAACCGGCTCCACGCCTCCAGCGCATACGTGGCACTGGCAAGGGAATCTTTCCAAAGCGTGGCATAATAGTTGCGCCAACGAAGCGGTACGCCGGTCTCCCTGGCAAGTTTTTCCGACCGCTCCCGCTCCCAATAGTTCTCGCAAACAGGAAAGCTCCAGCTGATGACAAAACGCACCTTGCGGGTCTGGCCTGGCTTAAGGCGGAGATGGACAGCCAGAAGCCCGTGGTTATTTCGTCCGGCGTCCGGATATTGGCGATTCTTGAAGAGGCCCGGCGTCGTGAGGTCCCGCCAGTAGATCTCCAGGGAATCAAACCATGACCCGCGGTACCAGTACTCCTGATGACTGACCTTCGCCGCGTCGGTTGCCAGCGTCAGGTTGCCACAACGAATATCGCCATCCTCCAGCCCTTCCGCCTGAAGCTGCACAGCACTGATCCCACCCGCCGTCCGAGCCGTGTGCGCCGATTTGACCGGGAGGGGAAAGCCGAGGGAGCCCGCCAGCGTGTAATCGAGAGACTGCGACGTGGTGTTGGTAACCGTGAACTCGAAGAACGCGGCCGGAATGCTGGAGTCCTTGTCGTTCAGGGGGATGAAGGGGTTGAAGGCCTGGAGCGCGACCGTCCCCGGAAACGCCTTATCCTTGAACGTCAGCGTGGCCAGAGGATAGCTTCCCTCGAAGGTGGTCTTGGCAAAGTGTGGCAGACCCGCCAACGTCTCGCGGTCGGGCCCAAATCCATATCCGTTATTACCGGAACGGGCCATCGACCCCAGATAGGGTGGCGGCAGATCACCCTGCAGAACGCGGGCATCCAGAAGCTTGCCGCGCGATTCCGCCCGGATCGCAAAATGGGAAAAACCGTTCATCCCTCCCTTGTTGGGACGATTGAAGATTTCCCAGTCAACCAATCGTCCGGTACCCGATACCCCTATACATCCAGAACCGATCCCGCCCAGCGGAAAGCTGATCTGGCTTAACTTGGACTTATCATAGGTAAAACGACTTTTCTTGTTCGCAGGCATCATGCCAAAACCTCCTCTATGTATAATCCTGACTGATAATCACGAAAGAGACACACCATAATTGTTGATGCATGTGATCGTCTCGTAGTTATTGCCCAAACGTA
>CAZZBA010000134.1:0-2421 GCA_964652765.1 uncultured Victivallales bacterium | reverse complement strand
CGGTATCCAAGAGTAGAAACAAAACGCCGATCCAGGCAAGCGTATCCAACATGGCCTGCTGGATCGCCTCGGGGGGAAACAGCGCCTGCTGCAATTCCGGCAGGAAACGCCCCATGATAGTCGGCCCCAGCAACAGGCCAACCAGGATCTCCGCCGTCACCGCGGGTTGCTTCCACCGTTTGAACACTTCGCCAAGCCCGCGTGCACACCCCATGAGGATGAAGACCTGCAAAAGGAAGAGAAATATTTGCGACTCTCCAAGATGATTCATGGGATCGTCTCGTAGTTATTGCCCAAACGTATCGATTGAGCCTGATTATATTATCACCTGTACTCGTTCACGACGCGCTCACTTTATGTGGTTTAGAGCCCTGGCGCAACCGGAAAAATGATGCTGGCGCGGCCCTGTTGACTTGAGTTTCCGGCCCTGCCCGGGTAGTGTATGGAGATGAACACGCCCAGCCCGAACATTCACACCGACGGATCCACCCGATTCCGCATGCCAGCCAGCTTATCCGTTTGGATGGGACACGGCCTGCTGGCATTGGCTCCCATTTTAACGGGTCTGTACGCGCTTTACGCCGGACAGGATACAAACTGGGATCTGCGCAATTACCATTTCTACAACCCTTTTGCTTTCCTTTTCAACCGCATGGGGCAGGACATCGCCGTCGGGCATGTGGCAACCTATTACAACCCGCTGATGCATCTGCCGTTCTATTGGGCCGTCACCTCGTTTTCGCCCAAAGTCGTCGGCTTCACGCTGGGGCTGATAGCCGGATTGAACGTCTGGTTGCTCTATGGAATAGCGCGACAATGGATCGATCTCAACCGGCGCTATCGGACCGTATGGACCTGCGTCGGCGTGGCTGCGGTCGGCTCGTCGGGTGCCATGAATCTGGCCGAAATCGGCACCAGCTTCGGGGACAATATCATGAGCCTGCCCGTTCTGGCGGCTATCTGGCTGATCTTGCGGTTTCGTTCCCGGTTCGGCGTCACGCTGCGTAGCGGCTGGCCCATCGCCGCTACGGCGGGCCTTCTGATGGGCTGCACCCTGGGCATGAAATTACCCTTCGCCGTTTACGCCGTGGCGCTCTGCACGGCGTTCTTCGGGCTCGCACTGCCATTCCTGCGCCGGTTCTGGCTGGCCATGATCTTTGGCTTCGGAGTGCTGGGCGGCACCGCACTGACCGGCGGATTCTGGATGATGGATATGTGGCAGCGTTTCCAGAACCCGGTTTTCCCCTATTTCAACCAATTCTTCCAATCGCCCTGGGGATTCATCGGATCCTACCGGGACGAGCGCTTTCTGCCCACGAACCTGATCCAATGCCTGCTGTTCCCCTTTCAGCTCACGCTCAACCCATTCAAGGTCGGCGAGGTGGCGTTCCGGGATCTGCGCATGGCCCTGCTTTACCTCTTCCTGCTGGCGCTGCTCGGCCGGACCCTTTGGCGATGCCGGCCCGGCAGCCGCAGCTCAAGCCCGCCCGCCACTGGCAAGGTGCCGGACACAACCCGGTTCCTGATCATTTTCATGGTGGTTTCCTTTACCCTGTGGATGAAGATGTTCTCGGTGTATCGGTATGCGGTCGTCATTGAATTCCTCGCGCCGCTGACGATCCTTCTGCTCCTGCAAACCTTTTTGCGCGACACGCGCCAGCAAGTCCTGATCGCCCTTGCCGGCCTGGTCATATTGCTGGTCGCCGTCAAACCCGGTGATTGGGGCCGGCGCCCCTGGTCCGCCGACTATTTTGATGTCCAACTGCCACCGCTCGCCGAACCCGGAAACTCTCTTATCCTCACAGTCGGCCACGACCCCAAAGCCTACCTGATACCGTTTTTCCCGCCGGCGACCAGAGTCCTGCGCCTCCAGGGGTATTTAACCGGCCCATCCCCAAACCCGAACGATACCGATCGCCTGATGCGGCAAACCGTGGACTCCCATCCCGGTCCGATCTATATGCTTTTCAGATCCTACGAAGAGACCACGGCCCTGGATTCCATGAATTTTTATGACTTGGAATGGGACCCTGCGGAGGGCGCCCAACAGTTTATGCCGGGGATCGAATTCCAGAAGGAATACCCCTTTTACCTGCGCCGGGTGAACCGCAAGCCCCGGCCGTAATACAAGATAATGGTCACCAACACGCGTTTCATATTGCTGCGCGTCTGCCTCAATATCAGCATGTTGACATACTGGACCACCTTTCCATTCGCAGACCGTCGGCAAACTGGTCGAGCAATGGCAATCCCGGAAAAACAGGTTTACATTACCGTCTTGTGTGTTACGATACTGGCGTGGTCAAGCACATTGTAACCAAAACACAGGAGGTTACCTTGAAAACACATATCTCCAGCAGCACCATCGCCGCGATCCGCAGTCCCGCCATCCTGGATACCCTTCCATACGGGGCCTATATC
>CAZZBA010000133.1:0-10333 GCA_964652765.1 uncultured Victivallales bacterium | reverse complement strand
CTGTCGAGATCGGGGAACGCACCACGCTGCGCGAGTACGTGACGGTGAACTCGGGTACGAACGAGGGAGAGAAGACGGTCGTCGGAGCTGGCTGTCACATCATGGCCTACTGCCATGTGGCGCATGCCTGCCGGGTCGGCAACGGCGTGATCATGGCCAATTGCGCGACATTGGCGGGGGATGTCCTGATCGAGGACCAGGCCGTGATCGGCGGGCTGAGCGGTGTGCATCAATTCTGCCGCATCGGGCGCATGTGCATGGTCGGTGGCTGCACGAAAGTGGTCAAGGATTGCCCGCCGTTCATGATGGTGGACGGCAATCCGGCTGCCGTGCGCGGGCTCAACCTGATCGGGCTCGAGCGTCGCGGGGTATCCGATGATGACCGCCAACTGCTGAAGAAGGCCTACCGGCTTCTGTATCGCCAGGATCTATCGGTTCAGCAGGCTATCGAGCAGATCCGGGCGACCCTCGGAACATGCGCGACGCTTGATCACCTGGTCGGTTTTGTCGAGGCATCGGAACGGGGAATCCTTAAATGAGACGGTTATTGACAGGGCTTGCATTCCTGCTGCTGTACAGTGTCATTGGCGCGGTGGAGCCATCCGGGCAACCCGAATCCGCCGGTGCCGGGATCAACTTCACGTTCGAGGATGTGGAGATCCGGTCCTTTGTCAAGCTGGTCGGGGAGGTGACAGGAAAGCGCTTTGTCATCGGGGAGGGGGTTGCCGGCAAGCTGACGGTGGTTTCGCCGCGTGTCTCTCCTGCGGAGATCTATCCGCTCTTTCTTTCGATTATCGAATCGGCGGGATATTCTGTTGAGGAATCCGGCGGCGTACTGCATGTGGTGGCGCTGAAGGGGCATAAGGGTGGCCTTGCCGCCGTGCTTGGAACCGGGGATGCGGTGCCCGATCAGGGTGTCTACACCAAGATATTCAGGTTGACGCATGTGTCGGCCACCGCAATCAGCAAGGCGCTTGAGCCGGGCAAGGAGTCGGCGGGTGGAACAGTCCGCGCCTTGGAGGAAACCAACCATCTTGTGGTGACGGATTCCGCATCGGGCATCCGGCGCGTGGAGGCCCTGTTGGCTGAAATCGATCAGCCTGGCCTGGCCCGGGTAACCGATATTGTCGCCCTGCAGTATGCCAGCGCCGATGATATGGCACAGCAGTTGAACCTGGCACTGGCCGAGAACCAGACGCGCGCACAACGGCTGGTTGAACGGCTGCCCGCCGGACGGCGCAGCGACGCCGTGCCGAGCAGCGATGCTCGTACGGCGCTGGTGGTGGCGGCGCCGCATTCAAACCGGCTTATTTTGGTCGGTACACAGGCGCAAGTGGAATCGTTGAGGGATTTGATTGCACGGATGGATGTGGATGTACCTTCGGGACATGGACGCCTGAACGCGATCTTCCTGCGGCATCTCTCCGCCGAGGAGGCGTCCGAGAATATCTGGGCGCTCCTGAAACAGCGTCAGCCGGCAGCAGGAACCGAGGCTGCTGGTTCGCGGGGGATTGCGATCCAGGCCAGTCCGTCCAGCAATGCGCTGCTGGTCGATGCAGGCCCCGGCGACTTTGAAGTGGTCAAGCGCCTGATCGAGCAATTGGACCAATCCCCGGAGCAGGTGCATATCGGGGTGGTGATCATGGAGGTCAGCCATGGCGATGGATTCCAGTTCGGCCTGGACATCGCGGCGGTCGACCAGCCGCAGACCGTCGGTGATACCGTGGTCCAGGGCAGTTTCGGCCTCGGCGATGCGAGCGGTCTGCTGTCTTCCGTCCAGGACGGCATTTTCCCGCGCGGAATGAGTATAGGGATTGCACACGGATCCTCGATGGGGGCGGACGGGACCATCCAGACCGGATTCCCGGGGCTGCTCAATATTGATGCGTTCCGGTCAAACTCGCGTTTCAAGATCCTTTCGGAAACGTCGTTGCAGTCGCAGAACAACAAGGAGGCGACGGTCAGCGTGGTCAATGAGATCCCGATCCTCAAATCCGAGATCACGGGTGGTTCGGGGACAGCAAAGGACGTGATCCAGAATATCGAGCGCGTGGATGTGGGGATCAAGCTACGCATCACACCGCACTTCATTCCGGGGGGGCGGATCCGCATGGCGCTTAATCCGAGCATCGAGGCCGTGATTGATTCCGGTTCCGAGACCACGCAGTTCACCCCGACGATTGCCAAGCGGGAGGTCGAAACCATGGTGACTGTCGAGGATGGCCGGACGATTGTGATTGCAGGCCTGACCCGGCAGGACGAGCGCGAGAGCGAGCGGCGCGTCCCCTTCCTCGGATCGATCCCGATCCTTGGCTGGCTGTTCCGTCGGACCGAGATGGTGAGCGAGCGCACCGATGTGCTGATCTTCGTGACGCCCACGGTAGTCAGCGAGTTCAGTGCGGCTAAAGGGCACCAGAAACGCTGGGAAAAGAAAACGGGACTGGATCTCAATGGTCAGAAATGAAGACATCCGACCGGGGCATGTTGCCGTGACGTTGCGCGAGCGGGCCGCGGTCTACGGGCTGCGCGTCGTCGAGTCGCCGGACGAGCTGGAATTGGACGCAACTCTTCTGGCATCTCTGCCAGTGGAGTGGGCCAGGACGCATGCGGTGCTCCCGGTACGTGTTGGCGGCGTAGCCTGTGTGCTGGTCAGTGATCCGGCTAGCATCGACAAGCAGGAATACGTATCCATCCTTTCCGGCCAGTCGCTTGAGCCGGTGCTGGCCCCGCGCGAGGTGGTGCTGGCCTGTATCGAGAGCTGCTATGCGTTGCGGGAGGAGAAACCGGCGGATCTGATCGACAACCTGGCCGGTGCAGCATCGGTTTCGGACCGCCAGGTGAATGATTTGCTGCTGGCGGCTAGCGGCACTCCGGTTACCCAGTTGATCAACCTGATCCTGCTGGATGCATTTCGCCAGCGGGCCTCCGACATTCATTTCGAGCCTTTCGAGACACGATTGCGAGTGCGATTGCGGATCGACGGTGTCTTGTACGAACAGGCCTCGCCGCCGCCGCATGTCGTGCAGGCGCTGGTGTCACGATTGAAGGTGATGGCGCACATGGACATTGCCGAGCGCCGTTTGCCGCAGGACGGTATGGCACGGGTGCGCGTAGGCGAGCGGGAAGTGGATATCCGCGTTTCCACGGTCCCGGTCAGCGAGGGTGAACGGGTGGTCTTGCGATTGCTCGACAAAAGCAACACGCTGCTTGGCATGGACGCGCTGGGGATGGGCGGGGAATGCTACGGGCGCCTGCGCAGCCTGCTGAAACTGCCGAACGGCATGGTGATCGTGTCCGGACCTACAGGATCGGGAAAGACCACAACCCTTTATGCCGCGCTGGGAGGGTTGGATGCAACGAGACGCAACATCCTGACCATCGAGGACCCGATCGAGTACCAGCTCGACAATGTGGGGCAGATCCAGGTCAAGACCAAGATCGGACTGACCTTCTCAAGCGGGCTGCGGCATATCCTGCGGCAGGATCCGGATGTGATCCTGGTGGGGGAAACGCGGGACGCCGAGACGGCAGAGATTGCCGTACGCGCCTCGCTGACAGGACATCTGGTGTTCACGACCCTGCACACCAACGATGCCCCCGGCGCCGTTGTGCGACTGATGGATATCGGCGTGGCTCCGTACCTGATTTCCGCCTGCCTGCGCGGCGTTTTGGCACAGCGTCTGGTACGCCGGTTGTGCCCGCACTGCCGGCGCTCCCGCCTGGTGGCTCCCGGGGATGCAGCCTTGCTCGGGATGTTTTATGACGGGCTGGCCGGACGGACAATATGGGAACCGTCGGGGTGTGAGCGCTGCACCCAGGGGTACCGCGGACGGGTCGGCCTTTTCGAACTTCTGACGGTCGATGCGGTGCTGCGCGATCGGATCCGCGAAACCGGATGCCACCTGGAAACCATACGTGCGGCGGCCATGGCGTCCGGCATGAAGCCGCTGATCCAGGATGGCATTGAAAAGGTGCTTGCAGGGGAAACCTCGATTGACGATGTGCTCAGTGCGGCCACCTTATGAAAACATTCTCCTACAGGGGTTATCGTACCGACGGCGGAACCTGCCGCGGACAGGTGGAGGCGGAGAGTCCGAAAGCGGCGCGTGAGAGACTGGCAGGGCAGGGTGTGCTGGTGGACCGTCTTCGCAACGCTGGATCGGCAAGGGCCGGGTTATCCTCCTCGCGGCGCGGTGTGCTTTACCGGGAGCTGGCGTCCTTGCTGAAGGCAGGAATGCCGCTGGTGACAGCCCTGGGTACCCTGCTGAAAACGCCAGATCTGGAAGCGGCGGCCGATGCGCTGGCCGCTGTCCGTGATCATGTCCGCGAAGGCAGCTCGCTCGCAGCGGCACTGAAATCAGCCATGGCGGATATCAGTCCGTTCGAGGCCGCAACGATTGATGTGGCCGAGCGTACCGCGTCGCTGGAGCCAGTCCTGGAACAATTGGCGGTTTTTATCGAGAGACAGGACATGCTACGGGAACGCCTGCATCGGGCGATGATCTATCCGGCCCTGGTCCTGGCGCTGGGGGTGATCGTGGCGGTCGTCATGCTGGGAGTGCTGCTGCCGCGGACACAGCAGATGATCGGAGCCACGACCGCTCTACCGGCGTTGACACGGGGCATGCTGTGGCTGGCGGACGCCTTCCTGCCATGGGGGCTGCTTGCCGGAACCCTCGGCTTGCTGGCCATTGCCTCCTGGTGGCGACATGCAGGACGG
Source organism: uncultured Victivallales bacterium (assembly GCA_964652765.1). Classification (GTDB taxonomy): domain Bacteria; phylum Verrucomicrobiota; class Kiritimatiellia; order UBA8416; family UBA8416; genus UBA8416. The sequence goes on along the minus strand of CAZZBA010000133.1, from coordinate 5,613 downwards.
GATGCGGATCGCCGGATGCTTTACGATCGGCGGTTCTACCGTGTGCCACTGGCGGGTAATGGTTACCGCAACCTTGTCAGTTCGCGGTTCGCACGGACCCTCGGCATCCTGGTGCGTTCGGGCGTGTCGCTGGTGGAAGGCGTCCCGCTGGCTGCGCGGGCGACGGGTAGTGCCTGGTGCGAGCGACTGGCGCTCACGGCCTCGGACAAGATCCGGCACGGCTGTACACTGGAAGCGGCCGTGCGGGAAATGCCACCACTGGCTGATGCGCTGCCGGGGTGGATCGGGGTGGGGGAGGCCGGAGGCGACCTGGCCGGATTACTGGAGCATGCGGCCGATCGTTGCGATCGACATTTCGAGCATTTCCTCGCCAAGTCACTGGCGTTGCTGGAACCCTTGCTGCTCCTGGTTATCGGGGCCTTTGTCCTGCTGATTACCCTGGCGATCATGCTGCCGGTATTCTCGCTTACCGATGCCGTGCTTCGTTGAACCGCACCGGTTGCCCATTACAACCGGCATGATAATCGCGTTGACCGTCTGCATGGCGAAGGGCTATGATGAAGCAGGATGATAGTGAGGGCATGCAAGGTATGAGGGGGCGATATGGTTGCGAAATTCAGGGATGCTAGGCGGGAAGCCGTTCAATTATGGATGGCGATCGGAATTGTCATGGTGCTATCGGCCTACCGGCTGACAACAGAGATGCTGCCTGAGCTACAGGCTTTTTTTGCCGTCTACACCCAAATCCCGGTTGCGCTGTTCCTGCTTAACGGTTTGTTCTTCTGGTTGCTGGCCTTGTTGTGGTTTGCCTACCACCGCTGGCGGGAAGCGCTGACCGCGCAACGCGACCTTGAACACGTGCTGATGAGTATCAGCCCCGATTCACTGGTGGGGATCAATCGCGAGCGGGTCATCACGATGTGCAGCGGACAGGTCGAGGCCATGTTCGGTCTCAGGGAAAAGGACCTGCTTGGCAAAAAAACCGACGTGTTGTACTATGACCGGCGTTTACGCGGGGAAAAAGGTGAAATCGCGAACCGCCTGGAACGGTTTGGCTTTCATGTTGGTTACGCGACCGGGAAACGGATCGACGGAGGAACCTTCCCGCTTGAGGTGATTACCGGGATGATCCGCTATCACCAAGGTGCCGTTATCCTGATGCGGGACATCACGGAGCGATGCAACATCGAGGATGCGCTGCGGCATAGCGAGGAACGCTTCGACTTGTTCATGCGATATCTGCCCGGCTTTGCCTTCATCAAGGACTCCAGCGGACGGCGTGTTTATCTCAACAGCAATTACGAGCGGGCGCTGGGTTGGAAGATCGCGGACTGCCTGGGAAAGACGGATGCCGAACTGCATTATCCTGAACTGGCGAAACAGTTTGCCCAGACGGATGCGCAGGTGTTGTCCGATCAGAAAGCGGTACGATACATCACACGGATGAACGACAAGCACGGGGAACTCTCGTTGTTGACCATTAAGTTTCCGATTCCCGATTCCGCAAAGGGCGAGTGCATGATCGGCGGGCTTTCTCTCGACATCACCGAACAGGAGTCTGCCGAGCGCGAACGCCGCAAGATCGAGAGGCAGATGCAGCAATCACAGAAGCTTGAAAGCCTCGGCGTGCTGGCTGGCGGTATCGCGCACGATTTCAACAACCTGCTGATGGGTATGCTGGGCCACGCTGATCTAGCGCTGAACCGGATCGGCGACACGACGGCCGTGCAACGCCACGTCGAGGAAGTGGTGTCGTCGGCACAGCGGGCGGCGGAGCTTGCCAATCAGCTTCTGGCCTATTCGGGGGAAGGTAAGTTCCTGCTCGAAGTGGTGAACATCTCCGACGTGGTGGAGGATCTTGGAGGTCTCCTGAAGGTGTCGATCGCAAAGAAAGCCGTGCTGCATGTCGATCTCGACCGGGACCTGCCTCCTGTGGAATGCGATCCGACCCAGATCCGGCAAGTGTTGATGAACATGATTGTCAATGCATCGGATGCGCTGGAGAACAGGCCCGGCACGATCACGGTAAAGACCGGGAAGGCGGAACTGACCACCGAGGCGTTCGAGAATGCCGTCACGGGCGGAGTGGCGCTGGAACGCGGGGATTACGTCTATATCCGAATCGCCGATACAGGGATCGGCATGGATGAGAACACGATCTCCAAGATATTCGATCCTTTCTTCACGACTAAATTCGCCGGGCACGGACTCGGACTGGCGGCGGCACTGGGAATCGTGCACAGTCACCGTGGCACCATCGCGATCGAATCGTCGCTGGGGCATGGCGCTGTCTTTACTGTTTATCTGCCGGTCACCGACAAAGCCATGACTCCCTATTTACGATTGGCCTCGACCTCTGGAAACTGGAAGGGGGAGGGGACGGTCCTGCTCGCGGACGACGAGCAAACCGTGCGCGAAGTCGCAACGCTGATGCTCGAATCCATCGGGTTCGACGTGATCAGCGTTGATAATGGTCGAGAGGCGGTTGAAGCGGCACGGCGTGAGGGGACCCGGCTGAAGGCGATCCTGCTGGATCTGACCATGCCCGAAATGGGCGGTATGGAAGCGTTCCACGCCATACGCGAATTCAACACAGCGATTCCGATCGTGCTCTCCAGCGGGTACAACAAGGAAGAGGATGTGGCCACGGCCTCCGGCGTAATCAAGCCCCTGTTTCTCAAGAAACCCTACCGGTTGGATGCCATCCGGTCGGTATTCAAGCAGGCGCTTGCCGACTCATGACCGGGCAGCGGACAATCATCATCGGGGATGTGCATGGCTGCTACCGGGAACTGGCGATGCTGCTTCGCGAAGTAGACGCGAATCCTCAGAGTGACCGACTGATCTTTCTGGGGGATCTGATCAACAAGGGACCGAGCTCCAGAGGGGTATGGGAAATCTTCCAGTCGGTCAACGGGATTTCCATCGTTGGTAATCACGAGCTGAGCTTGCTGAAGATCCTGGATGGGGAAGCGAACCGCCATCAAAAGTATATCGATGATCTGCATCGGGACTTCGGCGGGGATCTGGACGGCTTTGCCGCCGCCGTGCGGCGGTGGCCGCTTTGGCTCGAGGAGCCGGGGCTCATGCTGGTGCATGCCGGTCTGGTGCCGGGGGTTCATCCGCGCGCTATTGATCCCTGGACTCTGGTGAGCATCCGCACTTGGGATGGTACCGGCAAGGATTTATTCAACAGTGCGCATCCGCCCTGGTTTGATTTCTATACCGGACAATCGCTGGTTGTATTCGGCCATTGGGCCGCACTCGGCGGGCTTAACCGCGAACGTGTCATCGGACTGGACACAGGCTGTGTGTACGGCGGTTTGCTTTCGTGCCTGCTGTTACCCGAAAGGCGATTTGTTCGTGTCAAGGCATGCCAGGCATATTGCCCGATCAGCCATTGAGTTTGCCAGGCAGGAAGAAATCCAGGTTGCGCAGCAGTTCCTCCTCATCAAACGGCTTGATGATGTAGCCGCAGGCCCCTAAGTCGAACATCTTGTTGATGACCTTGCGTTCGATATGCCCCGTCATCAGTAGTACTTTCGTCGTGCGCGGGACTTTGGCGTTGTTCATGAACCAGATACCGTCGTGGTGCGGCATGACGTAGTCAACGAGCACGACATCATAGTGTTTGCAATCCATTTTTTCAATGGCATCGGGGGCGGATGTGGTACAGTCCACATCAAGATTTCGCATCAATAGAATGTCGCGAAGCGCGCTGCTCAGATCCTCATCGTCATCCAGAACTAGTACGTTCATCGCAATCATCTCCTTGTTATGGAGGTGCCGACCGCATTAGCATTGAAATACTATGCTTGTTAGTCGTTAGTATAAGTCGTAACAAAAGGATTGCAATAAAGTTTTTCGATTTTTTAAGTCGGTCCCGGAATGCATATAACGTCGCATAATATATCTTATGTAAAATCTCGGATATGATACTGCGCTACATATTGATATTGCCGAGAGAAAATACCGATATTTGATACTATGACAACCTAGGTGCCAAAATAGCGGTCACCGAAGTCTCCGAGCCCAGGGACGATATATTTACGCCTATCCAGATGACTGTCCACGCTGGCGGTGTATAGGGTGACGCCAGGAAAGGCGGTGGTGATACGCGTGATACCTTCCGGGGCGGCGACTATGCAGACCAGCACGATATCACGTCCCCCGCGCGCCTGCACGGCGGTGATCGTGTCCGCAAGGGATCCGCCGGTTGCCAGCATCGGATCGAGGATAAGCACCGTGCTGCCGGAAAGGGTTCCTCCCGGGAACTTCTGATAATACTCGCGCGCAACGGCGGTCGCCTCGTCACGTTCCAGCCCGAGAAAGCCCACGGGTGCATCCGCCAGCAGTTCCTGTGCGGCCGCCAGCATCGCCAGTCCGGCTCTAAGCACAGGCACAACCACAAGCCTGCCTGCAAGTTGACTGCCGGTTGTCGCCGCCAATGGAGTCTGGATGGACTTCGCTTCCAGGCCAAGATGGCGTGTCGCCTCGATCAGCATAACCGTCGAGGCAATCCCGGCGTGGCGCCGGAACTCCGCTGTCGCCGTATCCCTCTCGCGCAGGATCGCCAGCGAGTGGGCCAGCAGCGGATGGCTGATCTGATGCACCTGTGTATTGGTATTCACTTCCCCTCCCCTGCAGCTTGTTACGGCTAATCTACCACCGCCGGTTGTAGTGCAATTCGACAATCGTTACCATTGATATCCACAGAGTCACCCTCGGAATCCGACATGTTATCAACGATAACAAACTCAACCGCCAACACTTCGCGGCAGATGTCTTCACGGTGCGCATCCAATGCCGGCCTGAGGATCTCCGGGATGCGACCTCGGATGGTGATCCGCTGGGTTACATCCAGTTCGGCGATCTTGCGCATGTTCTGCACCTTGCTGGTAAACTCTCGCGCGTGGCCTTCGTTGATCAGCGCCTCGTCGAGCCTGGTTTCCAGCGCGACAACCAGGTCGCCTTCCGTCGCCACCACCAGTCCGGCTTTCGGGGTGCGTTCGATCACGAGGTCCTCCGCGCGGATGACCACCGTCTCCCCTGCCCCGTTATCCAGATCGAGATGACCTCCATTCACCAATTCAACGATACGGGCGTTATCCAGCCTGGCGATCCGATCGGCAACGGTCTTCATGTGCTTGCCGCACTTCGGGCCCAGCCGCCGGAAATCGGCCTTGGCACCCAGGTCGGCCAGGTCGGTATCGTTATGACCGAATACCAGCGATTTGACATTCAACTCATCCTCGATGACATCGATGGAATGCCTGAGCTTCGCGATCAGGTCCTGATTCCGTGAGACTACATGCAGTACGGCCAGCGGCTGGCGCACTTTCAGGTTGTGATCTGCCCGGAGCTGCCGCCCCATCTGGACGATGTCCATGACGGTCTGCATTTCCGATTCCAGATCGGGATTCCTATTACTGGCGTCAGCCGTCGGGAAATCGCAAAGGTGGACGGACTCCGGCATGTCATCGGTACGAAGGTTGCGATAGATGGCCTCGCTCATGAACGGGATGAACGGGGCGGCCACCTTGGCAAGCTGGATAAGCACAGTGTACAGCGTCTCGTATGCATCCGCCTTATCCGCATCGTCCTGCGATTTCC
>CAZZBA010000132.1:8365-10426 GCA_964652765.1 uncultured Victivallales bacterium | reverse complement strand
AGGCCCAGAGGGACCGACGCGCAACGACAAGTCAGTGAAACAGGGATGCGCCCGAGTCTATATTGCGCACTACCATCCCATAGCATCGGCAACAATGTTTTCTCGCAGAGGCGCAGAGGCGCAGAGTTATAAATCATTTATAATTGGGACATTATGTACTATTTATGAATTGCTCTGCGTCTCCGCGCCTCTGCGAGAAAATGAATTTCGTCGGTTCACTCATCCCATAGGTTTTGATTGTCCAATGTTTTCGAGTATTCTTGCGTTACTATCTGGGACGCTAGTGATCGTAATCGATATGGCATTGGCTCCGCATGAAATCCACGCTCTTCCACCTTCGCGCTTCGCCAGCTACGGCGGACAAGGCGCGAGCGTGGCTACAACGAGACTTCCGCAAAGGATCCACGCTCTGGCGAGCGTGGCTACACCCGTAGCCTCGGCTGCCAAGCCGTGGATTGCGGAGGATCAGCCGCAAAAACATCAGGGCAAACGCATCTAAATTTTAGCTGGGCATGGACAACTCACCACGAAGACACCGAGACACGGAGAAGTTATAACTCCTTGTTGCTCTGGGTACTCTGAGAACAACCGTCAGGTGAATTTGGCGCAGATTGGCTGACACACTTGATAACAACATGGACCGGAGTCAGCCAATCTGCGCCAAATTCACCTGACACAGTCATGAGGAGAAGAGCTTTCTCAGTGTCTCGGTGCCTCCAGCGGGTGGTGTATATTATTACGGAGAAAAGGCAGATACACGGGAAATTATGATGAATCTGCCCTGCAAAAACATAATCAGGGCTTGTCAATCGATCATAAGCGGGTTAGGATGGCACCGAAATGGAAACGGCAAGTAATATCAGTGAGTACCTGGCTCGGATCGGCCGCAAGGGCGGACGAAAGAGCCGTCGCGTATTGTCCTCTGCAGACGCACGCGAAATGGTTCGTGTGCGTGAGGCGCGACGGGCCTTCAAGACGTTCCATGCCCAGTGCTTCTGGCACATGCGAACGGACATGCTGGTGACCCGTGAGGATATCCCCGAGATCATCCGGGGACTACGCAAGAATGGAGGACGCCGCGGCTTTCTCGTGGCGGCAAAGTTATGCCAATAAGCGATATACAAAACGAAATCCTGAGACGACTTGCGGCCAACCGCAGTCCTGAGAGTTATCTTGCAGGCGCAACCGTGCTCCATCGCTCGGATCGTTCGCCACGCTATTCACAGGATCTGGATTTTTTCCACGACATCGAGGACAGCGTGGCGCAGAGCGCAGAGCAGGATGCCGCGACCCTGCTAGCCACAGGGTATAAACTCGAATGGCTGATGCGCACCCCCACATTCTACCGGGCCGTCGTCACCGTGAACGACCAGCATCTGAAACTGGAGTGGGCACAGGATAGTGCGTTCCGGTTCTTTCCTGTCCAGCCTGACCCGCAATGCGGCTACCGCCTGCACGATGCCGATGCTGCAACAAACAAGATGCTGGCCCTTGCGGGACGCAATGAGATCAGGGACTTTGTCGACATCCTCCATCTCAACGAGAACTACCTCTCACTGGGTGCCATCGCATGGGCCGCCTGCGGCAAGGATCCCGGCTTCACGCCGGAATTCCTGCTCGATCAGTCAAACCGGCACACCGCCTATACACAAGCCGAGCTTGACCACCTAAGCCTGCGCGAACCCTTGGATCTCCGAGCCATGAAACATAAGTGGATGGATGCGCTGGATGCCGCCCAGCGACTGGTCGGCAAATTGCCGCCCGATCAAATCGGGTGCCTCTATATCGGTGCGGATGGATGCCCCGTAACGCCCGATCCCACATCAGTCGGTTTCGCCGCGTTGCAGCGACATACCGGTAGAATCCACGGAACCTGGCCGACGGTTCAACCATACACCGGTAGGAATTAGGCAGGGAGGTGTTGGGTATGCGTACTCCCGGAAATCCACGCTCTGGCGAGCGTGGCTACATCGCGTAGCCTCGGCCGCCAGGCCGTGGATTACACCCGTAGCCTCGGCCGCCAGGCCGTGGATTACACCCGTAGCCTCGGCCGCCAGGCCG
>CAZZBA010000132.1:0-8265 GCA_964652765.1 uncultured Victivallales bacterium | reverse complement strand
TGGATTACACCAATCAGAACTCCTTGCTTAATTTATAATCAATATCATGCCGTCGGAGGGGATATCCAAACCCACGTAGAGTACGCCCGTGCCGGTGAAGTAGGTGTCGTTCGTGTTGGCGGCCCTGCTGGCGGAAGATCCATAGGTTGCAGGTCCGGCTATAGTGGCCCCTGCCCCCAGCCTGAGTGAGCCGACCTTTTCCCTTACCCCGGCGTTGAGTCGCAGCTTGCCGGTTCCGCTGATTGCCAGAAGGCCTGCATCCGGAAGGCATTGCGATTTGGTTCCTCCATCGATGACCAGCGTGCCTGCATTCACGGTGGTCGTGCCGCTGTAGGTGTTCACGCCTGTCAGGGTCCAGTCGCCGGCATCTCCCTTGTAGATATTGAGGGGAGCCGCGGTTGGATTGGCCGGGTAGTCATTGGCATTCGCAATAGCACCGCTGACCAGATTGCCGGTCATGGCTCCGCCCAGATACAGCGTGTTGGCGGTCGGCTGAGTGCCCGTATTGCCGTTGATCTGCTTGACGGTTCCGGCGATCTCGAGTGCCGCCGAGGCGGGTGTGAACCGCTGGGCTCCGCCGGTTGCCGTGCCTTGAATCTCAGTCGCCAGAAAGACATTCCCGACTCGAACGCTGTAGGAGTTGGCGCCGGTAGTGGTCAGTTGCCGGGGCGGGCGCATATCGTTTTTTGTAAAATCCAGGTTCCCAAAGACAATGGTGCTGCCGGTGGTGGCACCGCCGTTGTTACCCACGTGAACCGTGTAGTTCTGAATATAGGCGGTCGCGTTATCAACTCGATCAAACTCGATGTTATTGCCAAAGTTGACCACCCCTGAATCGTCGGTCAGGATTCGAAGCGTTGCACTCCGGGTCATCACGATCTTTGATGCGGGGGCCAGGGCCTGAGTGCCCAGGATCGCGAGCGTGCTGCCATCGCCAATGCTCGTGACTCCGCTGTAGGTGTTCGCGCCCGAGAGCGTCCACGTGCCGCTGCCGGACCTAGTGAGGCCGATCTGCCCATTACCGTCGGTGATCGCCCCGGTAACGAAGCCGCCAGCGCCGCCACTACCGAGGTTCAGGGTCTTCGCGCCCGCCGTGCTGGTGGAGACAGGTCCAAGAGTCATGGTGTTGGTGGCATTCATGTTATTGATCGTTGCAGAGGACGTCAAGAGGTTGACAGGCCGGTTGGGCACCGACAGTTTGCTGGTCGGGCCGGTAGCGTTGAAGTTGAAAGCGACGCCATATTGGAAATTGAACGTGATCGGACTGGCGCTGTCCCCCAGGCTGTTGAAGCTAAATGTCGAGCCATACCCTTGGGCGTTATCATTCCCCGTCCCGACCGTTATCGGCCCGGTGAAGGTGTTGCCGGTGCTGTTCAGGTTGATGTATACGCTGCCCGAACCGCCGCCGTATGTCAGCACCGGATCCCGGCCCCAGATGATCCCGCCGTTGCCGGTAACCGCGCCGCCGATGGTGATCGTCGTATCAGCCCAGTTGTGATACAGACCGGCCACCGCTCCGTTGTTGATGGTGATAGGGCGCGTTCCCGTATTGACGGTCAGAGCACCAGTGGCGGGGTGGTTGCCGAATGACAATGCAGCCGTTCCGTTGAAGGTGATGCCGGTACCAGCCGTTCCGAGGTTGGCGTCGGCTTTGACGACCAACGTCCCCGCATTGATCAGCGTACCGCCGCTGTAGGTATTGTTGCCGGGAAGTCGCACCACGCCGGCACCGTCCTTGGTCACGGTTGAGGCCGAAGTGTGGTCGGCGACGACGGAGTTGACCGTCATGCTGTTGGCTACGGCGGTGGAATTGTTGATAAGGAGCAGATTACCGCCCGCCGTCGCTGGCGTCAGCGTGCCGGTATCGACGGCGGTGCCCAGCGTCAGCGCACCCGCCGTGGCAACCTGGTTGATCGAGTTCACCAGGAGAGTCTGGCCACTGGCAATGTCAACCGTGGCGGTGCTGGTCCCGCCGGAAATACTCTGCATTAGCGTTCTGATCGTGTTTGTGGTGGCCGCCAGGGTTAGGTTCGCAGGCGAGCCTCCCGTGCCCTCGATGATCCGAACGTCGGCTGACGCAGAGTCGGGAATAACCTTGGTGCCCGAGCTTTGCCGGGTCAAATCCGTCATGGTCCCGCCATACGCCACCACGTCGTTGCCGGCAAGTGTAGCGTAGCTATCACCGTTGACCGTGGCCCAGGGGCCAATGATGCCGTCGGTGAGTGTGGGCACGCTGGTGAAAGTGATCTTGCTGCGCGGATTCACGGAAGTGCCCAGGCCAGCCCCGGAGAAGTTGATTGCCCCGGCGGTGCGCGAGAGCCCAGCAAAGGTGAGCGTCGAGGTCCGGCCCGAAGCCGCCTGGCCGATGGCAACGGTATTGGCACCACCGATGAGAGTCAGGGTACCGGCGATCTCGCTGAAGTCGTTGGCACTGGCGTCGTTGTTGAAATTGAACGTGCCTCCATTCATGGTGAAGGCGAGCGAGCCGCTCAACCGGTCGCCGCTGTTGGCGGCGTTGGCATTGGAGATGGTCAAGGTGCTGCCGGCGATCGTCACGGCGCTGCTGCCAATCGCACCATTGGCCCCGCTCAGGGTCAGCGTGCCTGCGCTGACCGTCGTCGCGCCACTGTAGGTGTTCGCACCGCTGAGCGTCCAGGTGCCCGTGCTGGCCTTGGTCACGGCAATCGTTCCGCTGCCGTTACCGATGACGCTGCTGATGGTGTTGGCGCCGGTGTTGCTACCGGTCAGGGTAAGTGTCTTGGTGCCGGCGGTGGAGGCTGTTATTCCACCTGTATTGAGCGTGAACACCGCTGTGCTGGAGTCGATCGATGCGTCGCCCGAAAGCGTAATGGGCGAGGTGTAGGTTGCCACAACCAGGTTCTTGAACGTGGAGTAGTGGCCAAAATCCAGCGTGTAGTCAGGGTTCACGTTGGTCAGGTTGATCTCGACCGTACCCCGGATCGTGCCGGGGCCGTTGGCGGCGCCCGCCGCGGTCTGGGGCTGGGAGTACCGCAGGAAGGTGCCCAATGGCACCCCGCCGCCCGTGACCAGCTTGGTCAGGCTCGCGTTGGTCGCGTTGACATTCAACGTGCTGGTGCCGCTCAAAACGATCTGGCTCGTGTTGTTAATGGTACCGACGTCGCTGATGGTCAACGTGCCCGCGCTGATCGTCGTCGGGCCGTTGAAAGTGTTGTTGCCGGAGAGGACGAGTGTACCGGCTCCGGTCTTGGTTATGCCGGCCGTGCCGCTGCTGGTGCGGATGTCGCCTGAAAGCGTGGCCGTATTGGCATTTACCGCAATGGTGCGCGTGGTGCCGTTGAGATCGATCTTGTTCTGCAAGGTCAGCGCGCCGGTGGCTGACACACTATGGTAGCCCAACAGGAGTGCGGACGGATTGAAATAGGCGCTGCCCCACGCAAGCTCGAAAGAGGGATCATTACCTACAATGACTTGCCGGGCGGCGCCATTGGCGTCGAACCCGCTGATGCCGCCGGGGATCTGGAACTGGTCGATCCCAGCGCCCAAGCCGCGCAGGAAATTGCCGTTGGCCAGTGCGACTACGGCGCCATAGCTGCCGCCATTGATAGTCAAGGCGCTGGTGCCGCCCGTAGCCCCGATCCCGCCTGGCAGGGCGTTGGCGTGGCTAAGCCGTAGAGGGCCTTCATTGACGATCGTCGTGCCGCTGTAGTTGTTGCTCCCTGAGAGGACGAGAGCTGCCCCACCAAGCTTGACGAGATTGCCCCCGCCCCCAATCGTGCCGCTGAGAGTCATCGACCGATCGGCGTTGGTAATCTGGAAAGTGCCAATATTCCCGAACCGAATCTCGCCGGTTCCTCCCGTGGCCAAGGTAAAATCCTTGGTGGAGGAAACTCCGCCGTCAACCTGTATCGCCAGCCGGCCCGTCTGGCCGCTGGCACCCAGGACAACGAGGGTACCCGCGCCCAGCACACCGTTGACGCTCTTGTTGTTGATCGAGCTGGTGAAGACCGTGCCGTTCTCGATGTTCAACTGCCCGGTGAAGCTGTTAACGCCCGAGAGCGTCAACTGTCCAGTCCCGGCCTTGGTCACGCTGGTGGCCGCCCCGGCGAGTACCGAACTGATGGTGTCGGAAGCATTGTTGAGGGTAATGGTGGCAGCCGCACCCAGGTTGATGCTGGTACCGCCCGAAAGCGTGATGGCGCCCGAGCCGGATGCAAAGGTCAAGTTGCCTGCATCCACCGAGCCGCTGATCGTTATTGTGCCCGCGGCAAGTCCCGTCGCGCCATTGCCGAAGTTGAGGTCATCCGCAATTGCGGTCGTGACGCTTTCGGGAACCGTGGTTCCCGCTCCGTTCGTGCTCCAGCCGGGGTTGGGTCCCGGAGTTGGTGCCGACCAGGTGCCGCCCGCTGCACCAAATCCAGCCGCGTTCGTGTTGTTGTCGTAGTAGTACGTCTCCGCCTGCGCCGTTCCTCCCGCAAGCAGCCCGACCACCAGCACCATCACCACTACCATCCAGCCTGCCGCTGTCCGTTTCATATCGCTACCTCCATGATCACGTGTGCGCTCTTAGAATCAATCCTGTCGGAGCAAAATGCACAGGCACCGTTAGCCGGGGTTTGACCGGTTTACAGCCTGACACGATCCACCTGACAGCGGAACTTTAACCTACTTTTAAGCAAAAAACGACTGCATTTTTCGGACATTGACTGTACCCATATCGGACATTAGGCTGATACCCCGCCGGCTTTCTTGATCATCGTAATCGATAATCGTAATCGATAATGGCCTTGGCTCCGCATGAGATCCACGCTCTGGCGAGCGTGGCTACACCCGTAGCCTCGGCCGCGTAGGCCGTGGATTACACCCGTAGCCTCGGCTGCCAAGCCGTGGATTACACCCGTAGCCTCGGCCGCGTAGGCCGTGGATTACACCCGTAGCCTCGGCCGCCAGGCCGTGGATTGCGGAGCAAAAGCCCCGCTGCAGGAACGATTTTGCTTGTTGTGCAAACAAACCTTGCTTTACATTTTGCGCATGAACAATCCAGCAAATGCCAACGTACCAATCTGGCGCAAGCGCAATCTTCCCCGGCTGGACCCCGCTTTCTACAAGGCGTTTGCGTTTGTCTTCTGGACCCATACGATGGAGAACCGGGCCACGGGATGGCTCTCTCACTCTTTCCACGGTCAATTCCGCGAACTTCTTCTTCACACCTGTGCCCGCCACGACCTGATGTGCCCGGTCTACTGCCTGATGCCCAACCACATCCATCTCATGTGCCTGGGCATAGGCAAATCCAGCGATCAACTACAGGCCACACGCTTCCTGCGGAAGCACCTGGCAACGCTGCTTCATCCAGCAGGACTGCAACGGCAGCCCTACGATCATGTGCTGCGGGAGGAGGAACGTGAACGCGGCGCTTTCCAGGGCACCTGCCACTACATCCAGGAGAACCCGGTGCGGAAGGATCTGGCCAAGGACTGGTTCACTTATCCATATACCGGCTGCATGATCCCCGGCTATCCCGAACTGGATGTCCGCGCCGAGGATTTCTGGCAACGGTTCTGGCGAGTGTATCAGTATGTGCGTAAAATCCACGCTCTGGCGAGCGTGGCTACGACAAATCCACCGCATGGAATCCACGCTCTGGCGAACGTGGCTACGACGTAGCCTCGGCTGCCAAGCCGTGGAGGCTCCGAAAAATCCACAACGTAGCCTCGGCTGCCAAGCCGTGGAGGCTCCGCATATCCACGCTCTGGCGAGCGTGGCTACGACAAATCCACCGCATGGAATCCACGCTCTGGCGAGCGTGGCTACATCACGCTCCCGCGGCGAGCGCACGGGCTTCGCGGCGGTATTTGTACGGGGTGGTGCCGAAGGCGCGCAGAAAGGCACGGTGGAAGTACGGGACCGAGGCGAAGCCGACCAGCGGGACGATGTCGGCAATGGCGTGATCGGTGGTGCGCAACAACCGCCTGGCCTCCTCCATCCGTTTGCGCCGCAGCTCCTCGTTGATGGTCCGCCCCAGGGCCTGCTGGAAATGCCGTCCAAGCTGACGCCCGGAAATACCCACCGCGTCCGCCACTTCATCCACGGACAGGTTGCTGTCCAGGTGATCCCACATGTACCGCAAGGCGGCGGCCACGACCCGGTCGGAGGTTGCCAGCACATGCGTGCTCTCGCGCTCGATGATCCCCTTCGGCGGGATCCGGACCGGTTCAGCGGGTGCCGCTTCCCCTGCCATCAGACGCGCCAGCAGCTCGCAGGCCACACGGGTGCGGCCCTCCTCGTCAAGATCGAACGAGGTGATCGTGGGGATGGAACTCTCGCAGATAACGAGTGCATTGCCCCGCCCCAGCACGGCAAGGTCGTCCGGGATGCGGATGCCCGCGTGCATGGCCCAGTTGCAGAAGCGTATCGCCAGCTCGTCGCTGGACGCCAGAAAGCCCAGGGGGCTTGGCATCTTCCGCAACCATGCAACAAACTCACGCTCCTTGCGCATATGCCTTTGCACGAACGGTTCGTCTTCATCCAGGGCAGAGAACCGATACAGATGCAACTTCATGCCGAAATCGCGCACGGCAACATCGAAGGCATCATAGGCAACCCTGGCATCACTCCATGGATTGCTGCCCCAATAGCCCACGTGCTCGAATCCCCGCTCGGCAAAATGCGCGGCGGCCAGGCGTCCTTCCGTGATGTAATCAGGCAGAACCACCGGGAGCGCCGCATCATCCGGATGCGTATATGCGCCCAGGCGGACGGCTATACAACCCAGCCGCCGCAACGCCTCCAGATGCGGATCCCCCGGGAGCAGGTTCACAAGCGCCCCTTGCGGGACAATCCCCGGCGGCAGTCGGAAATCGCAATAACGCAGGTTGAGCAGCTGCCAGCCGCGCCTCAACGCCTCGTCCCGTATCCACCGGTTCGCCTCGACCGCCAGAGCCACCGTCACCGGCTTGCGCCTGCGCCCCGCCCCGGGAAATGATGCCGACCGTTTCGACGTTGGTGCTGATTCTGGTGTTGATTGCCGTTTCGCCATAGCGCCACTCCATTTGCAGAAGGATAGCCGCTTCCACCAATCCGTCCACGCAAAATGGACGCCATTGGCTAAAGCCGAAAGCTGAAAGTCGAAACAGGAATCGAACCCACTTCCGTCGGCTGCCACTGGAGGATCGGAAGCCACCGCCCCCTGGCTCCTGTCACCTGACTCGTGTCCCCCTACCCTACTGGACCATTATCACAGTACCAGACGGAGGGCGGCTAACACCCACATAGAGCCTGCCCGTTCCAGCAAAGTAAGTGTCGCTGGTGTAGGTCGCACCGCTGGTTGACGAACCATATATGCCGTTAGTCTGGGCTACTGAGCCAAGCACTAAAGATCCGACAACCTCCTGAACTCCTGCCTCCAGCTGTAGTTTGCCCCCCGTGATCGTCAGAACATTCGTGTCCGAGAGGCACGTCTCTGTCGCCAACACGAGTGTTCCGGCGTTGACTTTCGTCGTACCACTGAAGGTGTTGTTGCCCGAGAGGGTGAGGGTGCCAGTGCCTTCCTTGAGTAGTGCACCGGCGCCGGAGATTGTGCCGCCCAGGGTCTGGTTGGCTGAACTGAGGTAGTCGAGCACGGAGTTTGTGCCAAGGGAAATGGTGCCGGAATAATTGCCCCCGCCGAGATAACCGGAGCCCATGATGGCAATGTTTCTAGCGGAAACACCACCAACGTTACATGATTCACCACCAATCGTCAGATAGCTATTGCCAGCAACAGTTCCAGTAGTTGTCACAGTGATCGACCCAGTGAAGGTGTTTTGTCCGCTGAGGTTCACGAAAACGGGGTTGGCAGCATTCTGAGGCCGCAGGTTGAGATTCAGAGACAAGGTTCCGCCTGCGCCATCCGCGATCGGACCGGAAAACAGAACGTTTACGCGGTCGCCACCGGTACCAATTGGGGATGCCGAAATGACAAGGGTTTGAGCGACACCGGCAGCACCAGTCAACGTTCCGCTCAAATTAAACTTGGTGTCATTGCGGAAAAAAGTCAGGGTGCTGGTGCCCGCGATACCGCTGAGATTGATGGGACCGCTAAATGTGTATCCACCAGTCGATTGTTGCGCGCTTGCGGACGGCTCAAATTTGAGCGTTGCGCCTTGGTTCATCGTGAGTGTGCTACTACTCAAGATGGGACCACCGGCAGTATTACCCCCTCCAAGTGCCAATGCCCCCGCGCTGATCGTGGTGGCGCCGGTATATTCCGGCAAGGCGGAGAGGGTCAGGGTGCCGGCGCTTGCC
>CAZZBA010000131.1:0-10479 GCA_964652765.1 uncultured Victivallales bacterium | reverse complement strand
ATACGAAATGGATTGACTGGGGGACCCCTTCGCCACGACGGCTCGCGAGGACGCTCGCCCCCCACACTGCATGTCACGCACCACTTGATGCAGTATGGGGGGCGAGCGTCCTCGCGAGCCGTTGCCTGTAAAGCCCTTCTACTCCAATTGCACATCGATCCGGTAGAAGCCCTTATCCTCGGCGCTGTGGACCGTATCGGTGACCGTACTGGCATTCCAGGGGATGTTGCTGTAGAGGAGCTGGAAGCCGCTGGCACCGCCAAGCAGGTTGCTGCTCCAGTATACGTTGTACAGGCGACCGGAAACACTATTCCAGTTCAGCACCTTTGAACTCGACACACGGCCGATACCGGAAATCGCGAAGAGACCGTCCGGATCCGTTGGATCCAGCCCTATAATGTAGGCCTCAAGCACCGTGTTGACCCCGTTGGATGACATGGAGTTCCCGTCAACACTGGTGGTGCCGTAGTAATCGATCAGCCAGTTCTCGTAGTCCGTCAGCATCGCCAATGCACTGGATATGCTGATGTCATCCAGAAAAGTCGCCGTCGCCGATGTATTCTGGATTTCCAGACCGGCGAATCCGGCCTGTGCGGAATAAAGGCCAAGACCGGTGGCCGCGTTCGTCCCGTTCACCGCCAGGCTCCAGACCCCGCCGGTATAGTCGACGCTAGCTTCGAAATGGCACCATTGATCAGCCGCCACCTGGAGGGGCAACGTCACCACGGTCGTATTGCTGTAGGCCATGATGTTCTGGTTCGTCCCCACCCAGATCACCGCCGTGGCATTGGTCGGCAGGTCGGCGGGCTTGGGCTCGGCCCCTGCCACCGCTTTAATCCAGAAACTCAGTGCCACCGTGTTCGTGCCGTTCATGAAGTCGATGGCAGCGACATCCTCGGCGATGCTCAACCCGTTGTTGCCGCCACGCCCGACACCGGCCTGCACCAGCGTGTCACCACCGCCGCTCCAGCCCCGCTGCCCGTTGAGCACACCGGGCGTCGAAGCCATCCCTGCGCCATCGAAGGTCTCGGGGAAAGGCAACGCCTGCAAAAGAACGGCATCCACCTCGGCGGAATCGGGGCCTTCGCCGCCGCTGCTGACCGCCGACACGACATAATAATACGTCGATCCGTTCGTGACGGTCATATCGCTGAAGCTCGTCCCTGCCGGTGTCCCGACCGTTGTGTACGTGCCGCCCGGAAGACTTGCCCGCTTGACATTGTAGCTGGTCGCGTTGATTGAAGCCGTCCAGCTCAGGTCCACCTGCCCTACCCTCATGATTGCGATCAGCCCGACCGGAGCCAGCGGAGGAGCCTCGGTAACCGTGATTTCCGCCGTTCCGCTCACGTCCGCTTGGTTCACGCTATCGTTCGCGGCAAAGGTCACGGCCGCCGTATAGACGCCAAGCGCCGGAACGAACGTCGGATTATTGTAGCTGAAACTGCCCGGAACCGACCCCGCGCCGCCACTCAAGGTCGCGTTCGAGACCGCCTGGCCTTCGACGATCGAACTTGCCGTTGGCCATTCCGAGACCGTCGGCGTGGCCTGATTGACCACCAGCGTCCCGTTGGTAGAACCCTCGTAGCCGGGATCATTGATCGTCGCCACGATTGCATAACTGCCGGCATTCGTCGGGGCGGCCGAGCTGCCGCCATAGGTAAGAACAACCGTCAGCCCCGCTGGAGCGGTTGTTGCTGATACCGGCCTCGCCGTGCCGTCATAGGTCTGCGTCAAGTCGCCAAGCGTGACCGTTGCCGGAGCCTTCGGCGTGGTTGCCGAGACCTCGCCCGTCATTGCGCTGATATCGGTACTGTTAGTGGCATAGACCCGGTAGTAGTAGGTTTGCCCGATGGCCCGTCCGATGTCCGAATACACCTCCACATCGGCAGCCGCCGAGCCGATCAGAGCAAAGCCGGAGCCGCTGGTCGTCGACCGTTCGATCGCGAAGCCGGTCTCGTTGGTGCTGTTGTCTGTCCAGGCCAGATCAATCCGGTTGCTCGCCACAGCGGTTGCTCCCAGGTCCGTCGGCGCCAGGATCGCGGGCGGCAACGGATTGGTCGTGACGTTGATCACAACATCGTCAGTCGTCTGGGCCGCGCCATCAGAGGCCCTCAGACGCAGCGTATAGACACCTTCAACCGTGAAGTTCGCGATCGTATCCACGGCATTCGCGTCATTAAACGTCACCGGCCCGGGCCCGGTGACCAATGTCCAATGCGTGCTCAGCGGGTCACTGTCGCCATCGCTGGCCGTGCCGTCGAGATTGGCGGCTGCCTCTGCATTGCTAGGCGATTCGGTCTTGTATGGATGACCGCTGGGCAGGTAGCCATCCGTACCCCATTTATGCGCGAGGTAGCCTTCAAAAGTTTGGCGCGTGGCAACACTGACCGTACCTGTGACCATGATCACCTCGGCGATATCGCCGCCGAAGTAGCCCTGCCCAACGATGTTGGAGAGCCGCCCGCCGCCAGCCATCGTGCCGATCGTGCCCGCCAATGCACCCGACGTCCCCTCGGCGCTCCCGTTGGCGAATATGGCCTTGGCAGCGCCCGTGGTCCAGACATAGTTCAGAACATTCCCGGCCCCGGCATGAAAGTTAGCCGAAACCGTCCCGGATAAATCATTGCCCCAGTAGTTCATACGGTAAGTGGTTGAACTGGCAAAACCGACATGCAGGCTGCTCGCACCTGCACTTCCATTTGCAGCCCCGTAAATGTTGTTATAGGTCGTCGGTTTGGTCACCACAAATGCCGAATGCGACACGCTCGCGAGAAAATCCAAGTTCACATTCAGATAGTCTGTCGTACCATCAAACCGAACCACATGCTTGCCATTTAATCCGCTGGCCGTGTCGGTCGGCTGGTTGGCGGCCGTACCCTGGGTTGCATGTCTTCCATTACCGCTCTTGTCCAACCAATTGGTGACCGAGGTACCATTCAACAAAACGGTGCTGGCGTCGTCGGCATCCAGCCAGAGCGATACGCCGGTCGGCGACCACACCGCGCCGGTCATCAGAACCGTCTGGTCCGACCCGGCGTTCACATCCGGCGCGTTGTTGTCGTTGTCGGCGATGCTGACCAGCACGTCATCAATCGTAATCCCGTTGAAGGCGGGATCCGCGCTGCTGACAGTATGCGTGATGGTTCCAATATGATTCAGCTCGTGATCCCTATCATCATCCGCCGTTACCGTCACCGTTTGCGGCGAGTCCCAATTCCCCGTCGTAAATGTCAGATCGGCAGGATCCACGAAGACCTGAATATCCGGGGTGATGGTAATGAAGACGTCGTGCGTCGGCGCCGCACCGAGCACCACCGTATAGGTGTCCGTTACACCATCCTCGGTGACGTCCACCGAGCCGCCGCTCTTGGTGACAATGATCGCGGGACCGCCAGATTCTTCACCCGTCACCATCACATCATCAATACAGACACCATATCCATATCTGGCGTTGCCTTCAAACGCAACACGCGTATTCGTGGAGACCGACGGCAAGTTGAGTGTACGCTCCGTCCAGGCGCTAACGTCATTGGAGTAACCCGCAATCCAAACCCATGCGGATCCACCATTTGTGCTATAGAACACATTCAGGTAATCCTGATCCGGACTCCATAACACCTGAGTATGCCAGAATTTCAACGTCACGTTCGTGTAGCTATTGGCATTGAACACCGGCGTGGCCAGCCGTGCCCTGTCGTCCGGTCCTGTAATGTCAACGAGGGTTGCGTTGTTGGTCCCGCTGTGGGCGGTACTCGGATTGCCTCCACCGGCAGTACTGCCGCCTTTCTGGATCTTCCACATCGTGGAACCCGATATCTGCGTCTGAGACCAGCCAGCCGGCAGGCTGGTCGAGGCCTCGAAGGTCTCATTCAGAAGCGGCGGCCGCTGAATCGCGAAGTCCGCGTTACTGTCGTCATAAAATCCGGGATTGATATCCAAGCTGGTAACCCTGACCCTGAAAGCAGATCCCAACTTGGATTCAGGAACATTCCATGTATAGCTTCCATCGTTGGCCGTACTGGAAACAATAACCGAATCCAGTGAGCCGTTCTTGAGCAGATGAATCGAAACATTGCCACCGATGCCACTCACCCATGTTATGTTTGTCTGAAGACCGGTAATAAACGTTTCCCCTCCATTGGGTGAAGTAATAACGATATCGTCTCCATTCACCAAAAAGGAAACCGCTATCGTCTGCGGCGAATTGGAAGCTTCCGGCGAGGTGATGGTGATCGTGTCATTGTAGGTGCCGGCAGCCAGAGTGGTGGCGTTGAAATTAACAAAGATCGTATCCGTTTCCGTCGAGACCGTGCCGGACGTTGGCGACAGTGTGAGCCAGCTCTGGGTTTTGCTCAGTGAATACGTCATGACACCGCCACTGGTGTTGTTGATCCTCAGTTCCACCTGTGGACCAACTGAACCTGAAAGTCCGTTTTCAACGATATTCGTCGTCGAGAGACTCACGACGGGCTGCATAATACTAAAGGAACCATCACTTTCGTCAGAATAGACGGGGCTCGGGGAAAGACTTGTAATACGTATCGTGTAATTGGTGC
Organism: uncultured Victivallales bacterium; assembly: GCA_964652765.1. Classification (GTDB taxonomy): domain Bacteria; phylum Verrucomicrobiota; class Kiritimatiellia; order UBA8416; family UBA8416; genus UBA8416. Next base: position 5,923 of record CAZZBA010000131.1, on the reverse strand, counting down.
CGTTCTTGCCGAGCGGAACCGTCCAGGCATAACTCGCATCATTTGTAGTACTTGCGGCAATCAGGGAATCAAAGACTCCCCCCTTCAGCAATTCGATGGAGACGTTTCCGCCGAGGCTGCTCACCCATCTTATATCAGTCGAACCATTCGAATAGAGGACTTCACCCCCGTTGGGTGAAGCGACCAGCATATTAACGTGACTCAGTGTAAACGTGACAGGAATAGCCTGTGGTGAATTGGAGGCCTCGGGTGAGGAGACGGTAATGGTATCGTTATACGTTCCAGCAGCAAGCGTACGCGAATCAAGGTTAACATACACCGTATCCGTCTCTGCGATGACCGTGCCAGACGTATGAGACAATGCAAGCCAGCTTTGCGTTTTGCTTAAGGAATACGTCATCGCCCCACCGCCAGTGTTGCGAATGGCCAGCGGCACCTGCGTCCCGGGCATTCTGCTAACGCCATTCGTCGAAATAGCCGAGGGCGTAAGCGCCATCACCGCCTGCGAATGTACCGTGAGGTTGACGGTAATCGTCTTATTGGTCGGCGATGCCGCCGGATCCATTACCGTAATCATGGCCGAGTAGGACCCGGCAGGAAGCACGCTCGTTGAAAACGTTAGGGTAATGGTGTCGCTCTCTGTCGTCGCCGTGCCATTCGTGGGAGAACAGGTAAGCCAGGATTGGTTGTCTGTAATCGAATAGCTAAGCGTGCCCCCTCCTCCGTTGGCGATGGATAAGGTCTGAGTAACAGCCGTAGTACCAAAATCGCAAAAACTGTCTATCGTGGATCGACTCAGGACGATGCTCGGGTCGTTTGTGAGAGCCCCGGCCCCGACCACAAAACTCATGATCGGACCGTCGGCGCTGATATTCGTGATAATGCAGCCCGAAGCGGTGTTGCGACCACCACCACTGCTCGTCGCAAGAGGAACCCAGAAATTGAGATTGGGAGCCGTGGTATCGGAGATATAGCTCTTGCCGCTGGCTTTGAAGGCATCGGAGGCATCCGGTGTGGGGTCGTCGTACCAGGGCCCGATAGCGGGTTGGTTCGCTTCTACCAAGAGGAGTTCATAGGGTTTGGTGTAACTGTTGGTTGGGTTACGCGCAGTCCAAATGCTGGAATGTGTATTGTCGCCCGTCTCGTATGCATGGTAGGCGACGAAACCGGCAGTGGGATTGACGCTCGCGCTGGAGCCCCCATAAGGTCCTTCATAACCCGTATTGTCCCTGACCTCGAAGATGAAATATTCGGTCGTCTTGGCCGGGTTACGGTAACGGTAGAAAAGATTGGCATCAACCTGGATCGTGCAGCGTTGATGGCTATTGCTGCTCAGATCAACAATATCCGCCCAACCGGAGGCGGTCTTGAGATACGGATCAATGTTCACGGGGTGGGTTGAGCCGCTGCTAGCCATCAGGGAGTAGGAGCCGATACTGGCGGCATTGCCATCATAGGAATAGAGGTCCGGATAGTCCATCAGCATATGCCCGTTTTCATGACAAAACGTGCCAATATCCAACGATGAGCCCATGTCGGTCATTTGATATGAGGAAGCCTTTATCCCATTGGCCGCATCCACCGTTTTCGTCGGTATCGCCCAGCTACTGGGCCACAACCCGGTTGACCACCCCGAGGCGCACGTGCCAGCGTAAAACACATTGATCGAATAGATCGTGCCGCCGGAATTCCGACTAAGCTGCGTGAAATCAAAACCCTGTGCCATCAGCACATCCAAGGCATCGCGGACCAGATCCTGAGCCTTCGAGTTGCCCCAGGTTCCGTCAACGCCGTCATCGTAATAAGTTTTGGGGTTAGGAACCCTGACATAGGCCGTTACGATATTGTTGTATTGCAGTCGCCCACCCGACTGTTTGGAGAAGTAGCCGTAAATCGAGCTTGCATTGCCGTAGTTGGTATATCCGGGTTTGTTGCAATAGTCATCCACTTCGCTTCGGGGGATTGTGCCAGCCTGGTCTGAAAAATCAACCAATAAACAGAGGCCAACATATACGCCTAGCCTAGTCTCGGACGGAGGGGCATATGATGGGGGCGGCGGTGGCAATTCAATTTCAGGGAAAGTGGCGGAGGAAGAGGAAAGCCGCGCGGCAGGGACGGTTGAGGCTTCTGAATAGTATTGGACAGATTTGGGCGTTACCCGGCCCTTGCTGTCCGCTCGCATGCGCTGCAATCCTTTGACGACAGCCTCCTTCCTTCCTTCCGGGCTAAGCCTGGTGTTCTTCTTTATCCCCGAGGCTTGCAGTCCCGCATGATCAGGCTTGTTAGTGGCTCGGATCTTCGTCGGAACGATGCTCTTTCCATTCGCCGAAAGCGCACCGAAACGCAAGACCTTGTCGTTATCATAAACGACAGTATACCCCTCTTCCGTCTCGGCAACGGCGTAGAATTCATCACCAAAAACCCTGACTCTAACCGTCGTACCATCCGGTTGACGGTAAAGGACTGCCTTGCCATCCGGCCCATAGGGCGCGCCGACTGCCGGCAATGAATAGAACGTGAGCGCCGCTATCGCCAGACAAAGCATAATCCGGCAGGAATCGTAAATACGCAGGAATAAACGGGTTACACGCATAATATCCACCTAGATTCCTCAGAATTCATGATTTGAACTATCCGATTGCTGGAGTAGCAGTTTACATCAATATGCGCTTAAAGTAAATGCAGGATAATGCGACATTCACCCTTGTCTTTTGCGACAAATATCCGAACTCAACAAAGGACTGTCGCTTGTATTCCCGAAGAAAGGTGTTTGCGCCGCCGGGGCAATGCGCTAGAGTGCCGTCATGAAATCACAACAGACCGACGCGTTACGCTTGACCCTGAATGCAGGCCGTGAGAAACCCGTGCTGCACGGACATCCCTGGATCTTCGAGGGCGCGCTGCGCACGCGCCCGGCCTGCGGTCCCGAAGGCGCACCGGCCGAGGTCTTCGACGCGGGCGGCACCTGGCTCGGCCGCGGCCTGCTGACCGGTTCCGGCGCGCTGGCCGTGCGCCTGCTCACCCGCAACCCGGACGAACCGCTCGACGACGCACTGTTCGCCGACCGCGCCCGCCGCGCATGGCAGCGACGCCAGCGGATCTGGGAGCGCGAACCCGGCGCACGGGCACGGACCGACGCCTGGCGCCTGGTACACGCCGAGGCCGACGGGCTGCCCGGCATCGTCGCTGATCTCTACAACGACGTGCTCTCCCTGCGTGTCGGCTGCGCCGCCATGCAACGCGGTCTGCCGGCAGTCATCGACACCCTGCGTTCGCTGACCGGCGCACGCGAGGCGGTGGTTCAGGCCGACAGCGACACCGCCGGCCGCGAGGCCCTCGACGCCGAGGCGTTCGCCGCGCTCGGGACCGCGCCCGCCGCGCAGGCACGCATCCGCGAGAACGGCCTGCAGTTCGACGTGGACTGCGGCAGCGGCCAGAAAACAGGATTCTTCGTCGACCAGCGCGACAACCGCGCCCGCGTCGCCGCCTATGCCCGCGGTGCCGATGTGCTCGGTGTCTACTGCTACACCGGCGCGTTCGAGGCCGGGGCCGCCGCCGCCGGGGCCAAGTCGATCCTGGCCATCGACCGCTCCGCCGCCGCGCTGGAGCGCGCCGAAGCGAATTTCGCACTCAACGGCCTGGAGACACCCGTACGGTTTGAATGCGCCGACGCCCCGACCGCGCTACGCGGGCTGCGCGACCGCGCGCAGTCGTTCGACCTCATCGTGCTGGACCCGCCCCGGCTCGTCGGCAGCGAGGCCCAGCGACCGAAAGGCATGCGGGCCTACAAGGACATCAACCTGCTCGGCATCAAGCTGCTCCGCCCGGGCGGCATCCTGGCCTCCTTCTCCTGCTCCGGCCTCGTCAGCGCCGACGACCTGCTGCGCGCCATCGCCTTTGCCGCCGCCGATGCCGGACGCACCGTGCGCGTGCTCGAGACCCTTGGCCAGCCGCCGGACCACCCCGTCCCGCTGGCCTTTCCCGAGGCTGGCTACCTGAAGGGCTTCATCGCCGAGGTCGAATAGCGCTTCCGCGCGGAGGCACGGGCTGCTTGTGTCACGCCCAACAACCAACATCCAACGCCCAACAATCCAAGGAAATGCTCTCCAACTTGGACGTTGGGCGTTGGGCGTTGGATGTTCGATTCGATTATTCACCAGTTACACATTCGTTTTCGCCCGCCGCGGTGGTCGGCTTGCCTCCAGCACGGCGGTTTCGGGGTCGAGCAGGACGCGGAAGCGGCCGGGGGTGAGGTTGACTTCCGACCGGAAGCAGCGGGTTAAATGGCTCTGGTCGGAAAAGCCGCAGGTCTCGGCGATCTCGCTGATGCCCATATCCGTCTCCGCCAGCAGGCGCTTGGCCTCGGCGATCCGCAGTTCCAGCCGCAGCCGGCTGTATGGCTTGCCGGTTTCCGCCGGCAGGCGGTGCGCGATGGCTGATACACTCGCCCCCACCGCCCGGGCCACGTCACGCAAGGTCGCCGGTTCATGGTAATGCCCCTGTAGCCAGGCCAGCACCCGGTCGGAAAGCCGCAAGCCCCTCTCCACGCCTGCATCCAGCCGCCCGAAATGCGCCAGAACCACTTCCGCGACTTCGGAGCAGATCGACTCGACGTTGTCCGCCTTCTCGATCCGTGCCATCGCCATAAGCTCGCGGCTGGTCGCCGACGTCCAGTCCATCCCCTCGAGGATGTCCTGGCTGGTGATCACGGCCATCAGCACCCGCACATGCGCCCGCAGCCGCGTCAGGTTCCAGCGGCTGACCAGCAGCAGCTTGGCCAGGTAGCCGGAGATGAACTGCATCGCCCCTTCACGGTCCCCCCGGTGGAGGTAGGAGACGAGCTGATAGGTGTCGCCCAGGACATCCGGAGCATTCATCTCGCGGCCCTGCAGCGTCGCGTACGCCTCGGCGATCTGCCGCTGCCGCTCGTAGCGCTCGTGCTGCTTCTGCACGGTCCGGCTGGAATTGATGCCTTCGGAAAACGTGTTTTCCATCAGCAGCAGACCCAGGCCGCGCAACGCACTGGCCGAAAGCTCACGCAGGGAGCCGATCCGATTCATAAAGGGGGCCGGATTGACATTCGGCACCGCCTTGAGACGCGCGGCGATGGTCTCGCGGATCTCATCCGCCTCGCCCTCGGCGTAGAACCCGCCGCTCTCCACCCCGCCCCGGTAGACACCCCGCGGTGCCACCGCCACGTTCACGGCCAGGAGTCCGGCCCAGCAGCGCTGGTAGTGCGGCTCGCCGGAGGAGAGCGTCTGCATCGCGGCCCCGTGACAGGCGTAGCGACAGTAATCCCCCGTCACCGGATGCTTCAGGCTGTACGCGCAGAAGGCGCAGGTCTGGCCGTTCATCAGCATCCCCTGCCCCTCCTGCGGATGATAAACCGCCCCTTGGCCAGTGACACGACCGAACGTCTCGAGCAGGTTCAACAGTTTTTTCCGCGTGATTTCGGCAGACATAATTGCAGATACATACCACACGATTGCAGATATATTCAATCCTTTTGGCGATTCCGCGTGATAGAGTTCAAATCAGTGTGAAGGAAGTTATGTAGGACAGGCACCCTTGCCTGTCCATCCGAGCATAAGAACCGCCGCTGGCAACTTATGCTCCACAGGTCGGGCAGGGTGCCACGACCTACTTTGGAACAGCGCGTTAACGCCAAGGAGAAAACAGTATGCAGCATCACATCGACAACAAGATATTCCACATCGAGATACTGACCCCGAAGCAGAACAGCGAGAAGCTGGATGCCGATCTCGAGGCCTTCGCCGAGAAATACACCAAGGTCATCGATGCGGGCTATATCGCCTGCATCACGGATAATCCCATGGGGCATCTGAGTTTCCAGGCCACCGAGGTGATTCCCGAGCTCGGCCTGCCGGTCGAGCCGGAGCAGCTCGTCATCCACCTGAATACC
>CAZZBA010000130.1:3186-10505 GCA_964652765.1 uncultured Victivallales bacterium | reverse complement strand
CAGGGCGATCACCTCCGTCCAGGCGGTCTACATCCCCGCCGACGACATCACCGATCCCGCCCCCGCCACCACCTTCGCGCATCTGGACGCCACGGTCGTGCTCAGCCGCAAGATCGTGGAGATGGGCATCTACCCCGCCTTCGACCCGCTATCCTCCTCGTCGAACATCCTCGCCGCCGACATCGTCGGCGAGGATCACTACCGCACCGCCCAGGAAGTCCGCCGCATCCTGCAGCGCTACGCGGAGCTGCAGGATATCATCACCATCCTCGGGGTCGAGGAACTGCCGGACAGCGACCGCGAGATCGTGCTGCGGGCCCGCCGTATCCAGCGGTTCCTCTCGCAGCCGAATTTCGTGGCCGAGCAGTTCACCGGCATCCCGGGCCAGTACGTGCCGGTGGCCGAGACCATCGAGGCGTTCAAGGCAATCTGCGATGGCAAGTACGACACCGTTCCCGAGCAGGCCTTCATGATGACCGGCGGCATGGACCAGGTGCTTGAGAACGCGAGGAAGATGGAGGCGGAATGAGCCAACCGCTGCAGTTGAAGGTCATCCTGCCGGAGGCCTCCGTGCCGCCGCGCACGATCCAGGGGATCGACGTGCCGGCCGCCGACGGACGGTTGACGATTCTGGCCGGGCACCAGCCGCTGATCGCCGCCCTGGTGCCGGGCATGGCCATCGTCACCACACCGGATGGCGCACGCGAGAACTGGCGGCTCAGTGCCGGTGCACTGCAGATGGAAGGCGACACCGCCATCCTGCTGGTCACGGAGGCGACGCTGGTGGGAGAGCGTGGAGGTTGAGCATCGGGGGATTGTTTGTCGTTGGGCGTTGAAAAGAATTGAAGTTACAGGCAGGGGTCGTCATGAAAAGAAAAATGTTTCGTAACAAGGCCCTGCAAGGGCTGCTGATAACCGTGGCCTGCACCGCCGCGGTCACGGCGCTGTGGCTGAACGGCTCGCTGGATACGCTTGAGTTCAAGACGCTCGACGCGCGGTTCCGCCGCCTGCCGCCCTGGAATGCCGCGCAGGGTAGCCCTGCGGACATTTCCATGGTGCTGATCGACCAGACCAGCCTGGAGATGGTCTCGCGCACGATCCAGCACGGCTGGCCCTGGCCGCGCGAGTTCTACGCCAAGATAATCGGTTTCCTTTACCAGGCCGGTGCCCGCGCCGTCGTGTTCGACATGTATTTCTCCGAACCCGACAACGACCGTCCGGAGATCAGCGGCGCGGATTCCGACGCCGCCTTGGCCGCCGCGACGCAGTTCGCCTCGAATGTCGTCCACTCCTACGTGCTGAAGAAGAAGGGGGAAGACGTGCCACCCGAGAAGCGCGACGCGATCAAGCGGGCGTCGGCATTCCATGGCGACGGGCTCGATCACGTGCCCGCGCTGCGCTCCTACGAAACCGGTGCCCTGCCCACCAACGTGCTGACCGAGGCCGCAGCGGCGATCGGCTTCGCCACCCAGGAACCCGAGAGCGACAACATCTGCCGGCGGCAAGCCCTGCTGGCACGGTTCGACGGGACCGTCGTGAAAAGCCAGGCCCTGGTGGCTGCCGGATTCCTGCGTCCCGGCGACGCCCTGCGATTGGAGCCCGGCCGCCTGCGTATCGGGGCCGACTCTATTGCGATTGATGCGTCCGCTACTGCCTTCCTGCACTGGTATCGCCCGACGGCGGACCGTACCAGCCCGTTCGACCACCATATCGCCTACAACATCTTGCGTGCCGTCATCCGGCAGGACGCCGGCATGGATCCCCAAATACCGCCCGGCACCTTCAAGGACCGGATCGTGTTCATTGGCTCGACCGCCTCCGGTACCTTCGACAATTGGGCCACGCCGCTATCGAAGACCATCCCGGGGATCGAGATCCAGTCCACCGCGCTGGCCAACCTGCTGCGGGGCGAGTCCGTCACGCGCGTGCCGCGCGCGGTGACCTTCCTGCTGATCCTGCTGCCCGCCCTTGTCACGGCGGCCGCCGCCAACCTGGGGCGGCGGCATACCACGATCGTGATTGCGGTCCCCATCCTGCTGCTGGCCGCCATCGCCGCTGGCGGCTATGCCGCCCTTGCCCGCGCGGATTGGTTTGTGGAGATCATCCCGCCCGCCCTGGGTGTGCTGGGCACGTTCATGGTCGCCAACCTGACCAACTACCTGACCGAGCGGCGGCACAGCCGCATGGTGCGCGGTATCTTCGAGCATTACCTCGACAGCAGCGTCGTCGAGAACCTGATCGCGGATCCCGAAAAAGTCCGGCTCGGGGGCGAGCGTCGCGAGTGCACCGTCCTGTTCACCGATGTGGCCGACTTCACCACGACCTCCGAATCGCTCTCGCCCGAGCAGGTCGTGCGCTTCATGAACATCTATCTCGATGCCATGACCGACATCATCATCGAGGAGGGCGGCTTCGTGGACAAATTCATCGGCGACGAGATCGTCGCCGTCTTCGGCGCCCCCAATCCCTTGCCCGACCACGCCGCCCGTGCCTGCCGTGCCACGCTGCGCATGGCGGAGAAGGTCAAGACCCTGCAGCCCGCCTTCCAGGAGGCTGGCTGCCGCACGACGATCTTCGCCCGCACGGGCATGTGTACCGGCGAGGTCGTGATCGGTAACATGGGATCCGAAAGCCGCATGAACTACACGGCGATGGGCAACACCATGAACCTGGGCGCGCGGATCCAGGGGATTACCAAGATGTACGGGGCGATGGTCTTTGTCAGCCAGAGCACGGCTGACGCCGCCGGCAAAGGCGAATTCGTCTTCCGCGAGGTCGATGCCGTCCGCGTCAAGGGCAAGACACAAGCCGAGCACATGATCGAGCTGCTCGGGGCCAACACGCCCGGACATCCGTTCGCCGGCGCTGTCACGCGCTATGCCGAGGCTCTTGCCGCCTACCGCCAGCGGCAATGGGACCGGGCGCTCGCGCAACTGGGACCGCTCGTTGAACAGGGCGACGGTCCCGCCATCAAGCTCGCGGCCCGCTGCCGCGACTACCGGCAGACGCCTCCACCCGAAGACTGGGACGGCGTGACCAACATGCTGTCCAAGTAAAGGAACGTAGGGCGGGCACCCTTGCCCGCCCAGCCAGGCAAATACAATGGGCGGGCAAGGGTGCCCGCCCTACCGTAATCATTTCAGGAAATGCTGGAGGAGCGGGTTGCTCCAGGTCTTCTTCGCCTTGTCCTCGAACTGGCGGATATGCGCCAGCCGCCCGCGGATGAAGTCGGCCTCCTCGCTATCGCTGTCCGCCGCCAGATCCTTTTCAAGCTCGTCGTAGAACGCATCGCGCCCGGCAAAGCGTCCCGCGATGACTTCCGTCAGCACATGCTTGAGCACCTTGCCGAACCAGTCGTTGGCCGTGTAGTAATCGCGGCGGTCGCCCTTGACCCAGACCTTGTTGACCGCGCCCCACTGTTCGAGCTGGCGTACGCACATGCTGGCGCTGCCCTTGCTGATGCCGAGCGCCTGCTGCATATCCGACAACCCGCAGGGCTCGGGCGAGAAATAGAGGAAGGCATAGATCTGCCCGACCACCCGGCCCAGCCCGAAGGCCTGCGCCAGATTCCCCGCATCGGAAATACACCTTTGAACCACGCTATGCATGCTCTTCACCCAGACTCCAGTGTTCAAACCGTATTGAATTGTATAAACACACCATCCACCCGTCAACCCCGCGTTTTCGATTAGCGGTTGGGTGCGGGTAGTTTTCGCAAGTCCGCGCCCTCGCGGCGCAGGATCACTGCGGCGACGCGGGGCACATACATGCGGGTCTCGACCGGCAGGGCGTCGGCAATGTCCTCGAACCGGCGTCCGTTGTGCTCCTTCAGCGTCCGCCCCACGCGTCCCTCGCCGGCATTGTAGGCCGCCACGGCGAGCGGCCAGTCTGCAAACCGCCTGTGCAGCAGGCTCAGATAGCGGGCTGCTGCCGAGGCGCTGTGTTTCGGGTCGGTGCGCTGGTCCACGGGAGCGGTCTCCAGTCCGAATCGCGCGGCCGTGGCGGGCATGAACTGGTAAAGCCCGACCGCGCCAACCGGGCTTTTCGCTTTAGGGTTGAACGCGGATTCGACCTCGGCCAGCCAGATCAGCTCGGTGGGTACTCCTTCCGCCTTGAAAACCGCCTTCAGATCGGGTGCCAGTTTTTCCGCCAGCGGGACCGGGGTCGCCGGCAGGCGCGCCGTCCACGTTTTCGTGTCCTGCTCCATGTTCACCTTGTGTTTCCGGGGAACCGATGGACGCGCGACTGGCGTCGCTGGACGGGGCGGCACTGTGCTTGGGGGCTTGGGCGGCGGTTGCGGTGGCGGCGCTGGCTCGGTCGTGTACTGTTCCGCCACCTGCAAATACTCAAGCCGCTGGCGGAACCACACGGCGAGCAGGTCGCCGCCCTCGATCTGCGTCAGCCGTTGCAGTGCCATTTCGGCATAAGGACGCAAGGCCGCCACTTGTTCCCACGACGTATCATCCAGCACTTGCTCGATCAGCCGTCCGGTCAATTCCCAGTCCAGATCGACCTGTCCGGACAAGCTGGCAAGCTGCTCCGCGAGCGGGTTTTTCTCGATTCCCTGTGCAACTGCCGTACCGGCACGCGTGACGGCATCCCAGTCGACCTCCCACTCCTGGCCCGAGGTGCAGTCCGGAAACAACGCCAGGGCGTAACCTGCCGTCGCGATGCACATGTGCTTGCCAAACGGGTTCCTTGTTCTGATCATTTCCGGATCATAGCGGAACCAGCGCCGATCAAGCAATACCCTTTCAATAGACAGGGGAACCCCTATCAGAAGCCTTTCCAGCGGCCGAAGTTGTCGCGCCAGTATTTCCTGCTCCCGTACTTCGTCATGCACACCTCGTGTAGCCATTTGAGCCGTGGCACAGACCATTTCATCGGCGGCATCTGGTCCTCCACGAAGGCGCGGAAGGCCTTGAGGTTGTAGCAGGGGATCGCGGCGAACATATGGTGCTCGATATGGTACTCCATGTGCCAATAGAGGAATGAGCTCAGGGGATCGAGCCGGGCGGAGCCACAGCTTATGCGGAAGTCCGGGTGGTTGGGTTCGCAGGCGGCGTGCTGGTGCGTGCCGCAAAGCGCCCCGTGGAAAAACGGGCCGTAGAACGGGGCGAAGGTGATCAGCACCGGCAGGAACCAGAGTCCGGGGACGATGCCGCTGATGCCAAGGTAGAGGCAGGCGGAAACGAACAGCACGTGGCTGACGAGCGAGAACACCGCGAAGTTGTGCACCGCCTTGCGATCCTTTTCGCTGGCGCGCTGCAGGATGAACTGTTCCCAGGTGTCCAGTTGGTATCCCCTGCCTCGCCAACCATTGCTGGTGGGCTTGAGGGTGAACAGGCGGGCTAGGTTCCTGAACAGGCTTCTCCAATGCAATACATTGAAGAATAGATCATATACATTGCGCCATTTGAATTCCACGTAGTTGGGGGTGTCTTCCCCGTCGCTGCCTTGATACAACGTGTAGCGGTGGTGGTAATTGAGGTGGCTGACACGATACATGTGGGGGTTCCAGGGCCAGTCAAGCCAGCCGTAGAAGGCGGCAAAGAAGCGATTAAGCGTTTTGCCGGGAAAGACCGTTCCGTGATCGAATTCATGGATGGCATCCCCGAAGTGGCCGTAGACGGTCCCGTGGAGATACAAGGCCAACGCGAGCAGGAACCATCGCTCGCCCATCAAGGCCCACCAGGCAAAGCCGCCCGTTGCAGCCAAAATCGCCAGGAACCCAAGCGCATGGAAGAAACCGTTGACGTAGCTTCGCTGCGTGAATCTCAGGAGGTCATCCTTGCTGATATCGACCCGCACCCAGTCAATGTCCCTGTGTTTCCAATCCTCGAGTGGATTCCATGCTGCAATGGCTGCCATATTGATTCTCCTCCCTGTCTTTATCTGGTCGGTCCGGTGTTCCCTCCTGCAAAAACCCTTTGCCTGAAAGAACACCATCCAAGTGTCATTTGCCGTTGAGTGTAATCGCATGCGGCGTGCAGCGCAAGCTGGAATTTACACCCATTGCGCACCATCAGGAAGCGGCGGAACGGATGCGGGATTGACGGCGACCGAGGGTGCGGTTGTAGAGGTCGACGACCCAGCGGGAGGCGATGACGACAGGCGCGTCCGCGGTATGGGCGACCAGGTCGTCGAAGGCCTCTGGCGGCGTGGCTCCATCGGCATCGACGTACCCGATGCAGTCGCCGGTTGCCGCCGCGAACCCCTTCAGCACCGCGCCACCCTTGCCGATTCGCCCCGGTTCCTCGATGCAGCGCAGTCGCGGATAGCGCGGGATATACGAGTCGACCACGCTAGCCGTCTGGTCGGTAGTCCCGTTGACGACAACCAGGAACTCGACCGCATCGTTATGTCACCACCATCCCATCGATTCGCAAGATTATTCTCGCGCGGAGGCACAGAGTGATAAGTAATTAATTATCAGTATATTAAGATTGATCAATCTGTTTTTCTCCGCCCCTACTCCTCTGCGCGAGATCAAAACCAGCAGGTTCATTCATTTACTCGCTATCGATCCTCCAAATATTTTTTTTTGAAAAACGCTTGACCTTTGGTGGGGCGAAGTGTCAAATAGTGTCAAGAAATGTCAGAGCATGGGGTGATGGTGTGGATCAAGACAGTTCAGAATTGGTAGAGGAGATCGGCGGAATAGGAATGTTCGTCGGCGATTTCCTGCATGCCCTGGATCCGAAGAAGCGGTTGACGATTCCGGCGGTCTGGCGGGTGCAGGTTGGCGACCCGAAAAGCCTTTTCGTGCTGCCGGACTTCCACGAACGCTGCCTGAATGTCCTGCCGGCGGCGGAAATGGCGCGCAAGCTGGATAAGATCCGGCGGCACTCGATGGCGGACCGCAAGGCGATGGAATTCACCCGGACGCTCGGGGCGGCCTCGGACCTGGTGTCCTGGGATACGCAGGGCCGTGTACGGATCAAGGACAAGCTGCTGGCGTTTGCGGGGATTACCGACCAGGTCCAGATGATCGGGGCGATGAACCGCTTCCAGCTCTGGAATCCCGACAATCTGGTGGATAGTGGCGAGATCGATCAGGCGCGGTTGGAGGAAACCGGGCTGTATGTGGATTTCTGACGGGGGCTGCATGCATCAGTCGGTATTGCTCAAGGAGACGGTTGAGCTGCTGGGCGTGCGTGAAGACGGCGTGTATGTGGACGGGACGCTGGGATCGGGTGGTCATGCCGAGGCGGTGCTGGAGCGGCTGGGGCCGGGCGGGGTTCTTTTCGGGATCGACCGTGACGCCGAGGCACTGGCGCGAAGCGGGCAGAGGCTGGCGCGGTTCGGGAAAAGGTTCC
>CAZZBA010000130.1:0-3176 GCA_964652765.1 uncultured Victivallales bacterium | reverse complement strand
AACTACGCTGACATGGCGAGGTTGCTGGTTGAAGCCGGGGTGGATGCGGTCGATGGTGTTGTGATGGATTTCGGAGTGTCGTCCGAGCAATTGGACACGGCGTCGCGCGGGTTCAGTTTCATGCAGGACGGTCCGCTGGACATGCGGATGGACCAGGGGCAGGCGCTGACGGCGGCGGTGGTGGTCAACACCTATCCGGAAGCCGAGCTGCGCGAGCTGCTCTGGCGGCTGGGGGAGGAGCGCGAGGCGCGGCGGATCGTGCGACGTATCGTGGAGCGGCGGGAGCAGGAGCCCTTGGCGACGACCGGTGCGCTGGCCGCGTTGATCGAGGACGCGAAGGGGGGGCGCCGGGGACGGCGGCAGCATCCGGCAACGCAGAGTTTCCAGGCGTTGCGGATGGAGGTCAACAGTGAGCTTGAAGGGATCGAGCGGGGGTTGCAGGGGGGGCTGCGACTGCTGAAGGCGGGGGGGCGGATGGCGGTGATCAGTTTCCATAGCCTGGAGGATCGCTGCGTGAAACAGTTTTTCAGGGAGCACGAGGGACGCTGGGAGGCGCAGGCGGCAGGCGGCGAACGCTGGGTGGGCGAGTTGCCGGCGGTGCGGCGAATCACGCGCAAAGCGGTCCAGCCGTCCTCGGACGAATGCGCGGCAAATCCGCGGGCGCGTTCGTCGCGGCTCCGGGTGGCGGAACGGGTTGGGGTATTTGAAAGAGGTAGTATATGATGAAAGCAAGACGTAAACGGAATCGTAAAAAACGGGTGGACGGGTATTTGTTCCCGGTGCCGTTCGCCTCGCTGCTGGTCGTTGCCGGCCTGGCGGCACTGGCCTACCTTTGGATGCTTTCGCGCTGCGAGGCGATCGGGGCGGAGATCAAGGCGCTGGAACGCGCGGAGGCGGAGCTGGCTGAGCGTTACCTGAACGAGGAATTGAAGTGGACCCGGATGCGTTCGCCCCAGAATCTGGAGCGGATCCTGGCACGTAACGGGGTCAAGATGGACTGGCCCACCGGACGGCAGGTCGTGCTGTTGGCTGACGCGGGACTGTTGACGGGGGGCGACGAAGCGGACGGCTTGATGGCGGAAACGCGTCAATACGCGGGATTGGGCAGGACGGAGCGTCATGAATGATCGGCGCATGTTTATGCGTTTCGGCTTCAGCGCCGTCATGTATCTGCTGCTGGTGACAGGGCTTGGCGTGCGCCTGGCCTTTTTGCACCTGGGGCCGCATGAGGGAAGGCGGGAGCGGATCGACCGGTTGCGCCAGTTCCATGAGGAGCTGCGCGGGCGGCGCGGCTCGATCGTCGACCGCGGCGGCGCGGACAATATCCTGGCATTGGATCTGCCGGTCAAGGACGTCTGCGCGGATCCCTCGCTCGTGGTTGCCTCCAACGCCGTGGCCTCCGTGGCCTCCGGACTGGCCGAAGCGCTGGCGATGGATGTCGACGAGGTGGCGGTAAAGCTCAACCAGCCGGATCGACGCTATGTGCGCCTGCGGCGCTATGCGCAGGAGGATCTGGCGGCGTCGATCGCCAAGGCGCACCTGCCGGGTGTCTTTTTCCAGGACTCCAATGTCCGTCATTACCCGTATGGCTCGTTCATGTGCCATGTGCTCGGTTTTGTCAACTACGAGGGCGTCGGCAGTGCCGGGGTGGAACAGCGGTTCGACCCGATGCTCAAGGGTCTGCCCGGCGTGGTGGAGGGCCGGCTGAACGCGCTGCGCCAGGAATTGTACCTGGAACGCGAGCGCTACGAGCCGGGCAAGCAGGGGAATTGTGTCGAACTGACGATCGACCGCAACGTGCAGCATATCGTCGAGAAGGTCATCGACGGGGTTATGGTGGAGTTCAACGCCTCGGCGGCCTGGAGTATCGTCCAGCGGGTCAAGACCGGCGAGATCCTGGCGATGGTGTCGCGACCGGCGTTCGACCTGAACCGCTTCCATGAGACCCCGCCCGATGTGCGTCTCAACCGGGCGGTCGGAACCAACTACGAGCCGGGCTCGACACTCAAGGCGGCGACCTTCGCGGCGGCTCTCAACGAGGGGATCGTCACGCCGAACACGGTCTTCGATTGCGAGAACGGCGGCTGGTACTACAAGGGCAAGCTGCTGCGTGATACGCACGGGTACGGCAACCTGACCGTTGCCGACGGACTCAAGAAATCGAGCAACATCCTGACGGCCAAAGTGGCCTTGATGCTCGGCAACGAGCGGCTTTACCGGTATTTGCGGGATTTCGGTTTCGGGGATCTGACGGGGATCGACCTGCCCGGTGAGGAGGCGGGGATCTTCCATCCGCCATCGAAATGGTACGGCATCAGCCCGACGCGCATCCCGATCGGCCAGGGAATTGCCACGACCGGGTTGCAGATCCTCGGGCTCTACTGCACCATCGCCAACGATGGTTATCGTATGCGGCCCTATGTGGTGAGCCGGGTGATCGACGCGGACGGTAATGTGGTGCACGAGGGGCATCCGGAAGTCGTGTCGCGCGTGATCCGCCCCGAGACCGCGGCCTTGATGCGCGAACTGCTGGCGGCAGCCACGGAAGAGGGCGGTACGGGACGGCGTGCCCAGATCGGCGAGATCCGCGTGGCGGGCAAGACCGGCACAGCCCAGAAACCGGTCGCCGGCGGCTATTCATCGACCGACTATGTGGCCTCGTTCGTCGGCTTCCTGCCGGTGGAAGAACCGGAGATCGGCATTATCGTGGTGGTGGATAATCCCAAACCGCTCTATTACGGCGGTCAGGTGGCGGCACCGGCCTTCGGGGCGATCGCCGGCGAGGTCAGCCGGTATCTCGGTATCCAGGTCCTCAGTGCGGCCAGTCGCGAGGCGGAGGATTCCCCCGATGGCACCTTCTACGGTGGTGTGGATTAAGGGTATTGCAAATGCAGTTGTCAGACGTAAAGAAGATAACCGGGGGTGAGTGCGCTCGCCTGGCCGTGAATGCCGAGGTCAAGGGCATCGCGCTCTATTCGCGCGAGGTCCGGGCTGACTGGGTCTTCGTGGCGGTGCCTGGGACGGCGACCGACGGGCTGCAATACGCGGAGGATGCCGTGCGGCGCGGGGCGGTGGCCGTGGTCTGCGAGCGTGCTCCCGCCAGTCGCCTGGAGGCGGCGGTGATCACGGTCAAGGATGCCCGGCTGGCAGCCGCGCAATTGGCGGGGGCGTTCAAC
>CAZZBA010000129.1:0-10525 GCA_964652765.1 uncultured Victivallales bacterium | reverse complement strand
CGTAATAGCCGGTGAAAAGCTCATCGGCGGCAGACCCGCTGACTGAAATCCGGTACCCATGGGAGGCCACGCTGGCCATGAGCGCCCAGTGGGCAAAGTACGTGATGGTATAGACGGGGGCGTCGTGCTGGCGCACCAGGGTCCGCAGACGGGGCAGGAAATCCTGTGTTTCCACAGGAATATAGGTGTGCCGCAGACCCAGTTCGCGCACGACCTCGTCGACCATGTCCTTCTCTTCGTAACGCTTGTCGGTGTTCAGGATGGTGAAGCCATGCACATCGTAGTTGAACACCCGCTTGGCAATGCCGATCAACGCATTCGAATCAATTCCGCCACTCATGCAGAACGCCATGGGCACATCGGCGCGAAGGCGCAGTTCAACGGAACGGATCAGCCGTGCGCGGGCGCCGGACACCGCCTCCTCATAGGACATGCCTTCGCGCACGGAACATGGGTGCGCCCAGTAGGCGTGCGGCGTCGCCGACCCGTCGGCCGCGATACGGAGCGTGGTGGCCGCGGGAACTTCTTCCAGCCCCTGGAAAAAGGCATTCGGCTTCTTGTAAAGCGCCTTGTAGCCGTTGACCATGTAGCGATAGAGGTGATCCATGTTCACTTCAAGGCGCCGTCCGAGAAGCGCCACGATGAACTTGACCTCCGAGCCGAAGTACCACCCCGTCGCGTCGCGGTAGAGGTAGAGCGGCTTCTCGCCGAAACGGTCGCGGCACAGGGTCAGCGAACCGTCGGCCTCGTTATAGACGGCAAAGGCCCACATGCCTTCGCAGCGGTCCAGCACCTGCCAGCCATCGTGGTCGATGGCGTGCAGCAGCACCTCGGTGTCCGATTGCGTACGAAGGTCGACGCCGCGCGCCTCGAGTTCCCGGCGGAGTTCCACGTAGTTGTAGAGTTCGCCGTTTAACACCATGCTCTTGGCGCCAATGTTGAAAGGCTGGTTGGCCCGCTCGTCGAGGTCAATGATGCTCAACCGCGAATGGAGCAGATAGACCTGCGAACCGGCCGGGTTCACCCGGTGCCGGAACGCCGCATGGTCCGGGCCGCGCCGACGCATCAGCCGGAGACATGCGTCGACGGCGTCCTGACCCAACTCCCGTTTGCCAATATATCCCGCAATACCACACATGGTTCAGTCCAGCGCCTCCATGGAAAACCGTTCTCCCCGCTTGAGCGGGACCCGCAGCCGCCTGCCCAGCAACCTGGATTCGCCGCCGGGAGCAAGGCCTCCTCCCGGACGCAGCCAGGAAAAGTCCGACCCGGTGATGACGTGGCCTGCGGGCAGGTCGCGGCCGGCGGCAATGGAGCGGCGCACGGGGCCCTCCATGGCCACCTCGACGGCCTGCAGCGCCTTCCCCTCGGGACCGCACATGCGCTCGACGCGCCGGATCTGCGCCACGAGATTACGCATGTCAGCCGGATCAGCCGAAAGCTGGTGATCCCGGTAGTCCGAGGCGTGCTTATCCAGGGTGAAATGCTTCTCGATGATCCGGGCGCCGGCGGCAACGGCGAAGACCGCCGCGTCGATGCCCAGCGTGTGATCGGAATAGCCGATCGGGCACGGCAGGTTGGCCCGCAGGACCGGTATGGCCGCCAGATTGGCCTGGTCGTCGGGAACCGGGTAGGCGCAGACGCAGTGCAGCAGGGCCAGGCATTCGGAACGGTCCGGCCCGAGCCGCGCCATCACGTAGTCAACCAGTTTCCGGACGCCGGCGAGATCGAGCAAACCCGTGGAGATGATGAGGGGCCGCATCGTCCCGGCCGCCGCGTCGAGGAGGGGAAGGAAGGTGTTGTCGCCAGAAGCGATCTTGATGGCGTCAATGTGCGGTGCCAGCACGCGGACACCTTCCAGGTCGAATGGTGTCATCAGGAACAGCAGCCCCTGGCTGCGAGCCAGCGTGGCGAGCGAAATGAACTGTTCCCAGCTCAAGCGAAAACGCTGCAACGTCGCCCGCCGCTGCGCCTGATCCGGGCTGACCAGCTCTTCGGGCACGATCGCCTGGAACTTGACCGCGTCGGCGCCACAGGCGGCCGCCTGCCTGATCATCTCCCCTGCCCGCGCGAAGTCACCTTCGTGGTTATTGCCGATCTCGGCAACAACCAGAACTTTCTGTGTCAGGTCGAATGAACCGATCTTCATGGCATGGCTCGCAGACGCATCGCGTTATGATAGTGAAATACGTACGACGACTCGCGCAGACGGAACCCGAGCTTCTCGTACAAGCGGACGGATGGAATATTAACCGCCTGGGTGCCGACCCGGATCAGCGCGCGTCCAGGCAGGCGCTGCGCCTGGGCGATCATCGCCGCGGCGACGGACATGCCCCGGTGCTCCCGGTCAACGGCGATGAGATCGATGACCATACCATCGGTGCCGGCAAACAGCAGTTGCAGGAACCCGACGACCGTCTCGCCGGCCGTGGCGACGATCATGCCGTCGCCGCGTTTGCCCAGGAAATAACTTTCCGCCCATCCGGCCTTCACCGCATCCGCGTCCTTGCGGGGAATGGCGGGATCGAGGTGAAAACGCGAGAAGACAAAACTCTGCCGCGCCAGTTCAACAACCGCCTGGCGATCATCCGGCCGGGCGGGGCGCACACAGACCCCGCCGCAGGGCGCTGCGGAGTCGCATGTTTTGTCAAAGACCACACTGGTCTCTACCAGATGGAAGCCGAGTTCCTCAAGCATCCGCACGGCGTTGAGCCAGGCGGCTGGAATCCGGGTATAGAGGAAGACCGGTGCGGGACGCTGCTGGCACTGGCGAACCGGGTCGAGGTCGGTGGGCTGACCGGGCTCGCCTGACAGGGTGAGCCGGAACACCTCGCCGCCGAGGTATCCTGCCAGCCATGCATCCGGCGCCAGCACGCACACATCCGCCATGGGTTCACTCCGGGCAAACGACTACTCGTTGACTTGCGGCGTGCAGGATTTCAGCACCGGTTGCAGGGATCCAAACAGCGACCGGTACCACGCGATGTACTCGGCAAACCCTTTTTCGATCGGGAACGCGGGCGCATACCCCAGCATGCGCCGGGCCTTGCTCACATCCAGGGTGCCGCGCTCGGGCGTCAGGGCGTCGCGCTTTTCGTGCCGCACGGTCAGACCGGGGAACGAATTCTGCATCAAGCCCACCAGTTCATTGATTGCCCGCCCTTGGCCGCAGGTGAGGTTGAACGTTTCATTGCGGGCCTCCGGCACTTCCAGGCATCGCCGCACGCCTGTCACCAGATCGTCAATATACGTGAAATCAATGCGTTCCGCGCCATCGCCCTTGACTGTCAGCCCCTGCCCGCGCATGGCGTTCTCAATGAACACCTGCCCGACGCGCCGGCTTACGCAGCGAGGCCCGTACAGGGCGGACGGCCTGACAATGGTGTAGTTCAGATTGAACACCTGCTGGTATGCCTTGACCAGCAGTTCACCGGCAAGCTTGAGCGCGCCGTAGATCCCGAGCGGGCGACACACGGTTTCTTCCGTGACCGAGTCGCCTTCAAAGTTGCCGTAGACCATGCTGGAGGAGAAGTAGACAAAGTGCTCCACCTGGTCCTTGGCATTGTCCAGTGCATTTTCAAGCGTGCGCAGACTGTGGTCAAACGTGCTGAACGGATCCTTGTTGGATCGACTGGCATGGGATACGGCGGCCAGCAGGATGATCACCTGGGGTTTGATCCGGTGCAAGACGTGGGACAGGCGGTGATAGTCGCGCGCATCCTCCACAAACAACGGAATATCGGCCTCGCTCAGCAGATGCAACCGTTCCTGGATGATGTGCTGATAGAGTTCGCGCTCCTGGCCGGCGTAGGAGGAGCAGAACAGGGAGAGGAGGTTGTTCACCAGCAATCCGTCAATCACCGACACTTCGGCGCCATGCCGCTTCAGGTGCAGGGCCAGGTTGTGCCCGATGAAACCGGCTCCCCCGATCAGCGCGATCCGCCGGCCTTTCAACGAAATCTCATCCTTCATGATGGTCTCTCCCACTGGCATCCGTTCAGCGACCGGCAAGAACTTCCCGAATCTGCTGTCCGATGTACACCATGTCCTCTTCGTCCAGATGCGGCCCGACCGGCAGAGCGATCCCGGTGTCGGCGATACGCTCGGCATGGGGATACCGGCCATTCCGGTATCCGTACTTCTCGCGGTAGTACGTCATGCGCGGCACCGGCTGCGGGTAATAGACGCTCGTACCCACCCCGCGCACCTTCAACTGCTCCATGATCTCGGGACGCTGGTCCCGGAGCCGCTCCGGCAGCAGGATCAGGTGACAGTAATACGAACTCTCGAAGTCACCGTGACTGGACTGCAGGGTGCCCAACTCCGCGACCTGCCGGAGTGCGTTCGAAAGGGTATCATAGTTGATTCGACGGCGATAGAGGAAGTTTGGCAGACGCTTGAGTTGCTCAATGCCGATGGCCGCATGCACTTCGCTCATGCGGTAGTTGAATCCCAGGGCGATGACATCGTAGAAACCGGGCACCGTGCGCACGCCATGGTGCCGGTCGACGCCGAAAGCCCGGATCAACTCCATCTTCTTGGCGAAAGCCGCATCCCGGGTGATCAGCATGCCGCCCTCGGCCGTCGTCACATGCTTGACCGGGTAGAAGGAGAAACTGCCGCAGGTTCCGAACAGCCCGGTGTGTATTCCGCCCAGGCGGGCGCCCAGCGCGAGTGCACAGTCTTCGATCACGTGCAGGTTGTGCCGCGCGGCCATCTGGTTCACCCGGTGCATGTCCACGGGCATCCCGAGGTAATGCACGACGGAGATTGCACGGGTCTTAGCAGTGATCAGGCTTTCAACCTGGTCAAGATCCACATTGCCCGTCTGCGGCTCGGCATCGGCAAATACCGGACGCGCGCCCACCAGTTCGACCGCATGTGCCGTTGCCGTATGCGTCATGGCCGGAACAATCACCTCGTCGCCCGGTCCAATCCCCAGGCCAAAGTACGCCAGGTGGAGCCCTGCCGTGCAGGAAGAGACGCCCACGGCATGCGGGGCGCGGGTAAACGCCGAAAAACCAGCCTCGAATTCGATGATCTTGGGCCCATGCACCATGATCCCTGAATCCATCACTGCGGCCACCGCCGCCTTCTCTTCGTTGCCGATGACCGGCTTGCCAAACGGAATCGTCCTCTTCATGGTCGTCCTCTCCCCGTTACAGGTATCGAATCGTCACGCGTTCGCCGCGCACAAGGGCTTCCTCCGCTGCGAAGCATACGCTCATGGCATCGAAAACATCCGCCTCGGTCACCATCGCCCGGCATTTTCCGTCCAGAATGGATGCCACGAACGAGTCAATGATCTCGCCCTTCCGGTCCGAAGCGGGATAGTCGCCGGCGACCTCGAGCGGGACTGCGCCGGGTACGGCCGATATCAGGCGGCCCGATGCCAGCGTGTCATGAATAAACGTCTCGCGCGTCCCGTAGGCCCGCAGCCGGTGAAAATGCGGATGGACGCAACCGCCGCTGGACATCACCTTGGCCACGAGGCCGTCTTCAAAGCGCAGGATCATCACGTTGAAGTCATCGGCCCGGCAAGCACTGTCCTGGATGGCGATCCGGTTGCCGCAGCTCATGACGTCAACCGGTCGCTTTCCCGTGAGCCAGAGCACGAGATCAACCATGTGTACGGAGGCGCCGAGGATGATCGAGTAGTGGTCCAGGCGGCCCCTCCAACCGGCGGTCAGTTTTTCCTTTCGCCCCCACAGATAGTCCGCATCCAAGTGGAAAAGACGCCCCAGATCCCCCTGTGCCAGGCGCTCTTTGAGGGCGCTAAAACGGGGGCATGTCCGCAGGTTCAGATTGCTGGACAGGCGCAGTTTCGGGTTCTCGCACAGGCATTGCCGGATGCGCGCAGCCTCCTCCGGGAGCAGGCAAATCGGTTTCTCAACCAGCACATGCTTGCGATGCGCGAGCGCCTGTTCAACCTGCGTGGCATGGTCGTTGTCATACGAGGCAATCGAAACCAGTTGGATGGACTCGTCGGCGAGGACGCTCCCGGCATCCGTGGTGGTCGCGACGCCGGGATGGGTGGCGCGGAACTTGTCCAGCACATCGGCCGACAGATCGCACACGACCTTCAAGCAGCAGGCCGGGTTCCGCTCGTAGGCGCGAACATGATGTGCCCCGACACCCAGGCCGATCACTCCGACGTTCAACCTCATACACCCGCCCTCGTTGTCGGATGCGCCAGAATGAAGTCGGCCGCCTCGCGCCAGGGCAGCCGGTCCCACCGGTCGCCAAACGCCTCCCACAGCCGCGTCAGCAACTGCCACTGCTCCTCCGTGTTCACGCTAAGATCCATGGGCGGAAGCGGCGACGGATTGACGACATTTGCGATCAGGTAGCATCCGGCGTGCTCGTAGAAAAAACGGGTCACATGTTCACGCTGCGGGGTAGTCGTAAAACGCGGGAATGCGGCCCGGAACGTGGCCGCATGGATCGCCTCAACGGACAACCCCGCCGGAAATGACCGCGGATGAACATTCGTGGCCAGGTCCGGTTTCTCAGCCTCAAACCGCGCGACGACCGCGTCGATAACGGCCGGATCCATCAGCGGACTGTCGGCGCACAAGCGGACATAGACATCGGCCGGCCAGGCCTCCATGGCCATTGAAAACCGCTGAGCCACATTTTCAAGCGGTCCCCGCAGCAAAGGCACACCCGCCTGGGAGCAATACGCGGCAATGACGTCATCTTCGGGTTCGGTGGACGACGCCACCACCACGTCATCCAGTCTTTCGGCCCTTCGCACGCGCGCCAACATGCGTCCCAGCAGGGGCTGACCGCCGAGCAGTTTCAGCACCTTGCCCGGAAGACGCCGCGAGGACATCCGTGCTTGTATGATGGCTACCCGTTTCATGCTAATCGCTTGAAATATGACCTCTTTCGACCGTTCGCATGCCACTCGCAACAACCTGTCTGGAGAAGCGATTCCATGACGCGCATAGTACTGAACCATGGTCGCCAAGGCAAGCATGGACCGGGCGCCTGGACCTGCGGGGTGCGATTGCGGTTAGTGGAAGGCGAGAAGGGAGCGTTCACCACGAAGGCACGAAGGACACGAAGGAACAGCAAGTTTGGCCAGCATTTGTGAACGGACGGACCCGAGAAAACGTGCATCTGCTCAGGGCGATGCCTGTCCTTCAGCAGCGGACACAGGTTTGGGTGGTGGAAGCGTCACAGCCGTTTATGGAACCGTGCTCAAATCCAAACCTCGACGCCTTCTTCGTGATCTTCGTGCCTTCTTGGTGAGTTCGGTTCTTCCTCTCGCTCCCCACTAACTAAAATCGCACCCGACCGGGTGCCCTGTCCTGCGAGAGTTGGCGAGGGTGTGCGGAGGGTGCAGATGGGCTTTGCAAACACCTTGCGAACCTTGCGCCCTTGCGTTGAAAGGCTTCGGGTTGGGATTTATAACGCAAGGGCGCAAAGGCCGCAAGGTGAAGGGAATGAACGCTTGCAACGGCTTATGTGCGGACAACGCTTACCGGGCGCTCGTTTTCTTCAGAAAACGCGAGGGCAGCGTGGCATAGGCGTACTGGAGAGCACCCAGCACCGATTGAATCAGACGAAGCGCCCGGCCCAGGACAGCCGATCTCACGCGCTTGCTGCCGATCACCTTGCCCAGAAAACGATCCGGCCAGAATAGAGAGAAGTCAAAATGGCGGAAAGGCATCCCGACATCGCCGGAGATGGAATAACCATAGATGATCGCAGGCATCTGGTCCATGGCGGGCAGATCGCTGATGAGCAACCGCTTCAGGTCGGCATCATCCTTGGGGAAATAGCAGGCCCCCAGGTTCTGATAGTATGCCGGGCCGATGAGAATGACCGGCTTGCCCCAATAGGAGGCTTCGACACCCACGGTTGAGCCGAATACGACCACCTTATCCGCGTGATCGATGAGCGCGTACGTGCTGACCGGGGAGGCCGGCGCCAGTACGGTGACATTGGGGTACTCCTGCTCCAGGGTGTACAGGTCGGTGTGATAGGCGAACTTCACATGTTCGAGATTGGGGTGAACCCGCACATAGACCTGGTAGAGATCGCTCCGGTCACGGAGCGCATCCAGAATCTTCCGGACCCCCCCGATCTGCGTGGGCACGTAGTTGCCGGATTCCCACAACTTGTCGAGCGCCATGTTCTCGTCTTCCGAACTGATGAAGAAGACGATGTTCTTTTGCGCCGGGTTCCAGTTGGACGGCAGCAGGTCCTTCTGCTGTTTTGCCGTGTAGACCCGATCCCCGACGCGAACACCTGCGCGTTTCTTCTCATAAAAGGAACGGCCGATCCTGATCGCCTCCGGCTCATTTTTGGCCACCGCCGCCCGCCACTGCGCCAGGATCCATCGCCCCTGCATCGCAACATTCTGCGGCATGGAGTCGGGAAAGCAGACTTTTTTGACGTGCTCGCCAGTGCCAATGAGTTCGAAGACGTTGGTCTTGATGCCCGCCGCGACGCACTTTCGCAGCACCGGACGGGTGTCGAAAGTCCGGCCATTGAAGAGCGATGCGGCTTCGAAGGGAATATCCGCGATGAGCTTTTCCACGGCGTCTGTCAGGTAGACGGAAGCCCGCAGAAACCCGTCGATGACCGTCCGCAGTTCCGGCGTCAACGACGGCTCATAGTTGCGCGTGCAACTGATGTAATGGGATAGCGCCGCATAGCCGATATCCACGTTTTTGTACTCGATCGCGTAGATGTCCTTGACGGTCTGGTAATCGAAGCGCATCTGCGCAATCTCCCGGATGCGCGCTTCGGTGAGCAGGTCGCGAACGGAGAAATGCCGGACCGGCTTGGAAAGCGCGGCCAGACCCTCCTTGCGCATGAAACGGCAACACCGGCAGACCGCCTTGTTCGCGGAGACATTGGCGAAACAGTAGGGCGAAAGACGTCCATCGCAGGTCAGGAAAACAGGCGTTCCGCCCTCCCGAATGCAGGTCTCGGCCTCATCCAGAAGAAGCAGGTAGGATCGGTAGATTGCGGTAGACAGGTAGAATAGGTGCGCCATGATCCAATCCTTTATGGGGCAGACGGCTCAGGCTTGGCTATAACATGCTGCACATATCGCGTCAGCCCGCGCGCGACCAGGTTTGCGTTCGCAATAGGATCAAACTCCTTAAGCAGAACGGCATACACCGGGTCAATGATGCCGGGCAGCATCTTGGCCTGCATGTTTCCCACCGCCTGTTCCACGTCCTGGTGGTCGATCCGGTAGGTCATGATGCGCGCGATCGAGAAGTGATCGTCGAAATGGAACACGCCCGGCAACGTCAGGTACCAGGCGTTGCCGAACACGAGTACATTCTTGCCACCCGTGACGGCCTCCCACCCGACGGTTCCCGAGATGGTCGCTACGAACTGCGAGTTGGCGATGAGTTCGAATGTGTTTGTCCGGCGGGCAACTAGGCAGACGTTCGGCATCCTGCCCAGCCGGTCGAAAAACAGGTTTCCCCTGAACTGCTCCGTCTGCGTGGGGTGTTCCTTGACATAGATCATCCAGTCGGCGGGCACAAGTTTTGACAAGCGCTCGATGGCCAGAAGCTGGTCGTCATAGATGCCGCCGATGGCCGAAGTCGCAAGTTCCGGCTGCATGTGAAGCGCAAAGTAGACGAAGGGACGGTCAAACCGAGGTGGTTCCCGTGCGCAATAAATGTCCATCATCCGCCGATGGTCCCGCAGACGGAAGTAGCGCATGAGGAGACGCGCAGGGCCCTTCTCCAACAGCAGGCGCCCAAGCACGCGGGCGGTACGCACATTGATGCCGTAGGGAGGTCCCAATGGCACGTAGGGATGCGCCTTGAAATGCCGCTTTTCGATTGGAAAGGGCACGGGCGTCTTGAAAAATGGAATATCCTTGAACAGCCCGTAATCCTCTGCGCTGGTTACGCAGAAGAATAGATTCGGGAAAAAGGACTGGATCGCCATCAAGGTCTTGATTCCAAGCGCTTTTGCAAGCAGATAGGGGACGCAGTCGAACCCCTCGTGCGCCAGGTTCGAGAAGATCACGATGTCGGGTTTGTGCCGGTGAAACAGGCTGGCAAAGAGATCGTAATGCAGGTTGAACAGGTTGATATAATCCGGCAGCGTCCAGTCCACCCACCCGTCGCCGGAGACACGCGTCATCATGCGCAGGTAGTAGATGAAATGGTCGAACACGCGCTGGTATTGGTCCGCGTAGGCGCCTGAGAAAGGCGCCTTTTCGATGCGTCCGTACTGCAGATTGTGATAGCTATACTGGCACTCCGGATATTTTTGCCGCTGCATCTCGCTGCCAATCCAAACGATATTCCAGTCTGGATTCAGCATCTTGAGCTGCATGACGGTGTCATCTTCGTGGAAGCCCAAAACAATGACATTCATCTGGTTCTCCGCAAGATGGGCTGCGCGACCGGCGCGGCGACCGATGGCGGGACCGGATCCAACATGTCCCAGGCCAGCGGCGTGCCGCGGGCGATGGACCGGGCGGCGCGGCGACCGAGCACTTCCGGCAGGTGCTTCGGCGCCAGGCCGTGACCGGGAC